>DFJP01000102.1 GCA_002373085.1 Caryophanales bacterium UBA3668 | reverse complement strand
ATGGTGTTCCAAAACTATGCGTTATATCCACACATGACTGCTTATGACAATATGGCGTTCGGCTTAAGAAACATGAAAGTTCCTTTCCCAAAACTAGACGAAAGTGGTAATCCAATTAAAGGTATCGACACTAAACTTATCGCAAGTTTAAAAAGAGACGCCAAAAAGATGGAAGGCGATATTGCTAAAGCAAGAAAAGCTTTCGAAAAAGGAAAAGAGTTAGAAACTAAAGTTGAAGAGATTAAAAACTCAATGACTGGTTTAGAAGAAAACTCCAAAGAATATAAAGCTATTAAAAAGCAATATGACAAAATCTCTTACGAATTAGTGCTTGAAAATAGAAAGAGTGAAAACCTTTCTACTTATGAAGCTCAACTAGAAAAGATTAATGACGATATTCAATATTTTGAAACTAACCCAGTAACTTTATATGTTGATAAACACTTCTCTAAAGAAGAAATTGATCGTCGTATTAAAGAAGCTGCTCAAATTTTAGATATTGAACCATTGCTTAAACGTTTACCTGCAAATATGTCTGGTGGACAACGTCAAAGAGTGGCCTTAGGAAGAGCAATTGTTAGAACTCCTAAACTCTTCTTATTAGATGAACCATTATCTAACTTAGATGCGAAATTAAGAGCTCAAATGAGAGTGGAAATCACTAAACTCTATGACAAACTTGATACAACATTTATTTATGTTACTCATGACCAAGTTGAAGCCTTAACTATGGGAACTAGAATTGTTGTTTTAAGCGCTGGATACGTTCAACAAATTGACACTCCTAGTAGATTATATGATTTCCCAAAGAATAGATTCGTTGCCGGATTCTTAGGAACTCCTCAAATGAACTTCTATGAAGTTATGATTAAAAAAGTTGGTGAGAAACTCCATGTTGAATTACCAATGGGAAATAAATTAGATCTTAATCTCAAAGAGATGAGAAAGATCGAAGAAGAATACCTTGATGGAAACGAACATTCCGCGATTTTAGGTATTAGAAGTGAAGACATTCATATCGATGATAAAGGTGAATTTGAAGTTAAGGTTTCAATCACTGAATCACTTGGAAGTGAGACACTTCTCTACTCTGATTTTGATTTAGAAAAGGAACTTAATATCCGTGAATCTACATCCTCAATCGTTATCAAGGTTCCTGGAAGAGTAAGTATGGAACGTAACTCCATTGTCAAAGTTAACTTTGATAAGAAAAAGATTCACCTTTTTAGAAACGATAACGATAAAGAAGACTCTATCCTTGGAGAAGAATAATATTTATGGCGAATAATAGAATCACCTCTCTATTAAAAAACTTTAAGCTTGCAGGAAATGTTATTTCTGTCGAGCCTTTTGGTAATGGCCATATCAACTCTACTTATCGCATCGTCACTAGTGAAGACGAATATATTCTTCAAGAAATTAATGTAAACGCGTTTAAAGATGTCGCGGGATTAATGAACAATATTGAAATCGTTACTAAGCACATCAAAGAGAAAGGTGAGAACTCACTTGATATCATCCCAACAGCGGAAGGAAAACTATACATTGAAGTAAATGGTCACTTTTACCGTATGCTTCGCTTTATCAAGGACACGGTTTGCTATGAAAGCATTAAAGAAAGCCCTTCTTTAGCTTTTAAACTTGGTAGTGCATTTGGTAATTTCCATCATTTATTAGCGGACGTTGATACTTCAACTTTAACCGATACGATTAAAGATTTTCATAACACTCCAAAAAGATTTCAAAACTTCTTAGATGCTTATAAGAGCGCAAGCTTTTCTAAACGCGTAAGAGCGGAGCAAGAAGCCTCTTATATCATTAACCATAAAGACACTTATTCTAAGGTGATGGATGGCTTAAAAGAAGGGACAATTAAATCTCACGTTACTCATAACGATCCAAAGATTAATAATGTCTTATTTGATAAGATTACTCATGAAGTAAGTGCAGTTATTGATTTAGATACTGTAATGTCTGGCTCTTTCTTGTTTGATATTGGTGACGCCTTTAGAAGTTTATTTACTGGAGAAAACGAAGATAGCAGAGATTTAACAAAGTTAAAGGTTGATTTTGTTATCTTTAAAGAATATATGAAGGGTTACCTTTCAGAGATGAAAGATGACTTAACTAAAAGAGAAATAGAACTTATTCCATATTCTATTTATTTACTCACAATTGAATGTGGAATGAGATTTTTAGAAGACTACTTTAGAGGCAATGTCTATTTTAAGGTTGATTACGATGAACATAATCTTATTAGAAGTCGCACTCAAATCACTTTAGCAGAACGCATACTTCTCAATATGAATGAGCTCACTCGAATAGTGGATGAGATTATGGGAGGATTACAAAAATGAATGAGATGATTAAAACCGCAAAAGAGTTTCTTGGTGAAAAATATTTTTCCTCTCTTAACATTACTTATCTGGAAGATAATGATAAATCTTTGCTCCAAGTAAGTAGAAATGATAAAGAAGTCGTCATTAAATATGGACAACTATCTTCTTTATTTAGAGGACTCACAATCATTAAAGAAAGAGCAAACGAAAATAGATATGATGTCACTTATCATCGTCATTTTGAATCTAATTGCTGGATGATTGATGTTTCTAGAAATGCAACATTTAAGATTAGCCAAGTGAAAAAAGTCATTATGATAATGGCCTTGTTTGGAATGAATAGATTAATGCTATACACCGAAGACACATATGAAATGAAAAAATATCCATATTTTGGTTATCTTAGAGGTAGATACACAAAAGAAGATATTCGAGAACTAGTGGAATATGGTAACTCATTAGGAGTGGAACTAGTTCCATGTATTGAAACATTAGATCACTTAGGAAGAACTTTAAGATGGGATGCTTTCTCTAGTGTTACAGATGGGCCAACCAACGTCATGGTGGAAGAAGAAAAGACTTATGTTTTTATCGAAGAAATGATTAAAACATGTAGAGAAGACTATGATAGTAAATTAATCCACTTAGGAATGGATGAATGTTGGGGACTTGGACTCGGAAAATATAAAAATATCCATGGACTCCCAAAAGATAGAACTGAATTATTTAATAACCACTTAAAAAGAGTTATTGAGATTTGTAAGAAATATGATTTCCACCCAATCATTTGGGGAGACATGTATTATCGATTAGTCAATGTTGATGGTAATTATTATTCTGATAAAGACTTAACTCCAGAAATTAAAGCGATGATTCCTAAAGATGTCACTTTAATCTATTGGGATTATTATCACGATAATAAAAAAATCTATGATGATATGGTAAAGAAGTATTTATCTTTAGATAACCCTACTTATTTTGCAGGTGGAGCATGGAACTGGGCAACCTTCTCTCCATTCATTAAATTAGCTTTAGCGAGAAGCGCATTTGCTTTAGAGTCAATGATTGAATATAAAGTCAAAGATGTGATGGTGACGACCTGGGGTGATAGTGGGGCAGAATGCTCTAACTACACCGCGCTTCCAACTTTAGCGTTATATTCGGTATTTGATTATGAAGGTAAGAATGATTTAGAGGCAGTTAAATCACTCTTACTTGCAGTATGCGAAGAGAAGTTAGAGAACATGTATCTATTAGACTCTTCGAATGAATTATTTGATGTTGATTATCCAAAAGAAACCAATTGTGGTCGTTTCTATTTATATCAAGATCCAATGCTTGGCTTATTTGATAAAACTGTAAAAGATGATTATCGAGATCGATATGCTTCTTATCTTCCAAAACTAAAGAAAGCAAAAGAAGAAAGTAAATATTATTCATATATCTATGAGAATATGTATGACTTAATTAATCTTCTCAAAGAGAAGGTTGATCTAGGTGTAAGACTAAGAAAAGCGTATCACTTAAAAGACATGAACACTCTTAAAACCTTAAAGAATAAAGATATTCCATTAATCATAAAGTTATTAGATACATTTAAGAAATCTTTCAAAGCAAGGTGGGATAAAGAGAATAGAGGATTCGGTTACGAAGTAATGGATGGAAGACTCTCATTCCTTAAGGGAAGATTAGAAACCACGATTGAAAGATTAGATGATTATCTAAATAAAAAGATTGAGAAGATCGACGAACTTGAAGAAGAAATCCTCCCATTCTCAGTGGATATCAAAGATGAAGACCTATTCGCCTGGAAGTGGGATTTGATTGTCACTCCTAGTGAACTCTAATATTTATAATAAATATTTGATTTGCACAATTAAAAATAATGGGTTAAAATAAAATTGATTTTTAGGAAAGTTAAAAAATAATTGGAGGTTTTTATGAAATCTAAAATTTTATTTCTTTCAACATTGACTTTAGGGTTAGCCGCAGTCGTCGCTGGTGGAATGGCACCTAAGCAAGCTGTTAGAGCAAGAGCGGAACTTGATCCATCCAAAACATATGTTGATCACTATTTAGCAAGATACGTTAATCAAGATGACATTCCTGTTTCATCTTCGGGCGCAAACTTCACAATTCCATCTTTTGATCCAACTTCAACTCTTACCTTTACTGGTAATTATGGTAAATATGAAGCAAACCACTCTGCGTTTAGATTAGGTAGTTATGGTTCTGCAAGCGAATTGCCAGAAACTACTTCAAAAAGTATTAATAACGCTGAAAGTGGTGTCTTTAAAGAAATCTATGACGATATTAAGACTATCGCTACTAATAAATACAATGTTGCAATGGTTTCTGATCAATACATTGAAAACATTCAAGATATCGCTATCTTCTGGAATGAGTTACCAGAAAATTCAGCAGCCGCTAAATCATACTTAAGAATTGTTTATTTAACTGATGATTCTGATACATGGAAAGTTTTACTCAGAGATGATGGTGAAGGTAATCCTTGGGAAGCATACAACAACTATAATTATGCTTCTACACACGGTGGAACTGGTGTTGCAGGCTATAACAACCATGTAGCATTTGCTGGAAACGTTCAAGGTAACGCTCCAAAAGCTGACGGCGACTTCGCCACTAACTTAAAAGGCAAAAATGCTCGTATTGGTATCGTTATTGGAACTAATAACTCTGCTTATAATTTCTATTACTACATTACAGCGATTATGATTAATAGATCACAATCAATCAAATCATATATCGACTTCCTTGATAGATTTGGTTGGGTATGTTCTGCAATGTCTGAAGAAGGCAATAACTATAGAACATTCCTAGAAATGGGATCACGCAAAATGCTCACTGAACAAGCTGATGCATTAAACGTTGCGTGTACATTAACAAATGGCCGTGAAGCAACATATTACGATCAATTCAATTACTTCTATAGTCATGCATTTGGTACCTCACTCCCAACAGCTCCATCATCAAGATTACTTGCTAATGGTATCTTCAGAAGTGGTGCATCTGCTGTCGTACTTGTTAGTACATTAACAGTAGTCGTAATTGGATTTGGTGCATACTTCATTCTTAGAAAGAAACGCGCCTAATCTCAAAGATTAAAAGTAAATAAGACCGTAGGTAACAACCTCGGTCTTTTTCATTTTTTTAGTCTATTGAAAAAATAGATTTATTATTTTATAATAAAAATGTTTTAAGGAGATTTGATATGGAAAGAGTACTTGGAAAAAATCAATCTTACTGTAGAGAAATTAACTTTGAGTTAGTTATTGACTTGCTTAGAAAAGAACCAAGATCCGCCACTCAACTTGCGGATACTTTGAAATTATCTAACGCGACTATGTCTTCAATCATTAAAGATTTATTAGATTTAGGAATGATTGATGTTGCTAAATCTATGTCAGTTAAGGGTAGTGGTAGAAAACAAGTTTTCTATACATTAAATGAAAAATTTGGACTTATCTTAATCATTAACATGGTTCATCATCGCGCTGATATATCGATTACTAACATTAAAGAAGAAAGTATTATTTCTGATTCAATGACAATTGATGAAATCGATGAAGACTCTACTCAAAAAGTTATCCTTAAAGCTAATGAATTATTATTCAATTCACATTCAGACGCTCAACTTAAAAATATTGTTATCTCTATCTCTGGTTTAGTTAAAGATAAAACCGAGGGTAGTGAGAAACACTTTGTCCAAGCTGCATTTGAAAAACAATTCCATAATGTTCCTACTTATCTCACTAACGATGGTAACCTCATCACCTATGGTGAATTGTCAAAAGGTGCATTAGCAAATTGCAATAATGGTGCGGTTGTCTTACTTGATTATGGTATTGGTGGATCATTTGTTGCTAATAAAGAATTATTTAGAGGCGACAATGGATATTCTGGTGAAATGGGATTCTTACTTTGTGAGAATAATGGAAAGCTTGAATACCTTGAAGATGTAGCGTCATTAAGAATCTTATTAGACAAAGCAGGTAATGTTGTTAATAGAAAACTTAAGATGGAAGACTTGTTTGAAC
The DNA here is from genome assembly GCA_002373085.1 of Caryophanales bacterium UBA3668. The sequence goes on along the minus strand of DFJP01000102.1, from coordinate 19,709 downwards.
TTTATAAGACCAATAACGATATCCATCAAATGGTAATTGAAAGTGCGAATAAAGTTGGAAAAGCTCTTAGATCATTAATCGCTGTTACGGATATCTCTAATATTGTTTTAGCGGGTAGAGTAGCAAAATTCGGTGATGATTACATTAATGAAGTTAGAAGAGTAGCGAGTAAGATTGCTCAAAAGATTAACATCGTTTATTCACCACTTGGAGATAAAGGACAAATTGTTGGAGGCGCCTTTATCGGAGTGGATTACATCCTTAAAAAATCATTATCTAAATAGTTATTAGAGAAATCGCCAATTATTTGGCGGTTTTTCTTTTAATTAGCGAAACAGTTTATTATAATAAAAGTAGATTTTTAGGAAAGTTAAAAAATGAATGAAAGGAAGATTTCTTTATGAATTCTAAGAAACATCTTTTTTATGTTCCTTTAGCATGTTTCTTGTTGCTATTAGGTGCATGCAACAACACAGGTGGTGGAGAAGTTACTCCTCCTACTCCTACTGTTTCCTCAATCACAATTAAAGAAGGAGCAGAACCTCAAAAAGAATTTACTGTTGGTGATGTTTTTACAGTTGCTGGTGGAGTCCTAGTCGTTAGTTACAGTGATCAAACCACTAAAGATGTCAATATGACATTATCAATGATTGTAAATGCTCCAGATATGACTGTTGCGGCTTCTAGCTATACAGTTAATGTTCTTTATGAAGGGGCTAGAACCTCTTATAACATTGCGATTAATGAAGCTACAGTTACTGTTAGATCAATCACAATTAAAGAAGGCAGCATGCCAAAACAAAGTTATATGGTTGGTGATGAATTTACAGTCGCTGGAGGAACTCTAATTGTCTTAAAGAGTGATGACACAAGAGAAAACGTTCCAATGACATTAGACATGATTGAAAACGTTCCAGATATGACTGTTCCTCATGAGAATTACGAAGTAAATGTTCTTTATGAAGGGGCTAGAACATCTTATATCATTAACGTTATCGCTGTTGATACTAGAGAAGAAGTTACTATTGGAGTTTCTTATGACTATAACGGTGGCGAAGTTAAAGATATGGTCGATGGGCTTAACATCTATGTTGGTAAATCATATCACTTCTATTATGGCACTAATCCAGAAGGAGCAATGGACTCCACAATTTATAAATATTACATAGTAACCGACTCTGGTAGAGAAGATTTAGGTAGTGAAAAACCTGAAGAAGTTGGTTCTTATATTTACGCAGTTATCCTCGCTGAAGGTGATGAAAACTATAAACCAGTCACTGTTGAATATAACTATCACATTCAACCAACTGTTAACTTTGTTTACGATTTAAACGATGATGTCACTACTGGATTAACTAGTGAATTTGGTTCTTCTGAAATCGATTATAGAGGTATTGCAGTTAAGTTTGATAAAGCTAAACTAGCAGAAAACGCGCTTGCGACTTTAGAAAAAGGCGGTTATATCGAAATTGCTACCCCAACATTAATTAAAGACAAATTAAGCGTTGGCTTTGAAGGCTATGACAAATATGTCTGTGTCTATGGCTCATATGATAATGAACATTATTATTTAGTTGATACACTTACACGCGCTAAACAAGAAACAAATAGAGCAAATGATTATTTCTATTTCCGTTTAGTTGCTAATCCAATTGGAGAAGGAAATAACGATGTAACAATTAAATACATTAACTTCTCATATGAAGATGATGGTGCCCCAGAAACTGTTTTAGCAAGAGCAGAATACTCTGATAGATTTAATCATGTTAGTAGTGCGGAAGATAACGCTTACTTCCATAGAAGAACAAACGAAGTATTTGATGCAAAATATTCATCTAGATCAATTGGTATTAGATTAGGAGAATGTTCGGTTCGTGTCGACTTTGGTACAGTTATCCCTGCTAGAGAAGTTAAATTTTACAAAGTAACATATAAATTCATTCCTTTAGAAGGTGTTGTCTATAACGGTAGAGAAGATAATGGTGTTTATATGAAACCAGTCTTTGGAACAACTACAACTGGTAAACACCTTAAATGGAGTGAATACGCTAAACATCAAACAGAATGGGTGACAGTAGAAATGAATTTAATTGATTTCTTTGAAGCTGCTGAAATGGATCCTGTTGATATCGATGGTCTTAATGTTTGGTTAAGCGCAAAATGTACCGAAGGATGTGTTGTCTTTGATGATTTCCGTTTAATCCAAAGAGATAACTACCCAAGAGCTAACGCTCTCGAATCAATTACTATTGCTAATATGACCACTGAATTTGAGCGTGGTGATGAATTTGTCTTTGATGGAGAACTTACTGCTTATTACACAGATGGTTCAAATAAAGTAATTCCTAATGATGATAGTGGTATTTCTATTGTTGCTCCTGATATGACAACCTCTGGAGAAAATAAACAAGTTACTATTTCTTATACAGAAGATGATGTTACTAAGAAAGCAAAATACACAATTAATGTTACTGGCACTGATCCTGAAGCAGAAGAAACATTAACTATCATTGATGAAGAACACGACTTAGCCAAGACTACATGTCAACATAAGAGTGGCCGTGAATATGACTGTGGTAAAACTAGAGATAACACCACAGACACCTATGGTAATTCCACAAATGCATTAGATGTCTATAACTTAAGCATTGATGGTGATACATATATCAACATTCAACTTCCAGCGCCATTAGTGAAAGATACAGTTCACGTTAAATTCTTTGCGAAGAACTTACCAGAAACTCATATCTATGTTCAACTAATGGATGTTGATAATTTAAGTGATAGAGACCCTGCTCTCCAAAGAGCGTTAGTCGCTGAAGGCGCTACCAAAACATCTGTTGAAACCGATCAAAGTTCAACCTATCACTTTACCGCCACTCCAGCTGGTAATGGTTGGACAATGTATGAATATGATTACTATGCAGCAAATGTTACTAATGGAGTTAATTTTATTAGATTCTCCACATGTGCTCAATTAGCAGCAGATTACACATTCATCCTTGATGGTATTGAAGTGCGTTAATCTTAAATCATTTATATGATTAGGGACTTCGGCCCCTTTTCTTTTTGTCATTTTTTGTCATATTAGTTGATTATTTTGTAAATATTCTCGTTTTGTATTTTCAATTATTTAATTGAATGGTAATATATAAATGTAGTTTTTTAGGAAAGTGAAAAAATGAATATGAAGAGTAAGATTCAATTTGGCACAGGTGGCTTTAGAGGAGTGATTGGAGATGACTTCAACAAGGAGAATATCCAATATATCGCTCAAGCAATAGCCAACATTATTATTGAGAATAATCAACAAGATCGACCAATCATTGTCGGATATGATAATCGCTTTATGAGTGATTTTGCAGCGAAGTGGTTTGTCGAAGTTTTAAATGGCAACAAGATTAAATGTTTTTTAATCACTCATAGTGTCCCAACACCAACAGTTATGTCGACTACTAGAGATATGAGAAACTACTATGGTGTAATGATGACAGCAAGTCATAACCCATACTATTTTAATGGCATTAAAGTATTCACCTTTGGTGGATATGATGCAGATGTTAACTTTACCTCATTAGTGGAAAAGAAAATAGGCGAAGTTAAAGATATCAAAGTAATGAATGAAAGAGTGGCTAGAAAAGCTGACTTACTTGAAGACTTTGATAATTTAGGAAGCTATTTATCTCACATCAAATCATTTATTGATCCAGGTGTGACTAAAAATAAATTAAGAGTTCTTTATAACAATATGAATGGTGTTGGTGTTATTGGTCTTAAACCTTTAGCAGAAAAACTCCACATCCATCAATTCACAATTATGAATGAAGAACATGATGCCTTCTTTGGATTTAACTTACCAAATCCTACTAAAGAAGCTTTAATTGGAGAATTCTCTGAAACAGTAGTTAACCAAGAATATGACTTAGGTATGGCCACTGATAGTGATGGAGATAGACTTGGTATTATCGACGAAAAAGGAAACTATGTTTCCGCTAACGAAATCCTAGCAGCTATCTATTGGTATTTAATTACTCAAAGAGGCTATAAAGGAGATATCGTTAAAAACTGTGCTACTTCAGTTTTAGTCGACTTAGTAGCGGAGTCATTAGGTTATAAATGTCATGAAGTTGATGTTGGATTTAAAAACATCACCCATGGCATGGATGAACATAATGCTTTACTCGGTGGAGAATCTTCTGGTGGACTTACTATGAGAGGCTATATCTATGGAAAAGACGCAACGTTCTCAGGAGCCTTATTCTTAGAGATGGTTATTAAGATGAATAAACCAGTCAGTAAGATTATTAAAGAACTTAAACAAAGCGTGGATTATAACTATTCCTTCTTTGAAGACTTTATCACTTTAGATGTTGATGCAGAAAAAGTTCTCCAATATATGGCTAACAACTTGCCAGAACTCTCTATTCAACATAATGATGTAAAAATCTTTGGTAGAAACTTAAAGATTCTATTTGATGATAGACAATGGTTACTACTTAGATTAAGCGGCACCGAACCAGCGTTCAGATTATTCGCTGAATTCAAAGATGCAGATATCGCCAAAAAGTTAATTGAAGAATTAAAACAATATATCGACAAGGTACAAAACATCGTTAGTGAGAAATAAAAAATGAAAAAGAAAACACTATTAATTATCCTTGCTCTTGGACTTGCTATTGGAGCGATTACTTCATTAATTACGCGTCAAGAAACCCCATATTTTGAGGCAAATGCAACTTCAACTGAAATGGATAATGTTGGAGTGGAACCAGGAGAAGAATTAGACACAAATAATGTTTTCTATGATGATTTTTCTAATGGTATCTCAATGGATAATTGGGTTATTTCTAAAAAAGCTTGGGGAAATAGTGGTGTTTCACGTAATAGTGGAGTAGTCCCTGAAAACGTTTATTACAATTCCACTGATAAGACAGTCTTATTCCGCGCATTAGGTGATTATTATAAAGATAATGATTTTAATTATGATCTAGATGATTGGTACGGATATGCGCATGATGACGTTACTGGTGGCGGAAGAGTGTATTCTCGAGATGGCACTAGAACCGGTGGGTGTATTAAAAGTAGAGACGTCTATGGTCCTGGTCGATTTGAAGCAAGATTTAAAGTAGCGCCTATGGAAGGTGTTTGTACTGCTTTCTGGACATTTAATTACGGAGAAAGTGGTGGCACTAACTATAACGAAATGGATTTTGAACTTCCAACGTATGTTGAGGGTGAAGATCAAGACGATTTATATTTCAATCAAATTATCTGTACAACATATAAAAATGAAGATACTTATAAGAGTCAAAGAGTGGCAGCTCCTGTCTATTTAAATGACAACAAATTTCATACTTATTGTTTAGAGTGGTATTACTCAAATAACACGAAGATGGTGAAATGGTTTGTCGATGAAGTCCTTATCGGTAGCTGGTCTAATCCAAATCACATTTCCAATAACGTTGGAAGAGTGACTTTAGGTGTTTGGATTCCTGGAAGAAGTTCTTTCTGTGGTATTCCTAATTTTGATAAGTCCTTTATGGAACTTGATTATTTCAAGTACACTCCATTTAAGAATCAAACTAACATCAATGTTCCTGAAGGGTTAGGAACATATGAAGAGTATTACCGTACAGTAACGACTTCTCCAAAAACAGAATTTGTTCCTCATGGTGATTTTAAATACGGCTTAGAAGATCATTTTGAGACTAGTGGAGATGTCAATGTTTCTCATAGCTATGACATTAATGAATCTAATGGGTCATATGGAATCAAGATTTCTGGAGAGAATCACACAGGCAATTCATATCTTAGATATATCAATCCAAACATTCGTGGAATTAAAAAACTAGTGTATTCATTTAATTATCGTGGATATGGTTCTGCTAGAGCGTATGCCGATGGAGTAGAAATCTTAGCAACTGGCACTTTAGCGAGTAGAAATGAATGGACGACATTCTCTCAAGAGTTAAGTATTCCTGCTGGTAAAAAGACAATTAAAATTTATTGTGATTCTGAATCGAATGATTTTGGATTCTTTGTTGATAATATTTCTTTGAAATATAGTGAAGAAGAGGAAGAAGTAGTTCCTAACGCGACTGGTTATTCTTTCTTCACTAAGAACAACGGACAAACTTCAGATAATGTGAACACCGAAAGAGTTATTGCGCCAAATAATAACGTTAATCAAAATTGGAGATTCTCTTCTTGCAAATATTATGTGAAGAGCGATGTTAATACGATTGCGATGAAGCCAACTAATGCAGTTATGACTTCAACAAGTGGTAGTCCGTATTATCCACTTAAACAGGCTCTTGCTTCTACTTATAGTGAGACTGATGACTTAGCCTGTGCGATGATGGAATTTGATATTGATAGCTTCAAAGATATCGAAGTTGATTTATATTCTTATTCCGGAACAGGTGGAAGAACTATAACCTTGCTTTATTCATTAAATGAAGGGGCTTCTTGGGGCATTTTCACTTCTATTAGTTGTTCAGCCTTAACTAGTGGTTCTTCGCCTTTTAGATACTATTTTAGAGTTAGTAGTGGCGCTTTAACTGGTGAGACAGTAAGATTTGCCATTATTGGCAATAAAGGAAGCAATTCAGATCCATATCTCCTTGATAGTGTCATTATCAATAACTATCAAAGTTTCAAAGACAAGTTAGACACCGCTTTATGTAACGCAGATATGGACACTAGAACCTATTTAGCGCATCAATACTCCGAGCTTACTAGTGAAGAACTTAATTTACTAGCAAGTGAACAAATGAAGCATTTCACTCAAAGCTACGCTACTGGATATGCTTACTTATTATCTTATTGGGGTAATGGCGGCAATAATGCGCCTAGCTTTATTAATTCATCAATAAAAAATGATGGGACTGCGCTCATCATTTCTATTATTGTTGTTTTTGCCTCTACCTTAGTAGCAGCGTTATTCATTTATAAGAAGAAACTCAATCAATAACATTGATTGTTACTTTATTTCTATATTTCTTAAGATTTACGTTATGGCCTTCAAGTAAGACATCATTAACGTAAATTTTTCTTTCTCCAGAATGTTTGTTTTGATATTTAACAGTGACAGTCTTTCCTTTAATTGGAAGAGTAATATCAACTTCATCACTTGGGAAATAATTTGTTGGATTAATTTCTAATGTATCTCCAATTTGAGGTTTGATACCAAGCATATCAAAGATAATAGCCTTAAGTAATGTATTACTACTGCCTGTATACCAATCAGACATACTTTCTCCATCGATTCCGAGTTCTTTATTATCTCCATATGAATTTGGCATTACAAATGGGGAAGTGGTGATGTTTTTATGAGTGATTGGGATGAGCTTATAGATTTGGTCGAACGCTAATTTGCCTTCATTCATTTGGAATAACGCTCTTACGTAGAACATACCCGCGTGGATATATGTGGCTCCATTTTCAGCAGTTCCTTTAGGAAGATTGACAATTCTTCCAACTTTATAAGCGTCTTTCTTATCGAAATATTGATCAAAAGTTAATAGACCATATTTACTATCCAATGCATCTCTAGCTTTAAGAATATCTTTGTGGAAATCTTTGTGGTTATTATATAAACCACTTAAAACAAAGAAGGAGTGGGAAGTAGAACTATATCTAGATTTATGGTCTACATCATCATAGCTTCCAACATAGAATGATTTATTATCACCCCAGCCGTGAACTATCTTTCTTTCGTTTCCTTTAGAGACAATCGCGTTATTAAGAATTCCTTGTTCAACTTCTTCTGCGACTTTTAAGTAATGTGGATCTTTTTTGTCTTTATGGATTTTCCTTATTTCTTCCATTTCATGGAGGTTTTGATATAAGTGGCAAGTTGCCATAACGGACACTCCATTACCAAAAGCTTCTTTATCGCTTAATCCAAGTCCATCAACTGCGTCGTTCCAATCTCCATAATTTGCTTCTAAGCAATTAGTGGATTTATCAATGTTACTTGTTAAGAAATTAATAATCTTAATGAGATGGTCATAGACTGTATCTTTTTCTTCAAGCTTTTCTCCTGCTTTTCTACCGATTAATTTACAGTAACCACATTCTTCTTTGAGGATGGAATAATCGTTTGTGAACGCTAAATACTTGTAGATAGTGGAAATAATCCATTGACCTTGGTCAATAAATTCACGGTTATCAAGTAAAGGAGAATCTCCTTTGGATTCTTTGGCGTATTGGCGAGGTGCTCTTCCACTTGGATCTAGATATGATAAAGATTCAAGAATCTTATTTCTCGCGTTTTCTTTATCCCAGATTAAAGATGCTTCCATCATTTGATAGACATCTCTAATTCCAAGTAGCATCAAAGATGAGTTTTTAGTTTTTGAACCATAATCAACTTGTTCAATAACACTTTTAAGGAAGTTATTGAATAATTCATTATCAAGGTTATAGTCGTTTAATTTAGAGAAGTGAATCTTGAGATTGTTTTGTCTTTTCTTAAATGATTCATTAAATAACTTCTCATTAGTGGTTAAGTTATATTCTTCTTCATTATCTTCCATCTTGTTAAAGGAGATAGATACTTGATAGTTAGATTCTAAATATTCTCCTGGTAATAGGTGTTTAGAAACGATATCACCATAAATCGCCATATCGGTAAAGCTAGCGGATGGTAAGTGATTAACAAAACATCCATTTCTAAGATTAATTGATTGAGATATAGAACGATTCTTATCCCCAACATAATCCATTCTTCTAGTAGTGACATCTTTTGAATCACCATTAGAGGCAGTTTTTAAAATCGCAAAGTTATTTAAATGGATTTCTCTAGAAAGATCTTCAATTGAAGAAAAATATGCAGTTTCTTTATCGATTTTAACTGTTCTAAACCACTTGGTTTCTTCATCTTCTACGGATGAATGAATGAGTAGTGGATTAAAGTAAAGTGAAGAAAAAACATCAACTTCTTTTCTGCTCTTATTAATAGCGTACACGGAGCATATAATCTTCTTTTCTTTGGTAACAGTTAATTTAGTTGCAAAGATGATTCCTTTAATCACTCTAATGTAATAGCAATATGAAGGATTGAAGATAGTGTATGTTTCTTCATTCATTCCAAGTTCGGTGTCACTATTACCGGTTAAAGAGAATACATCGTATTTGTTATTTTTATTTTTAATACCGCCATAGAAGTTGATATATGGTTCTTTTCCTTCTACAGTTGGAGGGATGATAAAGAAATTAGATTGATTAATAGAAATGTTACCAGATGCATAGGCCCATAAAGTTAAGCCATCAACGGTATAAGGAAAACGAGAATCTCCGATTGGATTTCTTAAAGCAAGGATATTATCGTTTTTTAAAAAGAATATTTGATCGTTGATTGAAGAGCTTTCATTTTTAGAAGACTTCGCAGATTTTATTTCTTTGATGAGTTTTAAAATTTCATTAATCATTTCTTTTTTCACATTCCTAAAAAATAATCTTCACAACTATTATAATAAATTATTTTCATTTTTTAAAATATAAAAATCACAAATCATCAATATATTATTTTGTTTAGTGAAAAAATTGCACATATGAAAAAACATAGTTATAATCTTTATCGAAGGTGGATAAACACATGAAACTCGAAAAAGGATTTGTCTATTACCCAACAAATAGAAAAGATAATAAAGTTAAATACCTATGTATTTGCGCGCATCAAGATGATTGCGAAATCATGGCGATTGATGGAATTTTAAAAGGCTACTATTCCAAGAAATATTCTTTCGCATTAGTGGAATGCACTGATGGTGGTGGATCTGCTAGAACCGGTGAATATAAAGACTACACTGATGAAATGATGAAAGAAGTAAGAATCAAGGAACAAGAAGAAGCTGCAGAAATTGGCAAATACAATTCCTTATATATGCTTAACTATTCTTCTAAAGAAGTGAAAGATAAAAGCGATGATAGATTGACTAATGACATCATCAAGGTTATTAAAGAATTAAAACCAGAAGTTATTTACACTCATTCAGTTCTTGATAAACACCCAACCCATGTTGGAGTAGTTCTAAAAGTCATTAAAGCAATTAGAAGTCTACCTAAAGAAGACCAACCAAAACTCTTCTATGGTTGCGAAGTATGGAGAGGACTTGATTGGATTAGCGATGACCGTAAAGTTGGATTTGATGTTTCTCGTAATGAAAAGCTTCAAAAGAAAATCCTTAATGTCTTCAAAAGCCAAATTGCAGGTGGCAAGAGCTATACAAAAGCAAGTATTGGAAGACGTTATCAAAATGCGACATATTTCCAATCCCATTCCGTGGACTCATATAAGATGGTTAGCTATGCTATCGATATGAAACCATTATTAAAAAATCCTCAACTTGATGTTAAGGAATTTGCACTTTCATTTGTTGATGATTTAAGAAAAGAGATTGAAAGTAATTTATAAATTAATAAATTTATCTCTGATGTGAAAAGTATCGCATAGAGTTGGAGAAAGAGCTTCAAGATTGTTGCTCTTTTCTTTTGCGGTTTCATTTTCAATCCTAAAGGCGTTATATCTCACAATATGAGAAACCTTAAGTTTAGATAAATCGACTTCCATATTTACTTTGTAAATGCTGTCATTAACAGTTACAGATGATTTGAAGAAATTGCTTTTGATAAACTCTAAATGATCTGGATATTTTTTAGCGACAAAGATAGCTCCATTAGGGGCAACTTCAAATTCATAATAGAAATCCTTATCGCCAAGGTCTAAAAATACTTCAACAACACAGCCCTTCCATAAGTCATCATTATCTTTTTTGGAATATGAAAACAAAGATGATTCTTCAGCGACAAAAGAGAAGACAAGCGAAGTTCCTCTATTAGTGACATTGAAGGAAGTTTTTGGTGAAGCAATTTCACCTGTGAAGTTGTTAAGTAAATATTTCATATTTACATCATAGCAAATAGTAAAAATAAAACAAGTAGATTTTTTCATCCAAAAAACGTGATATTTCGTTAAATAATTAACGAGCAATCAAAACAAATGTAAAATATTAGTAGATGAAAAATAAAAATTTTATTCCAATTTCTATTATCTTATCTTTCTTTATCACTGGATGTGTCACTCCTAATCCAGGTGGTGGAGGTGGAGAAACTCCTCCGGTTACCGATAAAGGATATTTAAAGATTGAGCGACAACGATCATCTGATTATTTCACCTACGATTATCTTTTCGTTAGTGACCATGGATATCTATTTAAGGCAGTTGGGAAAAATGCAGAAGGGAAAGACGCTTATTTTTCTACTGCGACTTGGTCTAGTAGTAACACGGATATTTTTTCTGTTGATTCATTAGGTTATGTTAAGGCTAAAAGTGATGGCACTGCGACCTTAAGAGCGGAGTGGCATGATTATAGTGATGAAATTGAAGTGACCGTAGCGACTTTAGCGACTATACATGAAGTTACAGAAGTCCAAGACGAATACCGCACTAAAAGAGTGTATGATTTTCCTTACACAGTTACCCCTTCTAACGCTTTGGTGAAATACTATTTCTCTACAGAGAATTCAGTAGATGTTTTAGACGATAATAAATTCACTGCAAAGACAAGCGGAGAAATTGAAGTTACCGCGGTTGTCTATGTTGATGAATATGGAAGATCAAAAAAAGATAAATTTACACTTAATGTTATTGATAATGAAAAACCATATTTCAAATATCAAGATGAAGTGACTGAATCGATTAAGAAAGATGTCGCTATCCATAAATATAAATCTTTAGATTTCGTAGAATTAGGAATCACTGCTTTTGCGGGAGATGATGATAGTGATATATCTAGTCAAATCATCGTAAAAGAAGGTAGTTACGACTTATTACAAGTTGGTGAATATCCATTAGTCCTTTCGGTGACAAATAAAGGATATGAAACTACTATTCCTTTCACCTTAAACATAACCGAAAGAGAAGAGACATACACTAGGGTTGAACATGACAGTTTTGCTGTTAGTGAAGTCACTTGGGTCATTGCGCCTAACCAGTTATCTATTACTTTTACTGTAAGAGTGCAACTTCCTACTCAATATGAAAAATATCTTGGTGAAGTATACTTTAGACTAACTTGTGAAATAAAGAAGTCTGTCACTGGCGAACGTGTAGTCTTTGAACAATATGGCTCTAAAAACGTTGATAAAATATCCACGAGTCAGGTGGTCAGTGTTCAAGGAACTTATTCAGTTAGTAGTTATTACATTCGTACAGGTGAAGAGAACGTAAGAATAGATGGTTGCAGAGCCTTTGGAGACGGGTATGGCTTTAATTACATTACCTACACTGAAGAGTAGTAAAATCAGCAAAAACCCATCAAGAAGTCGCTTAAATTGAGGCGATTTTCTTTATCTAAATGATAAAAATTTCTTTCAAAAAATAATGGATAATCATTTCATTTAAAAGCCTATAAAATATCAGTTATGGGAAGAAAGATCATATACACGAACAAGGACCATCTACTAGAAGAATTAAAGAGCATCGCGGTTAACGAATTACCTGATGTTGTTATTTCTCTTAACCCAAAAAAGAGATATCAAAAACATATGGGTTTTGGCGGTGCTCTTACTGATTCCGCTTGTATCTCATTTAATTATTTAAATGAAAGTGATAAGGAGAAGTATCTACAAGCGTATTTTTCTAGTAATGGTCTTAATTACAATTTATTAAGATATCCTTTAGGATCTTGTGATTTTTCTACACATAACTACCATTACCTAGACACTGAAGACTTAAATACATTAAGCATCGATTGTGATAAAGATAGAATTGCGATGTATAAACGTATCGCTAAATATCAAAAGGATATTGTTGTTTTTGCTTCGCCTTGGTCTCCACCTTCATTCATGAAAACAAATGGTGAGATGAATCATGGCGGTAAATTAAAAACCGAATATTATGGACTCTATTCTGAAATGCTTATTAAAGCAGTTTCTCTACTAAGAGAAGAAGGACTTAACATCAAAGTCATCAATACCCAAAATGAACCATTAGCCACTCAAACATGGGATTCATGTATCTACACCGGAGTGGAAGAAGGTGAATTTGTTAGCAAATATCTATTAGCCGCGAAAAAGAAATATGGTCTAACTGATTTATCAGTGGGTATTTGGGATCATAATCGAGATGTTCTTAAACAAAGAATTGATGAAACATTTACCACTGACTTAAAAGTAAGTGATGTCCAATATGTTTGTTTCCACTGGTATTCAAAAAGTGATTTTAATCAACTTGATTATATTCACGAAAAATACCCATCTCTCCACCTAGTTATGAGTGAAGGATGTGTTGAGCTACTACTTGATAAGAATGGTCAAGACTCTATCGGAGACTTTGCTCACGCAGAAGTTTATATCCACCAAATCATTAACGATTTAAATCATTTCACAGAAGGATATATCGATTGGAATCTTTCTTTAGATAATCGTGGTGGTCCTAACCATGTTGGTAATTACTGCGAAGCTCCAATTATGATTTCTCCAAATGGAGAGATGAAATTCATGTATAGCTATTATGCGATTGGACAATTCTCTAAATTCATTCAAGTTGGAGCGGTGAGAATTGATGCAACTAGTAGCAATAGTGACCTAGAAGTTGTTTCATATGAAAACCCTGACAAAACCTTGTCAATTATTGTTTACAATAGTTCAGATAACACACACGTAATAGAGAACCCTCTTGATAAAAATCAAATCATTAAAATTTACCCACACACAATATACACAGTCATATAACGGCTGTGTTTTTTCGATAGACTTTGTCTAAAAAATTGTTTGTTGAATTAGAAAATTTTACTTACTACAATAAAACTAAGAAAACGATTTCCTATTCTCGAAAGTAGATAGGATTTTAACACGAAGAAATCGTGGAGGAATAATATGAAAAGAAAAACTCTTCTCTCGTTGACAACTGGTATTTTTTCCTTTGCTGCAATCGCTTTAGCTGGTTCGCTAGTTATTGGAAGTAACGGTGGTCTACAAACATTTTTAGCTCGTGGTGATCAAGCTGGCGGAACATACACCTTAACCGCGTCTGATTTTACCGCAGCTAGTGGTGATATCACTGGTAAAAATGGTGAAAATTGGCACTATACAGGTGCTAGCGTCGAAGATGGCGTCGTTACCATTACTGGTGGTATGTACACAACTCGTCGATCTGGTTCTTACGCTGAAGGCGGAAGACGTGGCGATGGTTATACAAGATTTACAATTGCAGATTTAGATGCTTCAGGTGCTAAAGGTCTTGTTTATCACTTATTTAATGCTGATTGGGTGTTAAAGCATGGCGGAAACGCACTTACAGCAGATAACAACCTTACATCTTTCCCAGCCGCTGAAAGAAGAGGTATGGAAATTGTTCAAGGTGGCGAATCTTCATTCTCATTTACATCTATGACTTTCTATTACGATTGTACAGATGTCACTCCTGAAGTTGAGATTACAAATACTGAAGTTCAAGTTGGTGTTGGTGAAACCGCAAACCTCACAACTACAAAATCTGATGTTTATGCTGGTGATACAGTTTCCTATGCTTGGGAATCTGATGACACTGATACATTAACAGTTGTTGGTGATGGTGCTAATGCAACCGTTACTGGTGTTGCAGCAGGTACCGCTACTGTTACAGTTACAATGACAGTTAACGGAAAAGACTATACTGATTCAATCGAAGTTACAGTTACAGCAGCCGCTGCTACAGTCGTCCCACTTAACTTAGGCGATGGATGTAGAATTGAAGGTGCTGGTATCTTTGTTTGGTTTGATACAACTTCAACAAGCAAAACCGCAAACCAAATTGGTGCATTCTCTTTAGAGATTACTGCAGATGGCCTTACAGGTAATGCTGTGAACCGTTATAATTTACAAGACTATAGTGGAAATAGATTCTGTGCTTACACAGTTATGGATAATGCTAATGGATTAAATGGTGCATTCTCTCTTACATATGATTTCAAAGACAACGCAAATAATACAGTTTATAGAGCAGTTATTCACTGGGACAATGGCAAAGTTGATGCAGAAATTCATTTATCAGCTTCAGCATTCTCAGTTGAAGTAGGCTCTGATTTAGAAGTCACCGCTTCCAAAGCAAGCTGGTTAGAAGGCAACGCAACATTTGCATTTGCTTCTTCAAACGATGCAGTCTTCACAGTTACCGCCAGCGGTAATGTTGCAACAGTTAGAGGCGTTGCTGAAGGTAGTGCTAACCTCGTCGTTACAATGACTATTGGTGATGACGAATACACAATGTCAAAACAAATTGCTGTCAGTGCCGCAGGTGTTGAACACTTGATCACTTGGTACACAGAAGGTACAAATAACCAAAGAAACCACTGGGATGGCGCTGGTGTCTGGACTTGGGTTGATTACGGAGCATTAGGCTATGATGGATTTGGTTCTTTCAGTGCTCAAAAACCCAATATGACCGTTACCTGCGATAAGACCGGTATCCGTGTTGAGGTTATCTCTGATGACATTGCTGCATTACATGTCTGTAGAGTCTATTTAGTTGCAAACGCTGCTGAAACAACAAGCGTTATCAGAATGACAATTCCTGATGCTAATGGTGTTACATACACTGGTTCAATCACTTTCGTAGCAGGTGAAGCAACCGCATACAACGCTTAATTCAAACTAAAACTATAAAACACGTGTGGTATTTGCCCTCGTGTTTTATTAAAATAATAAAGAAAAAATATGATTACGATTAAAGAAATTGCACAAATATGCAACGTTTCTCCTTCGACTGTTTCTAAGGTAATTAAGAATTATCCAACGATTCCTGAAGAGACAAAAAAGAAAGTGAGAAAGGTTATTGAAGAGACAGGCTATGTCCCAAATTTCGCAGCGTCTTCATTATCTAGTGGTGATTACCGTAACATCGGAATCCTAGGATTCCTTGATGATAAAGAATCTCCATTATCTAGACCAATCTTCTCTAAGATTCTTGCTAGTTTCCAAAAAGAGATGACAATGAATGGATATGACTTAGTGTTCATTGATAAACACGTCAATGGAGCGCCTCGTTCATTCCTTAGTGACTGTGAATATAAGATGGTCGCAGGCATTCTTCTATTTGGTAATATGTATGACGCTCAAATGCAAGAAGTCATTAATAGCCATATTCCAGTTATTGGATTTGACTATGAAGGTGAAAACATTAACTCTGTTTACACCAAAGGTGGAAGAGCCTTATATGACTTGACTAGCTATATTATCGAACAAGGACATAAAAACATTATCTTTGTCTCTGGTGATATGAACTCAATGACTGAGAAACGTATTCGTGGATTTAAAAAATCAATGAAGGATCACGGAATTGAATTAAACGATCATTCAGTTCTTAACATCCCTTATGGTCATATTGCTCAAACAGAAGAAATTACTGAAAAGATTGTTAGAGATTATCCAGAAACAACTGCGATTATCTATCCAGATGATGTCTCTGCGTTAGTGGGTATCCACAAACTAAGAGAATTAGGAAAGAAAGTTCCTAAAGATATGTCTGTTGCTGGATTTGATGGAGCAATCTTCTCTAGATACTTAAATTATCCATTAACCACAATGGTGCAAGACACTGATGCGATAGGAACAGCCTTAGCAAGAACCCTTATCGAAATCATCAAAGAACCTCGTGAAGAGAAGCGAGTAGTGGAATTCGATGCTGAGCTATTCAAGGGTCGCACAGTTGCAAAAATTAATTAAAAATGATTAGGTGAGAGTAAATTATTCTCACCTTTCTTTATGCTTTGCATATTTAAGTGTTGCACTAATATAAAAATGGTTGTAAGATATAATCAAGGAAAACGATTTCCTAAACATTCTATATAATAGGATTTCGACCTTTTTACATAATGAGGAACTTTTATGAATAAGAAAACTTTTATTCTTCCTATCGCTGTTTTATCCGGTCTTTTATCATTAGTCGGATGTGGTCATAGCGATGTCGTTAGGACAGATAACGAAATTTACGTCACTGTTTATGATGGTGGTTATGGTACTGCCTGGATTGATCAAGTTGCTAAGGATTACGAAGCAAAAACTGGTGTTCACGTTAACTGGAACGCTGATCAAAGTATCTTAGATAGAATGACATCTGAGTTAGATAATCCACAAAGCGATATCTATATGTCACACGATATTACTTGGCAAGAATACGCTGAACTCGGTCAATTAGAACAACTTGATGATTTATATAACAGCCAAGTCGAAGGTACTGGTAAAACATTTAAGCAAAGATTATGTGCAGGCGCTGAAGAAGTGTCTCGCTTAGAAGATGGTCACTATTACAAAGTGTGTTACACACAAGGTGCTGGTGGTCTCGTTTATAACGTTGATATGTTCCGTGAACATGGTTGGTCTGTTCCAACAACTTACGAAGAATTAAAAACTTTATGCCAAAGAATTGTTGACGAAAAAATCAAAACCGAAGATTTAGAACTCGTCGTTCCAATTGCTTGGAGTGGTAAAGATAGAGAATACTACTGGGACTATATCGTTTTTGAATGGTGGGCCCAATTAGGTGGAATGAACGCCATCAATAAATACAAAGCCTTCTTAGGCGATGATGGCAAATACTCCACAGGTTATCAAGTTTATAACCCAGCTACAAACCACAAAGAATTTAAACAAGCATATGAAAAATGGCATGAACTCATTGCGATGAATCCATCTTTCTCTGAAAGCAACGCTCAATCACAACTCTTAGTTACTGCAAACACAATGTTTGCTAGTGGACAAGCAGCAATGATTCCATATGCTCAATGGGCAAAATATGAAATCCAACACAACTCTGGTATTGAATTTGATTTTGATATTGCCATGATGAAAACTCCAAAAATCAGCGCTACCGCTCAAGATTATAACTATAACGTTGGTTTTGGTGATTCTATGATTATCCCAGCTAACATTCCAGAAACATCTAAAGCACTCGCTAAAGACTTCTTAAGATATTTAGCAGGTGAAGAAGCATGTAAGACATTTGTTGATAAAGCTAGAGGCGCTTTCTTAGCCTTTGATTATTCCACAGTCAACTTAGGTAACTTATTAAACGATACATATATCGCTTCTGTTTATAACAAACTTACAACATGCACTAACTTCAATTTAGTGAGTATGAACCCAGTTGCTTATATCAATAGCTCTGCGATTATGCCATGGATTGGAAACACATATTACTACACTAAAGCTTTTGCAGATCCAACAAATGGTGATTATCAAGCAACCGCTGTTTGTGATGCAATTTATACTACTGCATCTAACGGTTGGTCAACATGGATGAGAAAAGCTAATGTCTCTGATTAATTAAGCATTAAAAGGATTTTATGACCCGAATTGTAGAAGCTAACAATACTTCTTCAAAGAAGAATCCAAGAAGAAGACGCTTTATCAAAGCATCAACGATCTTTGTTATCGTGATGCTTTCTTATTCTGTTCTTCACTTTTTAGTCATGTGGGTTGGAGTTAATTTTAACTCAATCCTTTTGTCCTTTAAGTCTTATAACCGTAATGGAACATATTCTTGGCTAAGTGGTCCAAATTTCTTTGAGAATTTCCAACTCATCTTTGAAGGAATTAAGCTAGATGTTGATTTCCGTCGTTCGATGTTAACATCCTCTTTAGCCTATTTCGTCGTTTCATGTTTTGTGACTTTACCAATCGCCTTAATCTTCTCCTATTTCATCTTTAAGAAGATTCTTGCAAATGGATTCTTTAAAGTTATTTTCTTCCTTCCATCAATTATTCCGTTAATTATTTTAACTACAATCTACTCTATTACCGTTGGCAATAATGGTCCAGTTGGACAATTATTAGATTTAATGGGAATTCAATCCGCGAACTTATTCGTTACTCCTAAGAGTACGGAAATCATGACATGGATTTTCTGCGTTTGGGCAGGTATTGGATATGACGTTATTTTATTAACCGCTGGTATGTCTAGAATTCCAAGAGACATCTTAGAGAGCTGCAAGATGGATGGAGTTCCTTCCTTTAAGGAATTCATTAGAATTGTTATTCCTCTAACATGGTCCACAATTACGACTTTATTTGTCTTTGGTATGATGTCAGTCTTCACTGTCTTCTTACAACCTTTCTATTTAGGTGCAAACCAAAAAGAAATGTGGACTATTGGCACTCATATCTTCTTTGAATCAAAGAGCAATCGTGCACTTAACGCTCCAGCAGCGTTAGGCTTATTCTATTCTCTTATCGGAGCCCCAATTATTGTTGGTACTCGTTCTTTATTAAACAAATTCTTTGGGGAGGTAAGTTACTAATATGGCCTCATTTGGTTACACTCTCCGCAAAGCTTGGAGAAAGAAAAGAGATGACATTAGACAAGCTAAATACACTCATGAGCATGATGTCTTATTTAGAAGAAAAGGCAAAGAAAAGGCACTATTTGTTGTTGCCTTTATCATCCTAGTAATCTTTGTTATATCATTTATCTTCCCGTTCGCATGGATTTTAATGAACTCCTTCAAGGAGACAAGTGAATTTGGTCTTAACATGATGGGTTGGCCAAAGAATTTCACATTTGATAACTTTATAAACGCTTTTAAGTTTAAAGATTCAACAACCCAAAACAAAACAATCTTAGAAATGCTCGCAATGACAATTCTTATTGCCGGAGTTGGTACATTAGTGACAGTCTTCACTTCAACTTCTGCAGCCTATGTCGTTGCTAAATATAAGTTCTTTGG
>DFJP01000017.1 GCA_002373085.1 Caryophanales bacterium UBA3668 | reverse complement strand
ATTCACCAGTTAAAGAAGATTCATCGCATTTTAAGTTAACTGCTTCGATTAATCGAAGGTCAGCGCCAATCGTGTCACCTTCTTCTAAGACAACGATATCACCAACAACTAATTCACTTGATTTAACTTTAAATCTTTTACCATCTCTAATAACTGTGCTTTCTGGAGATGATAATTGTTTTAAGGCATCTAATGATGTTTGAGCCTTAATCTCTTGGACAGTGCCAATAATAGAGTTAAGGATAATAACCGCCAAAATGATAATGATATCTGGCCAGTCACCAACATTTAAGAAATCAAATGAGCCGTGTTTAACAGTCTCATAAATTGATACAGCAATTGTGATTGCTACCGCTGCAAAAAGAACATAAATCATTGGGTTAGCCATTTGTTCAAAGAAAATCCTAATCCATGATTTCTTTTTCTCTTCTTGAAGCTTGTTTGGTCCAAATTTTGCAAGTCTATCCGCTGCTTCTTGACCACTTAGACCTTTTTCAGAATCAGTTTCGAGCACTTTTAAAACATCAGAGTCACTAACGGTCTCAAACTGTTTCTCTTGAATTTCGTTCATATAAAATTCCCTCCGGTTCGTTACACAAAGGTCTTGCTCCTTGTCGGTCTATGATCCGGATAGGTTATACCTATCGTGTTGACGAATTCATAGATTCGCTACTCCCCGTTTGGATTAACATGTCTATTGTATCAATTTATTGATAGAGCAACAACCACTATATTTCTTTATAAAGAAAAAAGATCCCATTGCTGAGATCTTATTGGTTGTTTGTCCACAATTTCTTTTTGTAAGAAACTGGTTCTTCGGTGACTCTAATGCCTAATCTAGTTAAAGTACCTAAGTCAACTTCAGAAAGTATTGTACTACTATGAGCTTCACATCCGACAAGTTTAGGAAGTTGCTTCATAGCAAGTTCCGCTAAAGGATTAGTTCTTGATTGAATTGATAAGGCAACAAGAACTTCTTCTGCTCTTAATCTAGTGTTACTTCTATGTAAGAAGTTAGTTTTGAGTTCTTTAATTGGTTCAAGCACTGCGGGCATAAGTAGATATAAGTCTTTATCAATCTTTCCTAAATGCTTAAGGGTGTTTAATAAGGCGGCAGCACAGGCACCGAATAATGCGCTTCTATGACCTGTAATGATTTTACCATTAGGTAATTCAATCGCTACCGCTGGTTCATTTTCTTTTTCAGCAACCTTCAAACACGCATCAACACATTTTCTAGCGGTGATAGGAACTCCAGCTTTATTAATTAACATATCCATCTTAGTGATAGTTTCATCTTTGAATCGACCAAGATAGACATTCTTTTCAGTTTGATAATACCTTCTAATGATTTCTCTATTACACGCTTTATTGACTTTTTCTTCATCATCAATAGCAAAGCCAATCATATTAACTCCCATATCTGTTGGAGAGTTATATGGAGAAGTGCCATAAATATGTTCAAAGATATTTTTAAGTAATGGGAAAACTTCAATATCACGGTTATAGTTAACCGCGGTAACTCCATAAGTCTCTAAATGAAATGGATCAATCATATTAACATCCGCTAAATCGACAGTAGCTGCTTCATAAGCGAGATTGATTGGATGAGATAATGGTAAATTCCACACTGGGAATGTTTCGTATTTCGCATATCCTGCTCTAACACCATTTTTGTTTTCGTGATAAAGCTGAGATAAACATGTTGCCATCTTTCCACTTCCTGGACCAGGAGCGGTAACAACCACAAGTGGTTTAGTAGTTTTAACATATTCGTTTTTACCTAATCCATCATCCGAAAGAATAAGAGGGATGTTATGTGGATATCCATTAATCTTATAATGACGGTAGACATTTAGTCCGTTATTTTCTAACTTCTTAATGAAGTTATCAACGGACATTCCACTTTCATAAAAAGAAATAACGACACTACTAACATATAAGCCAACTTCTCGATAGGTATCGATAAGTCTTTCAACTTCTTCTTGATATGTAATTAAAGTGTCGTTTCTAACTTTATTTGAGGAAATATCATTCGCATTAACAACGATTAACATTTCTACTTTATTTTTGATGCCAAGTAACATTTGGAGTTTGGAGTCGCTTTTAAAGCCTGGCAAGACTCTGCTCGCATGGTAGTCATCAAATAACTTCCCACCGAATTCGAGGTAGAGCTTATCTCCAAATTTCTCAATGCGTTTTAAAATCGATTCTCGTTGAATCTTCAGGTACTTTTGGTTGTTGAATGGTTCTTTTTTCATAAGTCTAATGATGTATTCTATGTAAAAAAGATATCTTCTCGAGAGCCTGTTTTCAAGAAAATATCTTTTTATTTTTAAAAACTATCTAATTCCCGCAATTTGTTGATAAATCTTGCTACTAATTTCTTTTCCTAAGAGTTTTTCAACGATCGCTAAACCGAATGGAATACTATATAACATACTCCTTGCAGTAATCATCTTTTCTAGGACCACAACTTCTTTTCCAGTATAGTTTCCTTCTAGCCCAGCTTCACATCCTGGATAACATGTAAAGTCTTTACCTTTTAATAGACCGGCTTTATCTAACACCATTGGAGCAGCGCATATCGCACACACTAATTTGTTAGAGTCAGAAAACTCTTTAACTGTTTTAATTACTTCGCTGCTATTTAAAAGGTTATTTACGCCACGAGAACCTCCAGGAAGAATAATTCCACTAAATTCAGCGAAATTCACCTCAGAGAGCCTTTTAAAGTGATTAAAATACATTTTATGTGATGAGATAACTGTCTCATCTTCTTTGATGCGAGCATCCACTACTTCAATCCCTGCTCTAACAAGGACATCGCGAGTCGCTACTGCTTCAACATCTTCAAAGCCATCCGCGAATAACATTAATAATTTCATAATCTATATCTCCAACAAAAACATTATACAAATAATAAAAGCAATATAAAAGGAGCGTGCAAGCACGCCCCTAATATGTGGTTTAGCTAATAAACTATTATTCAGCTGTGACGCCCCAAACGACGAATCTGCCATTTGCTGTGTCGGTTGTAGCAAGTGTAATTGAAACTTCACCAGTAACATTTGTTAAACTGAGCTCAACAACATATGTTGCCTCAGAACCTGCTAATGTAAATGGAGTGTTACCAGAAATGCCTGTATCGGCAGTTAAAGTAACTGAAGTTGTGTTAACTGTAGCGTTTGTTGCTGTAACAGTTAAGACTGCGGTTTTACCATTCCATGCTGCTGCGTGTAAAGTAACTTTTGTAGCGGTTGCTGGGATTCCAGAAATAGTCATATCGCCAGCTTTGCTACCTGTTCCAACTTTAACTGCTGGATTTTCAGCTGTTCCAACTTTAACAACTGCTGCAGAACCATTTGTACCTGGAGTCAATGTGATACCGGTTTGTTGTCCGCCACCGCCACCTTCTTGGCCTTCATTAACGACTGTTGGGTTAGCGTTTGTTTCATAAGCTGCTAATGTAACTTCACTTGTGTCTTTGTTGAGTGTGAAGTAAGCAACTAATGTACATGTAACTTTGACTGTATCACCAATTTGTAATCCGTCAAAGATTGTCTTGTCAGCATATCTGAAGACTTGTAATGTGTTGGTTTCATCACCTGCTGTATCAGCAATGTAGAAATCAGCATTCTTGTATTGGCTTTCTTCTGTCCAAGTATTGCCTTTTTTAACAACAATACCTGTAACTTCATATGTTGCACCATTATTAACGTTTTTGCTTAATGATGGTTTTGATTTTGAAGTATCGAATTCAGAAGCTGCTGGAGCTGGGACTGCTGCGATGAGTGTTCTAGCTTCAGTAACTGTGGCTTTGATAGATTCCCAAGGAGTACCAGCAGTAATTACTGTAACGTCATCAGCTACTAATGTATTACCATTTTCAATTTGATCGTGGTAGTTTTTAACGACTGCTTTAACTTTAACTTCAGCATCTTTTAATAATTTAGCTGCGACTGCGTCTGCTGGGCTATAGATTTCAAATGTATTTGCTTTAACATCTGTAATGGCTTCACCTTTAGTAGCGGTTAAGAAGAAGTTTTTGCCTTCTTTCTTTGTAACGAATCCAGTGAATTCATGGTAATCGTATGTATCTCCACCATCTGGAAGAGCTTTACCTGCTGCTAAAACTTCAGCAAATGTAGATTGAATTGTGGTTCTTGGTGCTGGTTTTTCACCTTCGCTCTTAACGAAAATAGAACCTTCACTTGTTTCATATTGTCCTTGATAGACAGTGAATGTGCCATGAGCTGTTGCAATAGCGCCAACCCAGATATCATCATCTGTTAAAGCTGTGCCATCTGCTTTTTTACATTTATAGACTTCAAATTTGGCGGTCTTTCCTTCTGCTGGTTTTAAGAACCATGAAACATAACCATCGTTTCTTGAACCTGGAGCATGATAGAAGGAAGCGACTTCACCTCTAACATAATAGTCTTCACTATTGTAGTCAGCGTGTGCTGCAACTGTAAGTGCATCTTCATTGGTGAATGGATCTTCTGCAGTACCTTCGTGAGCAACGCCATATTTTTCTTTAGCTGTTTGTTTTGCAGCAACTGTAATTTCAACTGTGTCGGTTGCACCTTTGTAATTAACAGTAACTGTGGCTGTTCCTGCGCCAATAGCGCTTAAGCCAACACCGCTAACGCCAACAACATTGTTGTTGCTTGATGTTGTTGTGAGGTCACCATCTGCAATAAGTTGCATAATGTTGCCATCTGGATCAAGTGTCAAGCTGAGTTCACGGCCGGCATCGCCAACGTGCCACTCTGCTTGTAAGGCAGTTTTATTGGAAATTGTAACTGTTGTTGTCACAACTGGTCCGACTGGCGCAGGTTGGTTTCCACATCCTACGAGGGTCAAACCACCAAGTAAAACTAGTGGTAATAAAAATTTGCTTTTCATATGTCCTCCTTTTTTATTACTCAACATTATTAATTTGCCAATGTTCTATTGAACAAAGGTCTTGTTATTTAAGTCTTTTAGCAACTTGGTATATGTGACCCTTTTTCTGAGACCGATAACAGTGTTCACTACACCAAATCCTAAAAGAATAACAGCGATTACAGCCATCGCTACAAAGATGTAGAAGGTGGATTTAGTAGTATTTAACTCTTTCGCACCTCCAACAGTTTGGAACGATAACAAGAAGAATGATAAGGCAAGAATACCAATAATTAAGCCGATAAGGTTTAAGGCCATTCCACGAGCAAAACTGTTTGCTCCTCTTTGAAGTTGTGAGTGAGAAGCTTGTGAAAGTGATTTCAAATCTTCTGGTGTCACATCTCCATGAATTAGATGGCCACATTGTGGACAAACATAATTAATTTGAGCGTCTTCATTAACTTCTAAGAGCTCTCCGTTTTCATCCTTTAAAACTCTAGAAGATTTTTTTGCTTCTAATTTATGTTCATCGATATATTTACCGCAATGGCAACAATACATAATCTTGCCTCCTTAATATAATATTAATTAATTTAATTAATGAACCCAAACAAATTCTTCACCTTTGCTTGGAATAATTTGGAATTTAATTTCACCTTTTTGTGTTTTGTGATAGACATAAACTCCTTCAAGAGTAAATTGTCTTCCAACAAAGTCACTTTCTAAAACCCAGCGATATGATCTATTCTCTGGATCGCCATAATAGTTAAATGGAACATAACAGTTGAAATCGCAGCCATCAAAGTAAATTGTTAATTCTTTGCTGGTTGATTCACTAACATAGACTCTATTGACTGTTAATGTTTCTGTAACTCTAACACGGCAATTTAAGCAATCTAAGTTATATGGGTTTTTAGCGTTTGCAACATCATTCAATGCACTCTTTGTAAATTCAAGTGTATCTAATGTATGTTCGATGTTTTCTTCTGGTTTAAGAAGAATTCTTGCATCTGCATCATTAGTTGGTGTTCCGTATGGGAATCTACCTTGAGTATTAGTAACTTGGAATCCATAGTTATCTGTGTATTGAGATGTACCACAAACTTGAATATAAGTATTAAGTTTTGTGAATTTAGATGGAATACCACCCATGCCAACGAAAATGTTAATACCAACATATTCTCCACTATTTGGATCATCCTCATCTCTAAGGATAAAGTCTTGTAAATAGAGAATGTGATTTGAGAAACCGGCAACTGTACCACAAACTTTAATGTTTTTGTTGTCGTATGGGTTTTCATAATCTGGATCAGCAAGAGAATTTGCTAATTCATCTTTAATTGATAATAAGTCAACTGTTTCAAAATCACTTGTATCTGTCCAGCCATCATCTACACCAGAGTGAAGGTTGAGCTTGTAATCTTTTGCTTGTTGCTCAGCTTTATAGAATGTATCGGCATATTGTGGCATGTCTTGAACATTCTTAACCCAGCTTAAACCTTTTTGAACAATCATGAGATTGAGACAATAAAGTTCGCTTAAGCTAGCATTTTTCTTAGTTAAGTTAACCCAAACTAGAGAAACATAACGGCTACCAGTGCTATCTGGGTTAGGTGCGCCATAGTCATCTTGAGCAGATGAAACGACAATTGTGCCATTTTCATTAGCTTCATTTAAAATCGATTTGGTGTATTCAGAAGCTGCGTGACCATATTGTTGGATTTTTCCAGTTGATTCAGGAGTATCAATACCATAGAATCTAGCCTTCATTAATCCGCTGTGTGTGGAATCCACCATTGGAGTAAAGTGAGCAGTGTCTCCATCAATAGCGTGTGCTAATGTAAATTGGCCAACACCATCAACGTAGAAATCTTTTTGATTGTAATTAAGGTTTAAAGTAACTGAACCATTATGAACGTAATCAATCCAGTTAGCGTCTCCTTCATAAGGACCTCTGTTTCCACAAGAAACTAATCCTGAAATAAGGAGAGCACCTGTTAGAATTGTTCTAAGAAATGATCTTTTTAAATTCATATAAGAACCCTCCTAGAATTTTTGTCTTGCATTACTGATACAGGTATCAATAAGATCTGATAATTCGCTTGTGTCAGAGACTTGAATAGCGGCTGTAAACATAGAACCAATTTCGTCTCTAAGAGCAGCACTACCTTTGAAACATTTAGAAACTAAATATCCAGCGTCAACGTTAATATCATCAACGATAACTTTGTAGCATTTTGCATAGTTTTCGCCTTCTTCCATAAATTCTTGGAATAAAGCGGTTTCATATGCGCTTGTACGGACAGGGGCATAACCTTCTGAACCTCTGAGACACATTTGAGCATTAATCTCGGCGTTTGTAATGAATTTAACGAATTTCCAGGAGTAAAGTTTGGTTTGTTCGTTTGCTTGAGCGCCTAAACCATCATCAGAGAAGATGGCGAGTGTTGGTCCTTGAGAAACATATAATGGGTTATTGTTGCTATGAGGAACACGGCAAACACCAATTTCAAAAGCATCAGCTTGTGGGAAGTTATAACCAGATCCACCTGATGAGCCGACTGAGAATACACACTTGGAATTGGTGAAGTAATCACTACCATATTTATTGACAATACCACGTGTTGTGAATAGTCCATTCTTAAAGTCTGTATTTAATTCAGTGAGCATATCAATTGTTTTTTGTCTATTCTCCCCAGTGCCAAATTCAATTGTGCCTGTTCCTTCTGCTGTAATTGAGGAATATGGGATTTTGTTTTGGAATAATTTGGTAATAACAAAGTTAGCATCACTATCGTAATATAGAGGAACAACTAATTCGTTATGAATCTCTGACATATGTTCTTTGATATACGTACAGAAATTCATGAATTCATCCCAATCAAGGTTTTTCATGTAATTAGCAATCTGTGTTTCGGAATTGCCAATTTCTGGTCTATAGCCAGGCATAGCGCTTTTAACTAAGTCTAAGTTATAGAACATGATTTCTGTAGATTTCATAAATGGAAGAGAATATGTTCCTTCAACAGAATAGTTTTTGCCTTCGTTATAGAAATCTTCAACGAAATCTGTTTCATCATATTGATCACCTAACCAGGATTCTTTTCCAAATCCATAAGTTGCGTTATTGATATATGAATCTAGATTAACAACAAATTCTTTGTTAACGGATTTTCCAATTCCGAGATAATCAGAAACGTTATCTGGGTAAGCAACAGAAATATTTGGTCTATTACCAACGCTATAACCATCAGAAATCTTTTTGGCGACGTCATCGTAGTTACCTTGATAAACAAGTTGGATACGAACATCAACACCATCGTGTTCTTTAACCGCTTTTGTAAAGAGATTAATTTTTTCTGTTAGGGCATCTTGAATTGTTTGACCAAAAGTATGCCAGAATTTGATTGTAATACCATTGAAGTTGTCTTTGCCACATCCTGTAAGCATTCCAACTGCTAATGGTAAAAGCATGAATGATTTAATATTTCTTTTCATAGATTTACCTCCTATGAACTAATTACATCTTAAGTCTTGTGTTAGATTCTGCTGTTGAGAAAATTCCGTCAATTGCGCCGTCTAAATCTTCTGCTCCAGCACATGCTGCAAAGATTGTACCGACTTGAATACGAGCTTCATCTGATCCTTTAAAGACTGGAGAAGAGAATTGATATTCACCAACACTAGCGGCATAAGTTGCGTTAAGTGCGGTTAATCTATCTAATGTATGTTCATCTTTGTCTTCGAAGTTTGCATAATCCATATATTCTTCAGTACCCATAACAGAGTATCTAATTGGTGAATAGCCAGAGGCTAATGCCCAAGCTGTGTTATATTTTGTACCTGTGAATAATTTGAAGAATTCCCAAATGGCCTTTGCTCTTTTTTCATCTTTATGATTTAAGAATGCAAAATCTGGTCCTTGAGAAATAAGTTTTAATTGTTTTCCTTCTGGATGTGGGATTGGGGCAACACCAACGTTGTGTGCTGTACTATCATCAAATTGATATTTAACACCACCAGTAGAACCAATTGAGAATAACATCGCGTCTTTAGTAGAACGGTAGTTAACGTTTTGTTTAATAATACCTTTTGTGGTGAAATAATGGTTTTTATAATAACCAACGAATTTCTTCATAAGGTTTTTCATACCATCATTATTGAATTCAATGACACCAGAACCATTAGTTGGGTTAATGCCAGTATAACCATAGCCATATTGTTCTGCTAATGTAATGAAGAAGTTATCATCAGAGTCATAGCCAACCCATGCCCAGTCAGCAAATGTCTCTTTATCAATTAATCCTGTACCTGTTGAGCTAGTTGCTTTGAGTTGAGCATCTTTAAGTTCAAGAGCTGGAATTAATTTTTCAAACATTTCTTCCCAAGTAATATTTTGGAAATAGGCATCATTTAATGGTTTACCACCATTAATTGTTGGATCAACATCTGATAAATTTAAACCGATAAGAACATCTTGGTTATAATACATAGCTTCTGTTGATTTAGAAGCTGGTAATGAATATGTTCCTGGAATTGGATAATTCTGTCCTAAAGCAATGTATGCTTCTGGAATATCTTCTAAATCTTCTTGTGTCCAACCAATTTCTTTGTCTTCCATATATGGTTGAATGTTAAGAGATTTACCATTCATTAAGAAGTTAGCAACTGAATCTGGGTAAGCAGCAACCATGTCTGGATAGTTGTCTGTTGCGAAACCATCAACACATTTCTTAGCTAAATCTTGATAAGAACCTTGTTGTTTTGTGTTTGTAACAGAGATATCTGGATGGTCTTTTTCAAATTCGGCAATCGCGTTATTCAAAATAGTTTGGTAACTATCGTTATAAGTTGTCCAAATGACGATGTTAAGTTTGTTTGGTCTGTTGTTGCATCCTGCAACGCTTAAGCTCATTAAGCCTGTTGCAACAGTAATAGCTAAACGACTAATTTTCATAAAGTCCTCCTTGAAATTGTCATTTAATGAATTTATTAATAACCACTTTACGGGTTTATTAAACCGATTATCCTTTAATACCGGCTCTACCAACGCCTCTCATAATGTACTTACGGAAGAAGACGAATAATAAGAATAGAGGTACGGTAACTAAGATAGAAGCTGCCATTTGGTAACCATATTCAATAGTACCTAAATCGGCGTTTTGGAAGCTTGATTCACGAAGACCGTTAGAAATCAAACGGTATTGTGGAATTTCTGTGACTAAGTTTGGCCACACATAGGAGTTCCATGTTCCCATGAATTTTAAGATGGTAATAGAGATAAGGGTTGGTGCCGCAAGAGGAACCATGACTTGCCATAAGTATGACCAGTCACTCTTACCATCAACTTTTGCTGCCAAATATAATTCATTTGGAATTTGTTTGAAGTTTTGTCTTAACAAATAGATGTGGAACACACTAACCCAGAACGGAACAATCATCGCAGCGTAAGCTTCGGTAATTGTTTGAGTATGAGTGGAAGATGTGATCCAACCAAATGAAGCGACAGTAATATAGTTAGAAATAACCATCATTTCGCCTGGAATCATCATTGTGGCTAAGAAAACCATGAATAATGCTTCACGACCTTTGAATTTTAACCTAGAGAATGCGAAGGCGGCGAAAATTGTTGTAAGTAATGTACCAATCGTTGAGAAGATAGCAACCACGATTGTGTTCTTCATATAAGTTAAGAAATTAAAATGTTGGAACACGTACACGTAGTTTGTCCACATAACCACTGAAGGGAAGAATGTTTGAGTCTCTTGAGTGATTTCATTGTAAGTCTTAAGAGAAGTAATAATCATCCAATAGAATGGGAAGATAACAATTAAGGCTAACGCAACAATGAAAATGTATGTGAGAGCTGTAAAGATAATGTGGCTGACTTTCTCAGCGGATTTGATTTGATCGACTGTTTTGCTAGATTCGGTAATTGATAAGACTAAATTCTTATTAACTCTAACGTCGGCAAAATCGATATAAGTATTAGGAGTTTCAACTGCTTGATTTTCTAATTTTTCTGACATCTTGATTTACCTCCTAATAGTGAACTCTCTTACTACTCGCCCAGAATTGGATGAAAGTAAAGACTAAGATAATGACGAACAAGAAGACAGCAGCAGCAGCCGCGAACGAGGTATTAGCAGAAATGTTATCGTAGACATAGAAGACGACGGTATACATATTCTTTTGACCAGAGAATGTTTCACCTTGCTTGCCAAAGATAGCGACGATACTGTTGTATTCCTTAAATGATCCAATAAATGATGTAATCATCAAATATAAGATTTGAGGAGAAAGTAGAGGAACGGTAATTCGTCCAAAAACTTTCCATTTTGGTGCTGCGTCGATTTGAGCAGCTTGATAATATTGTTTATCAATGCCTTGTAGGCCTGATAACAAGATTAAGATTTTAAATGGAATACTGTTCCAAACAATGAACAGACAAAGAGGGATCATTGCGATTTCTCTTGGGGTGTTATAAATCCAGTGCATTGGATCCATGCCATTCACGTGCTGTAATCCAAATAAGAAGTTAATTAAACCTTTGTCATCGAACAAAACGGAGAAAACCATACCGATAGCGATAGAGTTAGTAACGTAAGGTAGGAAGAATACGGTTTGTAAGAATTTTTGGAATGCCTTAATAGAATTAAGAGCAACAGAGATAATTAACGCGAGGAAAATAGAAACAGGGACTGTAACGAATGTAATAATGAAGGTGTTTGGAATAGCCCAATCAGTGAAAGATTTTTCCCAAGCTTCACCATCACTACTCATATAAGGAATAATTCTTAAAATAATTCCAAAGTTATCGAGTGTGAATCCATCATATTTTCCGCTTGTGTAGTTGTAATTCTTTGTGAACGAAATAAAGATTGTGTTCATCAAAGGATAAAGCAAGAAGATAACGACTAAGATGATGACTGGTGCAAGATAAAGCCATGCTTTCCAGTTATTTCTACTGGCAACATCATCAATACCGCTAACCCTATAAGGAGTTTTGACTTTACGATTACTTGCTAAGCGAATAATCGATCCGTCAGATTGAAGACCTGGGGTATATTCTGGCACAGTTTCAGGTTCTAAAGTATGTAACCCACTACTATTACCAGAGGCGGCTTGCTTCTTCTTTCCTTTCAAAAAGTTTAGTAATTCAATACCCATTGCCGACCCTCCTATTTGAGATAAATACGTTCTTCAGTTTCACCATCAAACAAGAAAATTTTGTGAGGTTTGATTTTAAATGCAACCGGACCTGGAGCCACTTTATCATCGGAAGAGATGATGACTCTATAGGTTGGCTTTGTGCAGTGTTCATTTGCGACGATTGCGGAAATATCACGGCCCATAACTTGAACCATTTCACAATTGCCGCTTAAGGTGTTCTTTTCACCTGGTTTAGCAAGGACGAATCCTTCTGGACGAATTGCAACATAAATGTCTTTATCGCCTAAATCTTCATTGATTTCTAAGACAACATCGTCACCAACGGTAACTTTCTTACCTTTAACATGTCCTTTAAAGACGTTAATTGGTGGGGTTCCTAAGAATTGAGCAACGAATAAGTTGGCTGGTGAATTATAGACATCTTGTGGTCTACCCATTTGTTGCATTTCACCAAGTTTCATAACAACGATTTCATCGGAGATGGACATAGCTTCTTCTTGGTCGTGTGTAACGAAGACAGAAGTAATACCAGTTTCTTGTTGAATACGTCTAATTTCTTCACGTGTTTGTAATCTTAAACGAGCGTCTAAGTTAGATAATGGTTCATCTAATAATAAGACACGTGGATGTTTGACTAATGCACGAGCAATAGCAACACGTTGTTGTTGACCACCAGAGAGTTGATTTGGTTTTCTTTGGAGGTATTCATCAACTTGAACGAGTTTAGCGGTATCATAAATGATATCTCTACGTTCTTCTTTAGTTAATTTACGGTGAGCAATTGCTTGCTTTGTTTCTTTTTCAACATCGCTTAAATTGAGCATTTCTGCTAATTCATTTAATGTTGATTCAGCAGTTTCGGTAGATGCTCTCATTAATTTGAAGAAAATCTTGGTGTGAACTTTGTCGAAATAAATCTTGAAGTCAGAGAATCCAAGTTTCTTTTCTTTTAAGAACTTCTTAACATTTTCAGTTAAGGATTTGTTTGTAACCATTGTGATGGAATAGTTAAATGCTTCATAAGCATATGCTGCTTTAACTGCTTCCATACATTCTTCGAGTTTGTTATGTGCTAAGTTAACAACACGAGCCATGATTTCATAACCATGTTGTGTCTTGGTGATAACGCATTCAGCGGCTTTTCCACCGTGGGTGTTAACTGCTTGTTTTAATCCATTGATTGTTTCATCAATCATGGATGTTTGGAATGCTTTTCCCAAACGACCTTTAACACTAACTTCGACTAATTCATCATCGCTAATGACGTTGACTGTAGCACGGAAGTTGGTATCAAATAAGGCTTCTGTTGCTTGTTTTTCTTCAACGTTTTCAAGTTTGAATTCAACGATTTTGTCCATATTGTCAACGAACATATCTTTTGCGGTTGGAGAAACAGCATTAAGTTTAACTTGTGCAACTAATTCTTTTTCACCACTAACATCAACTGAGAATTGTTTTGAGTTAAATCCACATTTCTTTGCTAATGATTTAATGGACTTGGTGATACCTGCTGCAACATCAGCTGGTTTCATTGTGTAAGTGAATTTCAAATCGTAGTCAAAGAATGTAACGAGTGGTACTTCAACTTGTAAGTTTGTAAGTGGGAATTCAATATTTTTATAAATAGTCATGTGAGGATACAAAGCGTAGTTTTGGAAAACTAAACCAATACCTCTTTTTTCTGGAGATAAGTTAGTAACTTCTTGATCACCAAACCAAACTTCACCAGAAGTTGGGTTATGTAAACCAGCAATCATATAAAGGGTTGTTGATTTACCACATCCTGATGGGCCAAGTAAGCCAACTAATTGGCCATCTTTAACAACGAAATCGAGATCCTTAACAGCAATTGTGTCACGGATATTCTTTTTCGCATCACCAGGGAATATTTTTGTCAATTCTTTAATTCTAATTTCCATATTTAGACTCCTTACTGACTATTTAGTTCCATCGTCATCAACATCTTCATTGAGTTTGAGACGAATTGCTTTTCTTCTATCTTTTTCGGCTTTAACAAGTTTAACAACGTAAACGATGAAGTAGCCGATGATGATCATTCCAACAATAGCGGTCGCAATTAAAATTGGATCTGTTGGATTAAAGACCACGATTGTATTTTTGAATCCAGAAGTTCTCATGATGAGGAAGAGGACTGCTAACAAGACTTCTCCTAATCCAAATCCACCAATAATGGCTTGTTTGAGGAATTTCTTATCGTTAACACGTCTAAATTCATCATTCTTGAATTTTTCTTTCATGATTCTATATGTGACAAACGCTGCAGCTGCATAAACCACAATATATGCAATAAAGAAGATAATTAGGAACATATCCCAACTAAAGACTTTTAATGGTGTATTTGCATCAACGTTGTCAAAGATTGTAATGTAAGCAAATTTATAGCTAATTGATGATTTTGCTAAAATAGCAACTGAATCAGATGTAGTTGTTGTTTGTAAATCCATTTGAATAGTAATTTCTTGAAGTTCAAATAATCTTACTTTTTCAGCAGAGAAATCAGCACCGATATCACTATTCTTGACAAGGATAGAAACGAGGTTGTCGCTATCTTTGGTTAAGATTTGATAAGAGATAACGGTTT
This sequence comes from Caryophanales bacterium UBA3668, assembly GCA_002373085.1. The sequence goes on along the minus strand of DFJP01000017.1, from coordinate 10,206 downwards.
TGATTGGTTTAACGACATCTTTTAAAGTGCCATCGCTACCAATATATTTAAAGTGGTAACTTGAATTGTACAAGTTATATAAGGAATAACGGATAATTGTTTGTCCACTTTTAATTTGCGCAATGTTTTGCTCGTAAATATCAGTTTTAACATCCAAATAAAGGGAATGTGGTTCTGGATATCTATGAGAAGTGATGGATAAATTTTTGTCCATCTTCAAAGTGAAAAGTGAATAACCTGCAAATGTAGAAGAATTAGATGGTCTAACATTAACAAGGTTTTCAATGTGTTGTTTTTCAGAATAACCGATTAATGGTTTAACGAAATATTGAGTGGAGAAATCAGTAACGCCGGCTGGGCTTGCCTTCATAATGTTGTGGAAGACAACAGATTCATCATCAATGTATTCGTTTGGTCCAACTTTGTAACCAAAACTTCTTGTGTAAGTATTGCTACTCATTGGTCCACAGGCATCGTATGGGTTACCAGAGGTATTATTCAACTCTAATGAGTCATAATGAGTAACTCTTGATGTTTCAACACCATTTTCCTTAATGACACGGTCATATTGAATGACGAGTGGGAAATTATGTGTTTCATCGATATAACCTAAAACAAAGTTAAGTGGTCTTCCAAGTGGGTCTGGAAGTTCAACTTTTGTACCACCGACATTTGCTTTTTTATTTGAAGCAGGGGAATAGGAGGTAGATGAAATATCAAAAACGTTTGTATCTGTTGTAGAAACATCTACCCAGCCTGCTTCAAAGACAGTATCTGGCAAAGAGTTACCTTCATAGTGAATTTTAACTGAACCATCAGTTGGAACACCGGTAAATGCACCAGTTTCAACGCGTTCAATTGTATTTGGGATATAAACATCTGTGATTTTTTCCCATTTGTTATTGCCGGAATATTCATGACCATCAGCACTAACGCAACCTGCGGCGATAGATGTGACTTTGATGGTAAATGAACCAGCTCTAGTTAAAGTGGAAGGAATATAGACTTTTTGGTTTGAGCTTTGTTGATTGCTGCCAACGAGGTAGGCAACATAACCTGTGAATTCTGGTAAACCAGTATCTTCATTATATTTGTCATATCCTTCAGGTGCTGGATTAGCGTCGTCTCCAGTGAAGTTTGGATCATCAATACCAATAATATAGTTCGCTTTTGCTGTTCTATAACCTGCCAATGTTTTTGATCTAAAGGCTACGGTCAAGTATTGAGATGTGCCGGTAACAGTACTTTGGGTGATGCTAACACCTAATTCTTCATCGCTAGTTGCTGTTTCACCAATAAAATCATCAGCCGAATATGCTCTATTTGGGGCTGATGATAAAGAATTTGGGTTTGACGAAAAAGCACTAGCAGGTGTGGCTGTTTTAGTTCCACCGAAGATAGTAAAAGAAGCTAACATTCCAAATACTAAGAAACCAACTGAGGTTTTTCTAATATTGTTCATATTTGTGCCGCCTTAACGATTAATTACATTATACGCTCACACGGGAGAGTTTGTAAAGAAACAACAAAGTGTAGGAAAACTATAAAGGTCTTTCCATTTGGAAGTCGATTGGTTTCCCATGAAGTTGGTTCTTCGTTGATGCTTCGACATAGTCGATATAAATATCAGCTTTACTGGTATCAACTTCCAGCAATCGAAGCATATAATCCGGAAATCCCTGTCTTTTTTTGGAGAACGCCATCATTGAAAAAGAAACAATGTAGGGTATACCAAATGTGAACAAGGATAAAGCCAACTCGCCAAAGAAGAGAATTGCAAATCTTGCGAGGTACCTTGGAACAGTCGGAGAGAGTAATCTCTGATCAATAAGTCCAATGTGATATAAAGCTTTTCCTAAAGTCTTTCTTCCCCTTCTAAAAAATAGAGGTGGAACGAAATAAATTAGGATGGCTCCAACAGTGTAAGCTACCGGAATCTCTAGATAGACTAATAGCTTAAAATCCGTCCTCACCAAGTCATGATATCCGGGAACATTAGCACTCAAAAAAGGAATGCATTTGTTCTCGACGAATGGCTTATATATGTTCGTATAATATAATTTCAATTTTGTAGAATCTCCACTAATTGTGGTGTTTGGCACTACGTTATTGTGCTCGTCCCTCACGAAATAATGGATATCATCTAATGTCGGATTTAATCTCGCCTCATCATAATAAACGAGTAAATCATTGTATCTTTCAGTTGAGCAATTATGCTCACAGTAATCAACGAAAGTTAAAATGGATTTGATAATCAAACCGTTGATAAATTGTGGTTCATCATCCTTTTGAGTATCAAATTCACTCCCATAAGGGATATTCTTTTGGAAGTTGTCTATATAATAGACAATATCGAGAGTGTTTGTCACCCCTTCGCTAGTTGTGTATTTGCGGTATAGACCAGTTGACAATTGAATCTCATCAATTTGAGACTGTACACCCTTATAACTATCAGTGTTTTGAACAATTGCACGTACACCTATAAAACAAATAAGGGCGGTAATTGCGAATAAGAAAAAATCAACAAGGTTAGCTAAGCATCGATGCCAAAATTTAGGCAAAGAGTACTCCACCCTTACCTGCTCTTCTTTTTTAGTTTGTTTTACTTGATATACATCATCCATTGTTTTTCACTCGATACATTTCATCTAGTTCAGAGGTTGGAACAATAACAGTAAAAGTCAAAATATCACTACCACTACGATTATATTGATTAACTAAAGTAGCAATTAACGAGACTACTGCGAGTAGCAGAGATATGACTGATAACGGGAATAAAATTGGTAGGTTAAAGGAATAAGCAACACCAAAGAATAGCATAGGCATCACTATTACTGAAGATACAGCAAGTAGTAAATAATAGAACGATTGAGCAAGAACATTTTTCTTATCGATAAAATAGAATGTATTCATCTTCAATTTGTCGAGTTTCATGATGCTCATGGTAATAGTCCTTCTCTCTTTGTTAATCAAAGGGATAAGCACATAAGAGATTGCCCAGCCTAGGACAACAGCAACAATAGAGGCTCCACTAGCAACCCAGCCTAGTTCTTTGTTAATCTCTTTAACTCGATTCATATAAGTCAAATACGATTCATCTCCTGATACAAAGTCGTTATCAGCGATGTCTTGATAGACATTGAGATAGAATAAACGTGCAAAAATATGATCTCTAAAATTAAGCATATTTCTTGAGTATTGACTCTCATCTGTTATTTCTAATAATTCATTTGATAGAAGAGTTTTATATTCGTTTTTTAACGCAATACTATTTTCGGTATTTCCAATTGTAAAAAGACCATCAACATTCGCTTCGTTAAATGCTGATAAATATTTATCGACGTTGTTTTTAATCGTTACAAAGTAATGCTTAATAACTTCATTTTGTTCTTTGTGTCCATATTCTGGATAAGTAGAACTTGGATTTTCTTCATCAAAAGCGTAGTAAGACAAGAAACATTTGAAAGTGTAATTTACATGATCTTCAAATTTGGAATTACCTTCTTTGCGTAAAAGAATTCCATTATCGATAAGCAAAGCGTCGGCTTTTGTTTCCATCACTGTCGCTTCGCTATTTTTCGCACTTGTGTTGCAAATCACTTTCGCCAAAGGGAAAACAGCAAGATTAAAAAGAACAAACGAAAGAATAAAAGTAATGAAATAATCTCCTAAGGAGAGGAGAATTCTCTTCCATTTACTCAAAGGTTGCAACGTAAATACCTTATTGTTTTCTTCCATTAATACTCCATTATGCTTTTAGGATATTAATAATTGTGTCTAAGTTTTCTTTTGAGACTCCAATTACATTGTTTAAGTAGTTATAGACCTTTTCTTGAAGGGTTTCACCCTCATAACTATCTAAGGTCTTACCATATCGATCTTTGATATCGTCTTTAAGTTTACACATCCCTGCTTGAGAGTAGTTGGTAAACATATAGTCGCGATACATAATTTCTTGATCAAAACCTAATAGACCTTCAATTAAATAGGCCATACAACCAGTTCTATCCTTTCCAATTGAGCAGTGGAAATCGATAGGATAATTTTCTCTAACCGCTAAAATGTCGAAGAACTCTTTGATTTTAGCAGGGTTGTTATATTGATAATCGTCTTTAGAAGCAGTCCCTTTGAAGGTAAGGATGTTATTACCACCATAATACATAGGTAAATTATAGTAATTGACATCTTCTCCTAATGGGCTTGATGTTAAAGAGCCAATTTCGTTATTGGAACTTCTTCTTAAATCGATTTCAGTTTTGATTTTAAGGTGGTTCTTTAATTCATATAAGCCGTTACTTGTAACTGTGACATTAACTGGATTAGCTTTATCTTCATTAAATCTTCCAGAACGATAAATCATTCCTTGTTTCATATATGGAGTATAAACTCCATCAACAATCTTTCCCCATCCGCCTAAATCTCTTATGTTTTCTACGCCTTCAACATAAAGGTTTCTTGGACTAGGAACAGTTAAAGTTTCTGGTTCGTATTTCACTAATTCGGTAGTTAAAGACAAGTCACTGACCGCACTAATTGAGAAATAATATGTTTTATTTAATTCATCATTATAGAAGTCAAAAGAATTACTGCTTGTTCTATAAGAGGCAACTAGGGAACCCGGTTCCATGTCTTCCTTGTCCCAGACATTGACATTAAACGCTGTGTTCTTTCCGCTCCATGTGAGTTTAATTGGGTTAGGAGCACCAACAGACAAGTCTCCATTATACGGAGTGGTCTCACCGACATCTTCTCTAGTTAAATACGCCATTTGGATATCAGTAAATCTTCCTCCTTCTCTAGAAACTTTTAAGTTTGACAAAGAAGGTGAGCAACTGCTCAAACAGCAAATAAATGATAAAGATAGTACTTTAATATTCTTATTCATGTTTTTTAGTCTTTCTTGAGAGGAGAATCATTCCAATTCCAAGCACTGATAAAGTGGCAATAATTGTGCTTGTTGTTGCTACATTGCCGCCACATCCACTATGGTTATTAGCTGGAGCAACTCCTCCTGTAACAGTTACTTCACAAGATAAGATGAATTTAGCATCTGCTGTGGTAACTCTAATAGTGGCTGTTCCGTTTCCTACTGCAGTAACTACGCCATTATTAACTGTCGCAACTGCTTTATTGTTACTTCCCCAGAAAACTTCAGGCATTTTTGCATCACTTGGAGTTTTGACAAGAGTTAAAGTATGGGTTTGTCCCACTGTCAAAGATAAAGTTGTTTCACTTAATGTGAGACTTTCTAACTCTGGCGGTACATCTGGTGGAATAACTTGTCCACTACAAATTTGTTTTGTAGTAGCGTTTGTATTACCCCAAATTCTACAAGCATATTCTGGGTGATCAATGAATGGGTTTTTATTTCCTTGAAGTTTTTCAGCTTCATTATTTCTTGTCTTTTCTCTATCTGCGACTGGGTATTGGAGATTCCATTTTAGTAAATCGCTTAATTTGCCCATCGAATGAGCTCCTGTGCCCTCTGAATTTTTGTCAACTAGCTTGAGTTGAGCATCGGCAACGACACAATAGAAAATAATTCTAGCAGCATCACCACGATAGGATGGATTGTTAAAATTAGCTGGATCCCAAGGTATAGAGTTATCCCCACCTTGTCCCCCTTCTGCAAAGAACGAATTACCTCTAGCAGAGTTTTCGCTAATCAAAGTAGGTCTAACCATGTGAATATCATCTTCAAGAGGATCGTTATTTCTTCCTAATACTGTTCGGCTAGCTGGCCAAACGTGTTCTCTGTTCATATTTCCACTATAGTAAGCAGAATTGCCACTATAAAAGCTTGCTACTTGTCCGCTTGATGCTCCTGGATCTGTTTTAGCAAAATATGAAGGCATGCTTTTATATCCAACTCTATTTTTAAGTGCTGTTGAATTTATGCTTTGAAGAGTAGATAAGAGTTCAGTTCCTGTTTTTGAACCAACTGTTTGATAATATGTTTCAACACTAGCGTTGGAATAAGCAAAAGCAGCAACATTCTTTTCACTAGATACGACTCCAGTAGCAACTAAGCCGAGACTTAAAATAGCTAATCCTGATAAAAGTAAAGTCCTAATTTTTTTCATAATTTTCTCCTCAATATTATGCTTCTTTTAATAGGCTTCTATTAAACATTGATACAGAGCTAGAATAATCATCTGCTTTCATAGCTTTGCCAGTGTTATATCCGTTTGAAATGAGCCAATTCTTTAGTAACACGCGATAATTGTTTGAAAGTGTTCCTTCTATGTTTCTATAAGAAGGGAAGTAATTGTAATAACGTGCTGAATTTGTGTGGAACAAGAGGTAATCGATAACTGCGACTTTATAATAGCCAACTCGATTAACTTGCTTACTAAAGCTTGGATTAAAACAAACGTTATTGTATTGGGCTACCTCATTAAGTAAGTCACTGCCATCTACTTCAACGATATAAACTTCGTTATCAAATGGGAATGACTCGTAGAGATTTTCATACGTCCAAACATTATATGGTAAATATTTTCTTGCAGTATTGCAATAAGTTAAAACAATATCGTCATATCCTTCGCTTACTGCAATGTCGTAAAGTGCTTTGCACATTACGTTAACACTTTCGTCAGAAGATTTAAAATATCCACTGACTTTATTAGCAACCACCACTTGAGCTTCGCTATCACATTCAGAGTTATATGATTGAATTAAAGCGGCGATATTACCATCTATTTCATTTGTGTACATATTAACATTACTTGAAGTAATGCATTCCATTGTTGTATTAGTGACTTTTTTAGTCACTGTGTCATATGTTAGTTCAATAATTCCAGAAGATAATCCATATGCATGGAATTGATAATACTTAACTAAACCTTCATTACCTTCTTCTTCAGAATGAGTATGTCCACATAACACTAAATCGACATATTTATCGACGTCTTGATACATAACTGATCCTTGTCCAGAGTGAACAGAAGCAATAACAATATCGCATCCTTCTTCTCTTAATCTAGTGGCTTCTTCTTTAATAACATCAATATGGTTTTTAAAGGCAATTGTCTCAGTGTATAAAGACATAATAGAAGTAATTTGATCTTCTCCAATAACTCCCACTATTCCAACTTTAAGACCATTCTCTAAAGTATAAGTAATAGTTTTATCTCCTAATTGAGATTGTTGAGTATTTCCAACTTTCTTTGTTTGGAAATTATAATCATAAACATTAGCTGCTAAAGTAGGAACTGACCTACCAGCATATGTTCTATTTTTGTTAGCGGCCAAAACCTCTAATCCCCAGTCAAAATCATGGTTACCAATTGTTCTAGCGTCTACTCCCACATAAGCATAAACGTCGTTAATTAACGCTCCATGGTTGTAGTTAGAATAAATTGAACCTTGCCAATCATCACCTTGAGAAAGGATTAAGGTATTTTCTTTATCATTTTGAGTTTTTAAGAATGAACCAAATTTAAGTAATCCCATTTGGTCCCCTTCTTCTTTAATCGCTCCATGATAATCATTAAAAGCAACGATATTAATCTTTTTAGTAGTTTCTGGAATTACTCCAGCTTTTTTCACTGTTACAGAACAATAATCACTTTTGTTATTATCACTAGCAACTGTAACAAAGCAATTTCCTTCTTCTTTAGCAGTAAAATATCCGTTTTGTGTGACTGAACCAACTGACTCGTTAGTAACGGACCAAGTTAAGCTCTTGTAAGTCGCATTTTTCGGATTAATTGTAGCAACGAATTGATGCGTTTCTCCTTCTCTTAACTCAAGAGTAGCTGCATCTAAAGTAATAGAAACAATCTCTCCACCATCAGTATGAGGTATGCGGAGATCACAAGATGCAATTGAGAGTGGTAAAAGTAACGCAAACAAATGTAGTAATCTTATTTTCTTCATAATTAACCTTAGTCGCTAATGAAGTTCATAAATTCATCTTTATGATTATCTTCTTTTTCTTCAGTAGAAACTTTCTTTCTCACATTTCTAATTTCAAAAGGAATCTTACCTTCTCTAACAGATTGAGACAAGAACATGCCAATTGCAGTAGAAAGATCCAAACCAAAAGAAGCGAATAATTCAACCGCTTCCTTTTTTAAATTAGGATCGAGTGAAATATTGGTGTTAACTTTCTTTGCCATATGTATATAACCTCTAGCAATATTCTACAATATAAGAATATTATGTGTCAATCTTATGCACATGATATACACATGCTTTATTTTTGGGATAAATAAGTAAAAAAGTAATATAATAAAGATATGGCAGAAAGAAATAAAACGATTGATATTTGTAAATTCTTTGCGATGGTTTTTATTATCCTCGCTCACGTATTACAAAGAACGCTTCCTAACTTTAACCAATCATTTGCAGGAACATTCCTTATCATCTTAGGTTTACCAATCTTTTTCTTTTTTAGTGGTATCTCTACTTCATACCGTAAGCCACTAAAACCATTAGGTTTCTTATATGATATTTTAAAAAGAGCCCTTAATTATATGTGGCCTGTTGTTTTCTTCTTAGTCTTAAGAGTAGCCTTTTATAATCAATGGCCAGATGTCCCAAAAGCGTTTGAAGTTTTCTGGGATATACCAGTAATGGGAATGTGGTTCTTATGGGTTTTGCTTTGGATAAATATCGCTAGTGATATCGGTTTATTAGTGGCCACTATATTCCCTAAATATAAGAAGCTATGCGTGTTCTTTTTAATATGTATATCATACGCGCTATTAGTGATTCTTCGTCAAAGAGGAATCATCTATTCCAATACCTTTATTGGTTATGACTACTTTATGGCGTATGCCCCAATATTCTTATTTGGATATCTCTTTGGAGATAAGCTATTTAAATATATAAATATCTATGTTTCTTCTATCGCTTTTGCTATTGGATTAACTTTAACTATTTTAATTGTCCACTACTCTGAGCAAATGGTGGTTATCGATCTTCCAACTAATATCCCGCTATTCTATATTTCATCTCTATTTGGCTTTTTAACGATGTATGGGCTATCTACTTTAATTGAAAGATTGAAGTTCAGTAAAATAATCGCCTTCATGGGAAAGTTCACTCTAGAGGCCTATTTCTTACATTTAATGCTAATTAAAAACTGGGGAGCCTTTGGCTTTACTGATAATTGGCTAATCACTGGTTACACGATTGGATTATTCTTATTATTATTTGTTAATACAGTCGGAGTAGTCGCGATTAGTTATTACATTCCATTTAGTCACTTCCTCCTATTTGGAAGAAGCTGGAGCTTTTATAAATTCGAAAAGAATATCGTTAATAAGATAAAAGATATCGCATATAAATATTAATCATATTAATAAGCACAAAAAAAGGAGACCCGATTGGATCTCCTAATTTTATAGTCTAGTAATTAACTAAATTATTTAAGGATTTCGTTAACTGTACCAGCACCGACTGTTCTACCACCTTCACGGATGGAGAATTTTGTACCCTTTTCAAGAGCGATTGGGTGAATTAATTCGACGGTGAGTTCAACGTTATCGCCTGGCATAACCATGTCTGTTCCTGCTGGAAGAGTGATAACACCAGTAACGTCAGTTGTACGGAAGTAGAATTGTGGTCTGTAGTTGCTTAAGAAAGCTGTGTGACGGCCACCTTCTTCTTTTGTTAAGACGTAGACAGAAGCCTTGAATTTGGTGTGTGGAGTAACACTACCTGGTTTTGCTAAGACTTGACCACGTTGGACTTGATCACGGTTGATACCTCTTAAAAGGACACCAACGTTATCACCAGCTTGGACATAGTCACAAGTTTTACGGAAGGATTCAAGACCTGTAATAACAGATTTTTGTGTATCTCTGATACCGACGATTTCAACTTCATCACCAAGTTTTGCTTGACCTCTTTCAACACGGCCTGTAACAACAGTACCACGTCCGGAGATGGTCATAACGTCTTCGATAGCGAGTAAGAATGGCTTATCGGTTTCACGAGCTGGAGCTGGGATATAGGAATCACATGCATCCATTAATTCCATAATAGCAGCTTCTGCTTTTGGATCGCCATCAAGAGCGGCTCTAGCAGAACCACGGATGACTGGGCAATCATCACCTGGGAATCCGTAAGAATTTAAGAGTTCACGAACTTCCATTTCGACTAAGTCTAATAATTCTGGATCATCGACTAAGTCTGTTTTGTTGATAAAGACAACGATTGATGGAACACCGACTTGACGAGCAAGTAAGATGTGTT
>DFJP01000081.1 GCA_002373085.1 Caryophanales bacterium UBA3668 | reverse complement strand
CGTTTATTTAATGGCGGTAATGGTGCGGGGCGGATTCAACTATTCCATAAAGGCAAACTTATCGATGACATTAATGTCTATAATGTTGGTTGCGAATATGGGGAATATGGACTACCGACGATCTCTTATAAAAAACCATAAACAAGATGCATTTAGGCTGAATTAAGTCATCAGAAATGAACTAAATGTGTTCAGTTCATAACAGGCGGCTTTTTGATTCTTGATAATTGTACATAAAAATGTTCAATTGTACTTGATTATGTACATATTATTTATATAATATAATCAGGAGGAAATACTTATGGCAGTTACTAATATTTCTGTTTTGAGAAAGAATCTCTTTGGTTCAATTGATAACGTCATTGAGTACAATGACTCTATCACTGTGAGCACCAAAAATGGTAATGCAGTTATTATCTCTGAAGCTGAATATAATACGATGTTAGAAACAATCTATCTAGTTTCTCAAAAAGAACTTGTTGAAAAGATTAAAAGCGGCGAAAAAGAAGATATTTCTAAAATGTCTACTTATAATCCAAATGAAGAGTGGTAGTCATGTGGATTATTAAGTTCACGAAGATATTAACGCAATCGTTGTCCATTCAATGTGGTCACATTACGGAGATAATTAGGAAAGATCGGGAACCGGTCTTTTCTATTTGCTGAAAAGTTTGTTGTGCCACCAATGGTTTTCAAAAGATAATCAAATAAAAAGGCAATAAAAAAATCCCCGCCTTCCCGTTGCTAGAATTTGGGGAAACACCCGAAGGTGTATTGCACAAACTATGACCACTTTCGACATTAAAATTGTTTTTAACTAGTCTTTCACGGATGACTATAGTCAAAAACTTAATGTCTATTACTTAAACTATCTTAGTAGTTCGTTTTCATAGATCTGCTCTCTTCTCTGCGAGTATTATTGCATAGTGAGTGTCACAAAAGTGCCACACTGACTAAAAAATTTTTAATTTTCTCTTATTACGTAGTAAAAAATTTACATTTTTCTTAAATTTAATATCTTTTCTTCTATAATAAAGGTGTCAATTAATATAGGGAGTTTCTTATGAAAAGAAGAAAACTGATATTCTTAGGATTAATGCTTAGCGGGTTAATCCTCTCTTCATGTGGCCACAATCAAGGGCCAGAAAAACCTGTTGAACCAACTTATTTAACAGTTAGTGAAGCAGTTGCTTTAGCTAATCAAGTGGGAACGGAAGGCACTAGTGAAAAGCAATATGTAACAGGAACAGTAAAAAGCATTAGCAATCCTACATATGGCGAAATGTATATCACTGATGGCGTTAAAGACTTATATGTCTATGGTGTTTATTCAAGTGATGGCACAACAAAATATAGTGATCTAACAACCAAACCATATACGAATGATGAAGTGTTCTTGTATGGATTTGTGAAAACATATAATGGTAATCCAGAGATGGGACAATCTTGGTTAATGAAAATGGTGTCTCATCAAGACGATGTTGATGTTCATGATTATGAGTCAATGAATATTAATAACGCTAGAGGGGCAGCTAATAATAGTAAAGTCCTTGTTCAAGGAGTTGTTGCCACAATCACTTACTCTAACGGTAAAGTTCCTAGCGGTGTTTATCTCGTTGATGATACTTCTTCAATTTATGTCTATAGTCCAGAGATTGCTGGAAGAGTGGAAGTTGGAGAAGAAGTTAAAGTCGCTGGCGTTAAAACCGAATACATCCTTGAAAGCGAACTTGGCTACGCTCAAACATTTGGCTATCAAGGTTCTATTCAATTAGATAAGGCAATCTTTGTAAGTTCTTTAGGAAAGAATAAAGACTTCATAAAGAGTTGGATGCAAGAAACAACCATGAAAAATATTATGGAAACTCCATTAACAAATAACATTACAACTTTAATCTATAAAGTTACCGCAATCGTTAATAAAGTTCCTGGAACAGGATTTGTTAACTATTACATTAATGATTTAGATAATGAAACAGGTTCGTATGTTTATACATTATGTAACGGAAGCGATTTCAATTACTTAGATGCATATGATGGAAAGATTTGCACAGTTTATGTCGCTGTTCATAACGCGAAATCAACAAACTCTGGTATCTTCTATCGTTTAATGCCAATCAAAGTAGAAGAAAACACAAGCTTCTCAATGACTGATGAACAAAAAGCACAATTTGCGTTAGATTATTACGCTTCTAAACAATTCTTAGCAGAATATAGTTCTGATCCATCATTAGAGTTACTTACTTCTGTTGATAATGAATACATTCCATTTACTGATGTTGCAGTTGCTTATACCTCTAATAGTGAGTTAGTTACCTTTAATGAAGAAAATGACAAATTAGTTATGCATATCGCTAACGGTGTTGCTCAAGTTAATGTCACTATGACAGCAACATATAACGAAGTTACTGCTAATAAGGTCATTTCTTTTAAGGTTATTGATTCAGTGCTTCCTGAAACAGAATCTATCGCTGATGTGATTAACGAAGAAGACGGCACTTCTGTTTGCGTTAAAGGAATCGTTATGTCTTCATTAGTGAATCAAACTGGATTCTATATCAATGATGGAACTGGAGTTATCGCAGTTAGAACTACTAAAGAAGAGATGGAAGGAATTGCTATTGGTAACGAAGTAGTGATGGAAGGTAGTAGAAAACATGTCGTTAAATCAGGATCTAGCAATGTTGGTCAATCCTGTATTGATAATGCGACATGTGTTGCTAACTTATTTGGCAATCACCCATATGATAAATCAACATTTATCACTAATAAGACATTCGATGAAATCGTTACTAGTGAAAAGAACAAACAAGCAACAGAAGATTTAACATGCAATGTTTATGTTGCTAAATGCCATTTAAGAAAATCAGGTTCTCAATATTCCACAAACTATTATTTGAGCAATGCTGCTCATGATAAAGAATTCTTGCTTTACGCTGGTAGTGGTGCTCAATATTCAGCGTTTGATGCTTTCAGTGATGATCGTGAAATCACTGTTGAATTCATGCTTGTTGATTGGAATACAAAAAGCGAATATAGAGCGTGTATTGTTTCTGCAAGTGATGGAACAACTACAATCTTAAATACACTCAACTTTCAATAAGCGTTGATAAAATGAAAATAAGTCGTCCATAATGGACGGCTTTTTTGATATGATAGCTATGATACAAACTCACAAAAATGAAAAAGAAAAAGAAAATTATTATCATTGTTATCTCTTCTATTGTTGGCGCCTTGGCTTTAGCGGTCGCGATTCCTTTTATTGTTCTTGGAGTTAGAACCTCTAACTTAAAAGCGGACTATGAATATTTAAGAAGTAATGCTTCATATAATGGCAAAGTTGAAATAACCGGAATTGAACTTGTAACCCAACATGTTTCATGTGGATATGCGACAATTGAAATGATGTCTTCTTATTGCGGAAATAAAGTAACAGAAGACGAATTAGACGCAAGAAATAGGTCGATTTCAACTTTTTCCTCAAATGGATTCTTGAAAGAAATAAGTAAATGTATTCCTAGTAAATCATTCGTAATGCGTTCTTATTTAAAACATGATGCATTATTAAAAGAGATTCATGACTCAATTAAAAGTAATAACCCAGTAGCGATTGAATGGGCTGCTAAATATGAAGGGGAGTGGACGCTTCACTTCTCCGTTATTAGTGGGCTAGACTTATTAAACGATAATATAACTATTTATAATCCTTATGGTTATATTGAAAATATCACTATTGATGACTTTATTTCTAGATCATCATTTGAGGCCTATAGCAGTATTCCTTTATTCTTGAATTTTGGATTTGCTTACGGAGCTTTCCACAAGAACACAATCTTCTACGCCAAGTAGATTAGTATCAGAATTTTTATATATAAATTTATTTATATAATAGTTGTAAAATTAACAACTATATTTTATTATAATTGTGACAAAGAAAAGTCGTTAAAACTCG
>DFJP01000009.1 GCA_002373085.1 Caryophanales bacterium UBA3668 | reverse complement strand
ATTTATATCGTTTAGTTTCTATTTCTAATATTGATTATTTTGCTAAGGCCTTAAAGATTCCTCTACTCCCTAGAAGAGTGTTAGAAGAATATCGCTCTAATCTATTAATCGGTTCAGCCTGTTTCAATGGTGAAGTATTTGAAAACGCTAGATATTACAACTCTTATAAACTTAAGAAGACAATGGCTTTCTATGATTATATTGAAGTTCAACCACCTGAAAATTATTCCTTCTTAGTGAACACAGAAGAATTAACTAAAAATGATGTTCATCAATATATCAAAGACATTATTTCTGCCGCTAAAGAGATTGGCAAACCTGTTTGTGCGACCGGTGATGTCCATTATTGCTTGAAGGAAGAAAAGATATTTAGAGATGTTTACATCTCTGCTCCACAAGTTGGTAAAGGTAATCACCCTCTTAATCCATATAATAGGGATGACTACCCACCTTTTGCTAACCCAGATCAACATTATCGTTCTACAGAAGAAATGCTTGAATGCTTTGCCTTCTTAGAAGATAAAGATTTGATTAATGAAATTGTTGTTACTAACACTAATAAGATTGCCGATCAAATTGAAAAGATTCTCCCAGTTCCAAATGATAAGTTATATACTCCTACCATTGAAAACTGTGAAGAAAACCTTAAGAAACTATGCTTTGACCGTGCACACGAATTATATGGTGATCCACTTCCTGAATTTATTCAAAACCGTTTAGATACTGAGCTTAATGGTATTATCACTAACGGATTCTCAGTTATTTATTACATTGCTCATAAACTCGTTAAGAAATCTAACGAAGATGGTTACATCGTTGGTAGCCGTGGTTCTGTTGGTTCATCTTTCGTTGCGACAATGTCAGGAATTACTGAAGTTAATCCTCTTCCACCTCATTATTTATGTCCTCACTGTAAACATCTTGAATGGGGTAAAGAATCCTATCCAGGTATTAGAAGTGGATTTGATTTACCAAAGAAAGTATGTCCAGAATGTGGAACAGAAATGATTAGTGATGGACAAGATATTCCATTTGAAACATTCCTAGGATTCCACGCTGAAAAGGTTCCTGATATTGACCTTAACTTCCCTGGTGATTATCAAGCTAGGGCTCACGAATATACAAAAGTATTACTTGGTAAAGACAACGTCTTTAGAGCAGGTACAATTGAAACTGTTGCGGACAAAACTGCCTTTGGTTTTGCTCGTGGATATATTGAAAGATTATTTATGTCTCAAGGTAAGAGCAAAGAAGAAGCACAAGCTCTTCTTGCTGCTTATCCAAAAGCGAAGCTTGATTATCTTGCTAGTGGATGTGTTGGAGTTAAAAGAACAACTGGCCAACACCCAGGAGGAATCGTTGTTATTCCTAAAGACCATGACGTTTATGATTTCACACCTATCCAATGGCCTGCAGATGAAGTTGATAGTGCGTGGAAAACCACTCACTTCGACTTCCATTCTATTCACGACACAATTTTAAAACTTGATATGCTTGGTCACGTTGACCCAGTTGCTTTAAAGATGATGTGTGACTTAACTCATATCAATATTAAAGACATTCCAATGAATGACCCAGAAGTATTAGCACTTTTCTCTAAGCCTGATTCTTTGAAACTACATAATAACTACTTAAACGAATCTACTGGAGCGATGGCAATTCCTGAATTCGGTACTGATTTCGTTAGAGGCATCTTAGAGAAAACTCGACCAACAACATTCTCAGACTTAGTTATTATTTCTGGTTTGTCTCATGGTACTAATGTTTGGAATGGTAACGCAGAAACAATTATTGATAATAAAACAGCGACCTTACAAGAAGTTATCGGATGTCGTGATGATATTATGACTTACCTTATTTCTAAAGGTTTACCTGCTAACGTCTCCTTCTCAATTATGGAAGATGTCCGTAAAGGCAGAGGTTTAAAACCTGAATATGAAGAAGCGATGATTGCGCATAATGTTCCTACCTATTACATTGAATCTTGTAAGAAGATTAAGTATATGTTCCCTAAAGGACATGCGGTGGCTTATGTTACTATGGCTATTAGAGTCGGTTACTTTAAAGTTCATTATCCTTTAGAGTTCTATGCAACATTCTTCTCTGTTCGTTCTAAACAATACGATATTGTTCCAATGATTAAAGGTGAAGAGGCGATTATTAATCGTTTAGAGCAATTAAAGGTTAAAGAAAAAACTACTGGAGAAAAGTTAACCACTAAAGAAGAAGATCAACTTAAGACTCTTCAAATCGCGGTTGAGATGACTCAAAGAGGATATAAATTCTCTAATATTGACCTTTATAGGTCAGATGCGACAAAGTTCGTTGTTGATCACGAACATAATTGCTTAATCCCTCCATTTATCACAATTGATGGATTAGGTGAAAATAACGCGATTACCGTTATTGAAGAAAGACAAAAGAGACCATTTACCTCTAAAGAAGATTTACTTAGAAGAACAAAACTCACCAATACGAACGTTAATGATTTAAGCGCGCTTGGTGTTTTAGATGACTTGAATGATAGTGACCAATTATCACTATTTGATTTTGGAGGATTTTAATATTGTCGGGAAGTAGCGCAATTTGGTAGCGCATCAATTTCGGGTGTTGAGGGTTGCCAGTTCAAATCTGGTCTTCCCGACCATTTTAAAAATCTATATGAAAGACTGGTTTATTAGAGAAAAGGAAATGTTTGATAAAAGAATTCATGAAATAGATTTATTTCGTGGCTTTTTGATTATCCTAGTTATCTTTGACCATTTATTATGGTTTATTAATTTTTACATTACCCATCATCAATCAGCATTTCTTAATTGGTATTGGACTAGCGATTTAAGAAACGCGGTTAGACAAATAGTTTTATTAGCGTTCCTATTCACTTGTGGAGTGAGCTGTTATTTCTCTAGGAATAATAAAAGAAGGGGTTTCTTGCTATTAATTCTCTGTATTTTAATAACAATAGTGACCCATATTGCTCAACTATTACCAATGTTTAATAACCGAGTAGTGGCGATTGATTTTAACATTTTAGGAGTTATTGCTTTATCGATATTACTCTTTACGGTGTTTAAGGATTTATCTTCTAAAAACTTGCTCTTAATTTCAGGAGCACTCATGCTATTTTACTTTTTTATTTTAGTTAATGCTAAAATATCTCTAGAGCTTGAATATAATCCTTTTAGAAGCATACTTTACTGTAACTTCAATCCTGTAAGAGAGGGATATGTTGGGGATTATCTTCCATTATTCCCTTATGTCATTGCTCTATTTCTAGGAGTAGTCTTTGCTAGAAAGTTCTACCCTAATAAAGTTTCTTTATTTAAAAAGAAAGGTAACTGGGAAAAACCTATTTGTTTCTTAGGAAGACACACGTTACTTATTTATATCGCTCACGAAGTGATTTTTACTGGAATCTTCGTATTATTAGATTTGATTTTTTAGGAATATGAACGGGAATCTTCGGTT
>DFJP01000107.1 GCA_002373085.1 Caryophanales bacterium UBA3668 | reverse complement strand
AGTGGGCCAAGTCCAAAGCCAACGGCTCCAAAACAAGTGACTACTCCTAATCAGACTCCAAAGCCAGTGGCTCCAAAAGCTGATCCTGTTCGTCAAAAGATTATGTCGCAAGGTTTTGCGCCAAAACAAAATGCAAACGAGTTGTCAAACGTTTCTAAAAATGTTGATAGGGAATCTGCAATAAAGAAAGCACACGATGGTTTATATAATTCTGGTCAATTAGATTTGTCTGGAAACACTATTACCAAGAATAATGTGCAAAGAATTCAAAAAGAATTAGGCGAAGACTATCCAGAAGACGAAATCATTGGTTGGATGGAAAACAATAGTTCTTTTAGAAAACCTGTTGATTATGATGAAACAACAGAACGTTCAAAAGCTTCTGAACTGTTTGACACTAATTTAGGCAAAGAAGGACAACCTTTGTCCAGCACAAAACAAGATGGTGATAATGACGATTTTGACGAATGGAACAACGAAGACAATCCTGGTTCTGCTGTTGTTTCTGGTAGATTGATGGATTATGTGAGAAGAAAATTATCCGAAGATCCTGAATTAAGTCAAGAATTTATTGACAAAACAGTCAAAGGTTTATATCAAAATTCTAATCAAGCCGATTACTATAAAGGCAAAATGAAAGAAGATTGGGAACGTAGAAAAGCGTCTAAATTATACGACACTGATTTGAAAGAGAAAAATCCTTTCTGGCCACTAGATAAAAATTATCAAGAACCAGAAGGCTTCAAATCTGAAGAATGGATTAATGCTGACTTAGAGCAAAAATCAGACGAAGATTTAATTAAAATGCACGATAACCTTTCTAAAAAACTTTGGCATTTACAATATCGTTCTCCTGAAGAAGAAGAATTGCAAAGTAAAATAGAAAGAGAATATTTAAAAAGGCATCCAGTCAACTTAGATGATGAACAATAAGAGGTAGCATATGAAAAAGTTATTTGTTAGTATCCCTTTAAAGGGACGTTCCAAAAAAGAAATCGAAGAATCTTTAGATAAAATCAAGGAAGCGGCAGAAGGTCTTTTAGGTGAAAAGGTTGAACTTCTTCATCAAGAAGCAAAAGACGTTCCTGAATTTACCAAAGACGACGAAAACGCTAAAGAATCTCTTAAATTTTTAAGCAAAGATTTAGATTTAATGGCAGATGCAGATTATTTTGCTACAATTGACTGTAATTGGCAATATCGTCACTGTGAAGTTGAAGAAACCATTTTCAGAAGATATTTCTTAGAAGGCGACTATCAAGAAGCAAAAGACGTTATTCTTCATTTCCCAACGCAGTTAGTGTGTCCAGATGTTGCTAAAAAGGAAAGAGAAAAAGCGAAAGAACTCTGGGGTAAAGATGCACTTCCAGAAGTTGCTTCTAGCGATGAAAACAAGGACTGATAATGGACAAAATTATTATTCAAGAAACGAAACATTGTGATACAAGAGCTTTAAAAGATGGTGAAAAACTAACTGAAGAAGCAGTAAAGTATGACACAGAACTTCATATTGAAGCAGTAGAAAAATGTGGAGATTTTCTTCGTGACAAGATTAAGGAACAATTTAAAGAGCATGATCATACCAAGCTCGGTAAATACTTGCCAGCGTTTACTAAAGCATTAAGCTCTGGTTTCAAAGGCAAAGAATTTAAGGAACAAGACTGGTGGGAAATTCACTTAACCGAACGCCATCACTTAAATGATCGTGTTCCTGAAGATGTCAATTTAATAGACGTTCTTGAAATGATTTGTGATTGTGTTAGCGCTGGAATGGCTAGAACTGGTGAAGTTTATGATATAACTTTACCAGATAAGGTTCTTAAACAAGCGTTTAACAATACAGTTGACTTAATCAAAAGCAAAATCAAAGTCGAAAAAACCGACGAAAAAGATAAAGCTATGAAACTATTCGGTTTAGATAAAGAGAGGTAATTAAAATGGGATTTATACCAATTGACCAAATGAGTAAATTGCGCGAAGCCGCCAAAGGTGGTGATTTACGTGCAAAAGATATTCTTAACAAGTATCTTAATCGTGGCGATTATACTTCTGATTTAGAAGCCTATTTTAAACCAGTAGAAAGTCCTGCTCCTTCTTCTGCTCCAAGCAAAGTCGTTGAAGAACAAGGCAATCCTGGTTCTACCGTTGAAGCTAAGGCTACCAAAGGCACAGGAAATGCCAAGTTAGACCAATTCTTATTCGATAACGGAATTAGCGAAGGAGATCCTGACTACGACGAAGCCATAGAGGATTACTACAACGAATTCCCAAACGAAAGACCAGAACCGACCGAAGAAGAAGCAAAAGAGCCAACTGACGAGGAAGTTGACGAGGAAGTTAACGAAGAAGCCAAAGAAGCGACAAAAAGCTTAGGACAAATACTAATCGACGTTATTTCCGAATGCGATAAGCAAATGCTAGAAATTATGCAAAACGCTAGTGTTGACGAAAACGCCAAAAAAGGTGCTATGACTTCTCTTCAAGAAATTAAGCAAAACACAATCGACAACATTGAAAAGGTTAAGAAGATTCAAAAGTCGTTTGACAAGAAAGAAGAAGCTCCCTTACAATAATAGTGTGGCTTAATATTTCTACCACAAAGCTCCTATAAGCGCTGAGTAATCGGCGCTTTTGTTTTTGACAAATATTTTAATTAACGTATAATAAAAGTGAGGGTGGTAATACCACTCGCAGTCCATAGAGGCTGTTCTCTCTCCTATTTTATGTAGGATGAGTATTGTAAAAGGCTACGTCCAGAGCGTGGCTTTTTATGTTGCAATATTTTTAAATTATGCTTAAAATAAAAACGTAAGGTTGAATTATCAACTTTGCGCGTTCTTTTTCTGGGTGGGTGTAAGCAATTGCACTCTCTCTTTTTTTTGCATATAATTAAGGCAAGAAAGAGGGAAAATATATGTCTAATAGCATTGGTTTAGCACAAAATTACAGTGTCAAGAAAACCGACAAGTCTTGCAAAGCTAAACAAAAGAGTAAATTTAAGAAGAAAAAAGCAAAATAAATGTTTTGTTTATTTTTTATTTTCTAATAAAATATAAGTGATACGAGGTGATTGTATGAAGTTGACTTTAGATATAAAAAATTTTAAGAGAATCATAAAGCCTACAAAAAACGACGTAATCCTATACGATGGTAAGGAATGGTATGTCACAACCAAAGATGACTTGTTTGAAGAACTCAGTAGAAAGTTCGACGAAAGAGAAATGGAAGTCGAAAATAGACTAAACGAGATTAAGAACGCTATAGCGGAATTCAAACAAATCAAAGTTGAAAACGCTAAACAAATTTCAACAATGTCAAAAACGATAAAGGATTTAATTTCCGGAGGATTAAAATAATGAAAGGAAAGAGATTATTTGCACTATTAACATTAGGCTTATTGGCCTTAGGTGGTATCTTATTAGGAACAGCTAAGAGTTATTCTCCTGTTGCTGCCGAAGAACCACAAGCTACTGAGCCTGCTACTCCAACATTTGAGGAAAAGACATATACCTATAGCGATGACAATGGAACTTCTAAAATTACGCTAACAAGTGAAACAGAGTTTACCATTGAAGTCCATGAAAATGGTAAGGATCCTGCTACTTCAACAGGAACTTATACAAAAGACGGCAATGTCTTAACTCTCACATTAAATGGCAACGAATTAAAAGTTGTTATTGATGAAACAACAATGACATTTGGTGAATACGTTGAAACATACGAATGTCAAGTCGTGCTAGATAGTTTAGTTCACGGTAATGCTAGTGTTGACAAAGAGGAAGGACATATCGGTGATATTGTTACAATCACTGCTAATGCCGATTTGTTCTATCTCGTTGAAAATGTCAGTGTGAATGGTACTGCGCTTGTAGAAGACGAAACAACAACTGGTGTTTATAGATTCGCATTGGTTGAAGGTGAAAATAAAATTAGTATTAAGTTTATTATTGATAAAGAACTACTTGGTGAAATGTCTACCGTAGTTGAACAAGCAAGCAACAAAGATTGGACAAACTTATTCAGTGTTAAAAATATTATTACTACTGTTGCGTTCTTGTTGAATAGTGGTATCTTATTCGCTATCGCTCGCTACTACATTAAAGACAAGAAACTTGAAAAGAAAGTGGAGAACAAAATCGAAACAACCGTTTCTAATGTTCTTCCAGATGCATCAAAGAAGATTATTCTTGAAGCCTTGGAAAAACTAATTACTCCATATTTCGCTCAAATTCAAGCTACAACTGCCGACTTACAAGTGGTTATGGCTACAATGTGTAGATGTTTAGCATTAGCACAAGAAGGAACTCCTGAGGCTAGAATTGCGATCACAAAAGAATTGTCTGCATTAAGCCTTAGTGATAACGCCTTGATTACTGCAATTCAAGAAAAGATTGAAAAGTTTATGAAGGAACAAGGCGACAAAATGGCGCAAATCCTTAATAACTTAGCAACAATCGAAAACAATAGCGAACAAATTGTTGAACAAGCTAATCAAGAAGAAAATAAGCCATCAGAAGAACCAGCAGACAACGGAACTCAATACGAGTAGAGGTAAAATATGAATAAAAGAAATAGAACGCTTATCATTTGTGGAATTATATGGGTTATTGCCGCTTTAGCATTTCTAGTATTAGGCTTTGCTCTTAGTGGAGCCGACGTTCTTGCGTGGTTCTCCTCAAAATGGGCTATGATGGTCTACATATTCCTAACAATTTACTTTTTAGCGATTATGTTCTTCATTGTCCTTCCAATGATTAGAGATAGGATGTAAAGATTATGAAAGATTTTAAAACTAGTGCAGAAAAAATTAAAAACGGCCTTAACAAAAAGGTATTATTAGGCCTATTCTCCATCTTAATGTGTTTAGGCTTAATCATAGTTTGCTCATTCGTCCCATTTGTGGTTAAACCAGAGAATTGGCAAACAAACGAATTCTTAACAGACGAATTATTAATCTGTGCCATTGTCATTATGTCAATGGTTTCTCTCATTTTCATATCACAATCTAGCAACGCTCGTAATGAAAAGAGTAATATTGCTAAATCTAGGGTTGACTTCTTTGCCTCTTTAAAGCAAATCAAGGAAAAAGGTTTTAGCGCTTTCAGACAATGGGTTCGTAAGGTTCTTCAACCAGAAGATATTCAAGCCATTAAAGAAAGACGTTTAAGAGCCTTAGGTATTGACGATATATTAATTTTAGAGTTAGACGATGCTCAATTATTAGCGTTGTCCAAAGAGCCACAAAAGTTCGCTATACTAACTGCTAAAAACGAAGAAGATCAAAAAGGTCGTTATTTTAAAAAGATTACCGAAGAACAATACAAAGGCATTTTGGCTATCAAAAAGACCGAATACAAGATTAAATTCGTTGAGCCTGAATATTATCTCTCGGTAAAGAATTTGACTGATACAAGAACTGTGTCTGAACGTGCGGTTAACGAAGGTAAGAAAAAGAGATTTGTTCTTTCTTCAAGTATTTTTAGCAAATTGATTATGACAGTCGTATCCGCTATGATCTTCGCATCATTAGTTAGAGATTTAACTGCCGATGTTGATACAGCGGCGGCTTGGGCAAAATTTGCATCACGTATTTGGGCTATGGCAAGTTCTTCATTTATGGGCTATATCGTTGGTGTTCAAATGAACGATATTGATGCCGAATACATTGAAATGAGAACACAAGTTCATACTCGTTATATGCAAGATTCAGGATTTAAGCCTTTAACTCAACAAGAAGAAGCAAAACAAGAGTTTGTTGAAAGAGTTAAAAAAGAACAAGTCTTGCAGTTAGATAATAAGCAAAATCAAATAGAAATGCAGAAGGAGTAAGACTATGGAAGACGAAAAATTAGTTCAAGAAAAAGCTTCCGAAACAGAGGAAGAAGAAACTACTAAGAAGAATCTATTCACTTGGTTTGAAGAACATCCAAAGACAACATTTTGGACTCGTTTTGTAGCTTGGACTGTTTTCTCTTGGCTTCTTCCATGTGCTTTCCTTGTATGGCGTTTCAAACTTTTCCATAAGATAGGGCAAATTCAAATCGGTGGTTGGGGCATTTTAGCTATTGTTCTTACTGCTGTATTTGTTTTTACGGTTATTCGTTATATCAAAAAGGCGTTTAGCAATCGCTATTCACTCATAGGGCAATTATTGGGTGGCTTTTGTAAAATTGTCGTTCCACTGCTTGCTATGACATTGATTTTATACAGTGTAAGAGATTCAATCGACTTAATGATCCAGGTTATGGGCTGTGTCACTATTTGTGAGGCGATTGCTATTCCGCTTAATCCACTTCCAAAATGGGCTTACGATGCTCAAAAAAACGTGAGAGAAGACGAACGTAAAGATGCTATTGACTATGCAATAGACAAATTCTTTACTAAAAAGGATAAGGAAAAAGAAAGCGGTGGTCACTAATGGAAATTGGTGAAAAAGAACTTCAAGACTTAGCCGAAATCATAGTAAGAAAGCTCAGAGAAGAGTTTAATCTCAAACATTTAAGTGGGAACTTGATTAACACCATAAAAATAGAAAATTATGGCAATGAAATAAAAATCAATATTCCTGCTCAAACATACAATATGCTTCTTTATCAAACGAAGGGTGTTGTAGTTCACACAAGTAATGGCAGTTATGCCTCTAAACTTGATGAAGAAGGTAGCAAATTCTATACGTATCCAAATGGCACAAGAAAAGGCTCTAAATTGGTGAAGCCTGGCAACCATAAAGGATATATAGATAAAGTCATAGATAGTGCTATCTTAGAATGGTCTTCTGAAATAGGAAGAGATAAAATAAAAATTGGAGGATAGAATATGGCGCAAAATAATAATCCAAGTATCTTAAAAGAAGCCGCTAAAGGTGCATTAAGAGGTGCTGCCTCTGGTGGTGGATTTGCTGGTTCTGTTGCAAGAGGCGTTCAAACTGGTATTGGTATTGCACAAGGTATCGGTGGAAGATTTATTAAGAAGCCAGTAAAAAATGCTTCTGCTCCTAAGCCAAGCAACGTAAAATTTAGAAAAAAAGTTAATCCTACTCCAAAACCTAGCGCGCCAAAACCTAGTGCTCCTAAGCCAAAAACACCAATTAAAAAATAACGGAGATTGAAAATGCCTAATCAAGAAATAGAAATCATTACTAATTATTCGGAAATAGTTGATTCAATCAGCAAAGAGATTTTATTTGTTTGGCAAACATTAGTCGAGAACGGCGATGAAGCAACAAAGAAACTTTTTACAAATGTAAAACAAATTTTGATTTCTGACGAACAAATGTTTAGAAAGCAAGAAGAAAGCAATACCTTAAAAAAGGATAGTGTATACATTGTCGTGAAATTTGGTGGCGGTCCTTCTAACTTTGGCTCTGCTGTTGCTCCTATTTCTCTCTATGCTTTAGGTGTTGCGA
This sequence comes from Caryophanales bacterium UBA3668, assembly GCA_002373085.1. The sequence continues at coordinate 217 of DFJP01000107.1, read as the reverse complement.
ACAAAGTGAAACCAGTTCAACTTATTTTAGGAACATTCGTTAGCTATTGGACAACAAAATACTTAGGAGAAGGAACAGAAAATGTGAAAAATCATATGCTTCAAGTTTGGAATACTCCTGAGGTTATTTCTAACTTTAATGTTGTTGATGTAAGTTTTAGAAATTTATATAAAGTTACTGGAAATATTGTTATTGGCCCTCACGCCGTAAGATTGGG
>DFJP01000076.1 GCA_002373085.1 Caryophanales bacterium UBA3668 | reverse complement strand
CATCGTTTGGTGAGCATATCAAATATGGTATTTATTCTTCCTATGGCTTTAAAAAAGATTTATTAAATGATTTACTCATCTTCCATTCCTTAAAACAAGAAGACAAATTTATCTCCTTAAAACAATACGTGGAAGAAATGGGAAAACATCAAAAATACATCTATTATGCTTCTGGTAGTAACCTCGACAGCATTAAGCTATTACCGCAGATAGAGAAATATAAAAAGCAAGGAATCGATGTCTTATTATTTGATAACAAGATTGATGAATTCGCTATCATGATGGTGCGTGAATACGATAAGAAAGAATTCAAATCTATCGCTAGTGAAGGTAGTGATGAATTAACTAATGAAGAAAAAGAAAAAGTGGAATCCGTCACCGCAGAACATAAGAGATTATTAGATAATCTAAAAGATTCTCTAAAAGAGAATGTTGATGATGTCATCATCTCTTCTAAACTCGTTGATTCTCCTGTTTGTATCTCCACAAAAGAAGGATTATCCATGGAAATGGAAAAGACAATCAATGAAGAAAAAGGTGAGGGAGAAGATGTTAAATCCATCAAAGTTCTCGAACTCAACCCAGAACATGAATTATTTAAAATTTTCGCTAGTATTGAACAAGACGATGAGATGGTTAAGAATTATGCTTCTGTCTTATATGATGAAGCCTTGCTATTAGAGGGATATGATGTTTCTAATAAGCAAGAATTTGTCAAAAAGCTCAATTCTTTAATCGTCAAAGCTTTTGAAAAATAAAAAAATAATTCAACTAAACTTAATACCGGGCCGATAGTGAAGCGAACCCCAAAATGGACACACTTCAAAAAAACACCCAAAAGACAGGAATCATTTAAGGTTCCTGTTTTTTAGTCTTGGTGAATTTACCGTTCAAGTGCAACACTTTTAGACAAAAATAAAGGCTCATATCAATCCTGGTGTAAGATATAGTTGCGACACTTATCTACAGGAGGTTCTTTATGAGCTATTCACATTTTACCATAGAAGAGCGAATAAGCATCAAACATCTACTTGCCAAAGGTGTTTCGATAAGACAAATAGCAAGTGAATTAGGAAGATCACCTAGTTCGGTTTCTAGGGAAATAATACGTAATTCCCACGAACCAAATCCAATAGATGGTACGATATATAGTGTTCAAAAAGCAGAAAGATTCCATAAAAAAAGAGTTTCAAGAGCTCATAACATCGTTCAATTTCCTTGTAGAAAGAAAATCTAGATTCTGTCACTTCAGTGATTTTGTATCAAAGGATTTCTTCAACCTATCGGCAAAACCTTGATTTGTATCAGCAATATTCTTCAATGGCAGTGGAAAAATTAAGGTCTTATACATTTAAGTATTTGGCCTTTTTATTTTTAAAATGTCAAAAATTTGAATAATTTTATAGCTAAATTGACGCATAAAGCATGTAGTTGCCACCTTTTTGTAGTTTCTACTTTAAAACCGCTTTTAAATAGAGATTAGAATATAAAAAGGAGCATATTAATATGAAAATTAGATATAAGTTTTTCGCCTTTTCAAGTTTAATTTTGTTAATCGCTGCATGCTCAAACAATGCACCAGGTCATAAGCACACCTGGAGTGATCCAACATATGTATGGAGCGATGATTATTCTTCTTGCACTGCAACAGCGGTTTGCAGCACAGATGAAACTCATGTTGAAACCGAAAGAGTTGATTCGGTTTACACAGTTGTTACTCCCGCTGGATGCGAGACCAGTGGAACGGGCAAATATACCGCAACATTCACTAACAAACTATTTGTAACTCAGACTCACGAGAAAACAATTGATTCTACAAATCACGATTATCAATTTGATTCATTTGTGTGGACTGAGTTTACCGCTAAAGCAAAATATGTTTGCTCACATGATTCATCTCACGTTATTTATCATGAAGCAACGGTAACTAGTGAAATTACTGAGGCAACCACAACTACTGACTGCATTAAAACATATACTGCTACTTATGATGGACACACCGATACAAAAGTGGAAAATTTAGGTAGACTTGTATACTCTTGTGATCCAATTCTCTCAGAAGATCAAAAAACAGTGACCTATGGTGTTTATCCAAGACATTATGTTTCAGATGATACTGTTATTGCAAAACTTAACGCCTTAGATAATCCTAATTCGTTGGGCTATTATTACTATGGTGGATATTATTACACTAAATGTGTTGCTCATTTTACACAGTATTTTAACTACCAATTTGAAGATGGTGTTGTTATGCAAAGGAATAAAGAATATTGGTTTAAATGTGAGCCAATTGTCTGGAGGGTTTTGAATAAAACCGACAACACTTATTTGTTATTTTCAGACACTGCGCTAGATGTTAAACAATTCCATAGTTCGAAAGAGAATAGAACCATTGACGATAAAACCATTTATGCAAATAACTATGAATATAGTGATATAAGAGCTTGGTTAAATAATGATTTTTATAACACTGCCTTTTTCTTAAATAACACCCCAATTCAAGAAACAACAGTTGATAATAGTGCGTCTTCCACATTTTTTGATAATGAAAATCCATATGCCTGTAATAACACCAAAGATAATGTCTTTTTGCTTAGTGTCAGTGATGTGAAGAACGAATCATATGGATTTGCTAGTAGTAGAGATTTAGCAACCGATTCAACCGATTGGGTAAGAGCAAACGGAGCATTTTGTTACTATGGAGCTCCAGATCCAATTTTAGATATGAATTGTTTGTTTTGGACACGTTCTCCTTTTAATGGGGATCCTGATAAAGCAACTTTTGTTGACGATGTTGGCTATTGTTATAATGACTATGGAGAAAAGGTAGATTATAAAGAGATGTCTGTGCGTCCTGCAATTAGAATCGTCATTAACTAACACTTTATAGTCAATACCAATATAAAAATTAAGGTCTTATACATTTATGTATTTGGCCTTTTTATTTTTTATGGATATGTGTGTAAAAAAATCTTTGCTTTTGTTATTAATATATGTATAATAATTGAGCGCTTAAAGGAAATGCAGTCCATTAATCGCACCAGCATAGATGGGTATTTAGCTCAGCTGGGAGAGCATCTGTTTGACGTACAGAAGGTCGGCGGTTCGATCCCGTCAGTACCCACCATTAAGATAATAACTTGGAGATTTCCAAGTTTTTTATTTTATTAAAACCTTTATAATAGAAATATGAACTATCAGGAATTAGTTAAATACTTATTTGATAATAAAGACGATAACTTCGCCATTTTTTCTAAACGCTTATCAAATAGTAGTTACATTTCTATTGGAGTTAAAACTCCAGTTCTTAGAAGATTAATCAAAGAAAATGTTTTAAATGAAGAGCTAAAACTATCAGATTTTGAGTTAGGAAAATATTTAGAAGTTGATTTTCTATATTTTGGTTTAGGTTTATCTAGACTCAATAGCATTGATAGTCAACTTACTTTCTTATCTAATAATCTGAAATATGCTTCTAGCTGGGCAATTACTGATACTTTAACTACTTATTTAAAGAAGTGTGATTATTCGAAGTTCGCTAATTTCTTTTACGCTCATTATCGTTCTAATCATGTCTACACTAGAAGATATGCTTATGTATTAGGGCTCCATTTCTCTAGTGATCAAAGAATTCTCCATATCTTAGATGATTTAGTGACTAACGAAGACTATATGGTCACAATGGCAGAAGCATGGTTATTATCTTTTATCGCTATTCACTATAAAGATGAAGTGTATAAATATCTTTCTGAATGCTCTGATAAAGAATTAGTGAGAAAAACTATCTCCAAAATAGTGGACTCTTATCGTTTTAGCGATGAAGAAAAGAACAAATTCAAATCTCTGAGAGAAAAACTTTAAAACGCACACGTGGTTTAGTGGTAGAACTTTAGCTTCCCAAGCTGAATGTGCGGGTCCGATTCCCGTCGTGTGCTCCAAATAGCAAAATAAAAAGGACATTTTAAATGTCCTTTATTTTTTTAGAATAACTTCACTATATCGTTAGGGTGAGAATTGTTATAATCCTTAAACACTTCGTTGTCTGCAAATGTTTTACATTCATTAACGACTTTAAGAATTTCGTAAATGTCATCACTAGTCACTGTGTAATTGGTGTAAGTGTTTTTAACAATTTCATAATATTCTGCTTGAGAGTGAAATCCAATTTGATAGGTTTCTTTGTTAAAAACTAGTTGTTCATTTTTAAAGATAACATTAACTTGTCTTTCTCTACCAGGGTTGGTGTCATGAACTATATCACCCATAATTCCATAGAATAGGCCGTTTTCATAATCGCCCCAAGTGAATTCATTATACCCGGCATAGACTTCTTCCCACTGGTAGCCTTCTCCATTAACGTAGTAGCCAATCTTCATAGTCACGATTTTGCATTTCTCGGTTAATGAATCGTAAGTAAATAAGTAAGAGTTTTTATATTTAGTTCCATCCCAATTAGAACCTGATTCTTCCCTTTTGCAGGAATAGACAACATGATTAGTGTTTTCTATTTCAGCAGAAGTTTGATATTCACTAGTCATGCATCTATAAATGTTGCTATTTCTACCAGTGACAGTAACTTTGCAGTCAACATAGTTTTTACCAATAGACCCGCGAACGAATGCGTTGCTTGAAGAATTTGTTGGATAAATACCAGTAAGCAAGCCGTCGCTAGTGATATCGAGTAAACCAGTAGAAACTTGCCAAACAACATTTCTAGTGACTAAAACATTATTTTTGTAAAGATGGAATTGATAAGTTCCACCGACTTCAACAGTGACATTATTAGCGTTTAAGGTATATACGTCCTTTTGCGTAGGAGTGGTTTCTACTGTTGGCTTAGTTCCACAAGCACTTAGAGCAAAAGAAACAAGTAGCAATCTAAATATTTTTTTCATACACTTATTATACTTAATTAAAGATAAGAGCAAATATTTTTATGACTTGTTTACTATATTTTTGTTTTTTGTAATAATAATTAGCAATGAAAAGAACAATTAGTAGAATTTGTGGAGATGGAATGTTATTGGCAATGTATATTGTATTGTCAACTTTAACTGTTCGTTTAACACCGAATCTACAAATTGCTTTTACTGGTTTAACTGTTATTATGGCTGTGGTCTTATATGGCCTTCCTGATGCGATTTTAATTGCGATTTTAGGTAGTTTTATCGGTCAAGCTAGAGGAGCATATGGACTAAGTATTACTACTCCTTTATGGATGGTTCCTCCAATTTTAAGAGCGGTGGTCTTTGGAATTGTTTATGAGATATTCCTTAAAAAAGGAATAAAACTCGAAG
>DFJP01000054.1 GCA_002373085.1 Caryophanales bacterium UBA3668 | reverse complement strand
GGCATTTCATATAATTTGAATTTTAAACTGGAACTTCCGGAGTTGATTGTTAATACTTTTGCCATTATTGTATCTCCTTAATTTATCGTGTTAATTATCTCACAACTTCAATTATATTGAAATGAAAAAGGTGAGATATTAAATGTTTTCTTATAAATTATTTGATAAAATGATAGATACAATGAAGAAAATTGAACTATCTTATCAGAAAAATGTTAGAGACCTGGGTGGCCTAGTTGCTTTTAACGGTATGAAGGTTAAAGAAGGAAGGATTTATCGCGGCGGTTTTTTAGGCCGTGTTTCTAATGATGATATCCTTAAAATCAACTCTTTAAGACTAACTGACATCATTGATTTTAGAAGCCAAGTTGAATATGTTAATAGACCTGATTATGTCTTTATGGGTGTTACTTATCATAACTTCCCAACTTTAGAAGATAACAGCAACTTGAAAATTAAATCCGAATATGATGATAGTAACTTATTATGGTTCCTTGATGGATCAACTGATGGAAAACTTCATATGCGTAAAACTTATGAAGAATCTTTATTATCTAAGGATGGCGTTGAAGCATATAAAAACTTTTTTAAAGTTTTAGTTCAAGATGAAAATCGTGTTGTTTATTATCACTGTTCTCAAGGAAAAGATCGCGCTGGACTTGCCTCATATTTATTAGAGATTGCTTTAGGTGTTTCTGAAGAAGATGCGATTAAAGATTATTTAATGTCTAACGAAGCGATGAAGCTTAAAATCAAACAACTTAAATTCATGCTTAGAAGTAAGCCTTTTTATAATAAGGAATACGCGAGAGCTCTTGAAGAAGTGTTTTCTGCAGATGTCGAATATCTTAACTATGGTTTATCCAAAGTTGAAGAACAATGTGGTTCGATAGAAAATTACCTCACTAATGTTTTAGAGGTAGATATAGATAAATTAAGAAAATATTATTTGGAGTAATTAATATGAAATCTCGTAGAATCTTGCCTTTATTGTTCGTTGCCTGTTTAGGCGGATGCGTAAGTTGTAGTTGTCATTTTAACTTTGTTACTGACGATAAATATCATTATGATAACGCTGATAAATACACAAAATATGAAGGACCTGTATCTTTTATAGATACACTTAGTGAGTTGTCTCTTACTTATATTGGTGGCACTGTTACAATTACTGCTGGTTCTGAATTTAAAATTGAAGAGTCTGGTTCTGAGCATCCATTGTTCTATTATCATGATAAAACTGATCCAAATAGCACAAAGTTGACTATCCAATATGTTGAAAATGGAACAGAATCATCAGAGTACAGTAATCTTAACAAAGATTTGACCGTTACTGTTCCTCATAATCAAATCAACGATTTCACCATTAACGCTGTTTACTGTGAATTAAGTATTGATTTCCCAGCGGTAGAAAAATTTAACATTGATTCCGTTGGTTCAAAAGGAACAATACAAATTGCAGATGTTAAAAAATGCAAATATAACACAGTTGGTTCTGATCTTGTAACTAGAATTCTATATACCGGATTAACTGAAAGAATTGATGTAAATACTGTTGGTGGTTCATTAGTGTTCCAATTATCTACTTACAAAAGAATTAATTTGGATGTTGATGTTGTTGGAACCGTTGTTACAAATAACTTCAGCACTAGTTCACAGTTATCGTTTGACTTTGATATAGAAGGTGTCGGTGGAAACGTAACAATTGATAGTTATTAAAAAAAGAGGGGTTACTTTAGTAACTCCTCTATTTCATTTTCTGAATAAACTTTAATTCCGTTTTGCTCTAATAAAGTTGCGGTTATTCCTTTTCCTTTAATAAGTCTTCCAGAGAATCTTCCGTCATGGATTTCTTTTGATCCACAGCTTGGAGATTGGTCTTTAAGAATTGCAACTTTGATTTGAAGATATTTACAAATATTTAATGCAAGCTCAGCGCCTTCTTTAAATTGCTTTGTAACATCTTTTCCTTCTTTGTTAATAACTCTTCCCTTATAGATTTCTGAAGGAATTCTTGGAGTAGGCAATCCACCTTCAACTTCTGGACAGAATGGAACGAGTTCGTATTTTTCTAATAGTTCTTTGATAAGTGGGTGATATTGACCTTTTCCGTCATATCTCACTTTATCTCCAACTAAGCACGCACTAATAAGTATTTTTTCCATAACCTTGCTTATTTTATATTTCTAAAGAAAGATAATCAATATATAATGTTTTCAAGTATGCAAAATTTCATTTACATAGTAAATAATAAGGAATATGAAGTTGTTATAACTCATAAAAGAATCAAAAATATTCATTACAAATATCATGATGGTAAGTTTTATGTTTCATGTTCATCTTTTACTGGTAAAGGAACAATTATTAGAGGACTAGATAAATTCGCAGTTCGCCTAATAAAATCCGGAGAAAAAGAGAAACCAATTGGTGAAGATTATATTTACTTATTCGGAGAAAAATACCCATTTTCTAATTCAGGAATAATAAGAGTGGAAGGCTATGATGAAATCAAATATGAGAATGTCGAAGATTTGATGAAAAAGCTCAAAAAAGTCTTCCTTGATATCGTCACTAAAAGAGTAAGATATTACGAGAAGATAATGAAAGTTCCTTCTTATCGAGTTTCTGTAAGAAGCATGACTTCGCGTTATGGGAGTAACTCAAAGAGAAGCAAACATCTGACATTCAATTTGTCTCTTGTCCATTATTCCACTCCAATTCTAGACTCTGTTATTGTTCATGAATTGGCGCACATCATCGTCTATAATCACTCAAAAGCATTTTATGATGTAGTGTATAAATATTCACCAGATTATGACACGCTTCACACTAAGCTTAGAAAAGGAGAATTCAAATGATAAAAGTTATCACTAGCAAAGATAATCCAAGAATTAAATTCGCTGCCTCGTTAAAAGAAAAGAAATATCGTGAACAATATCAATGTTTCATTGCAGAGACAAAGAAATCTCTTGAAATGGCTCTTTTAAGCAAATGTGTAAGTGAAGTTTTTACAACCGAATATTTAGATATTCCTGAAGACATTCCTCAATATTTAGTGAGCGAAGATCTTCTAAAAAAGATTTCGAATAATGTTAATCCTGAGGGCATTGTCTTCATCGCGAAAATGGAATCAAAAGAGGTTAAAGAACCACACAAGATTCTTTATCTTGATGAAATCACTGATCCAGGCAATATGGGCACATTAATTAGAACCGCTTTAGCCTTCTCTTATGATTTAGTTGTGGCTAGTGAAAACTGTGTTTCTTTTTATAACGAAAAAGTAGTGAACTCTTCAAAAGGCGCAATCTTTATGATGCCACTTTTAAATGGAAAACTTTCTAAATATAAAGGCACTCATCAAATTATTGTTTCTAATTTATCCAAGAGCGCTATTCCAATTGATAAAATTGAAGTTAAAGAAAACTTTGTTTTGGTACTTGGAAATGAATCTAGAGGTGTGAGCTCTGAGGTACGTAAACTCGCTGATACAGAAGTGATTATTCCAATTAGTAACATTGATTCTTTAAATGTTTCAGTGGCGGGTGGAATATTAATGAATAAAATTCATTAAGATTGAACACTAAAGTGTTCTTAACAGTATAATTATAAAAGAGGGACTGAAATGATATTTCAAATCCCTTTTTTTGTGATATACTTTTTAACGATATTTAAAGGAATAGCACAATGGAAAATCAAAACATCAATGAAATTTATCAAAATGCGATGGTTGAGATTGATGAGTCTTCTACAAGTGATAAACTTCAAGAACTCAAAATCAAATTCCTCGCTAAAAAATCTGTCTTGATGTCTTTACTTTCTACTCTTGGTTCGTTACCACCAGAAGAAAGAAAAGAAATGGGACAAAAACTCAATGAAATAAAAGGGAAGATTGCTGTAGCAATTGAAACAAAAGAAAACGAACTTCGCAAATTAGAATTAGAGAAAAAACTCAAGAGTGAAACAATCGACATTTCTCTTCCATCTAAAAGAGTGGAACTCGGTGGCCAAAATCCATTCTATGTCGTTAGAGATGAAATTATCGACATCTTCTTAAACATGGGATTTGAAGTCGCTGATGGACCAGAAGTGGAAAC
>DFJP01000088.1 GCA_002373085.1 Caryophanales bacterium UBA3668 | reverse complement strand
TCGGTGATATGGAAGATACTTGTGCGGCAAGTAAAGATATCGTTGGAAGATTCTTCTAAGATAAAGAAACAAAATAGACCAAGGTTTCGGCCTTGGTTTTTGTTATAAACAACTCTAAAAAATAAATAATTATTTAATGATACTACGTATCATAAAAACATAATGAATATTGATACTTGCTTATTTGATTTCTTCTTTATAAAATAAAGACCGAGAAAAGAGAACATAATGAAGGCTTATCTGGTCAATGAGCCTATACTTGCGGACTCTTTTTTTACATTCTAGGACTGAAATGAATAAAGACGAAAAGTGCACATTTGCCTTATATTCCTTTCTATCATAAGAATGTCGTCACTATATGTTAGGAAAACATAGAAGTGACAATTGTATGTGATTTACATCTATTACTTTTTAGCATAGTCGATGCTTTTAAGGAAAAATGTAAAACACAAATGTTCATATGACTTCCTACACCCAACGCTCTTCTTCTCTTACAAAAGCACTCGGGGTGAGGATAAAAAAGAAAGGACATAAAAAGTATGAACAAAATCTTTACAAAGATTGCTACTGCATGCGCAGGTCTTGCAATGGCAATCGGAGTAGGCGTTGCGATTGGAAACAACGCGAATGTGGTGCCAGCAAAAGCTGCAGACAGTGGAATTGCTACATATACAGTTTCAACAGCTTCTTCATTAACTGCATCTGGAAATCCAACTGGATCAACACATACTTTTAGTACAAACGGTACTTTACTTAGTGGTGCTATTCAGTTAGCTGGAAAGAAAGGCGCAAAGAATTTCACTTTGACACTTACTGGCTATGCAGGAAAAGTTATCACTGGTATAACAATTAATGCTAAGTCAAACTCTAGTGCTGGCAATGGCGCCTTATCTGTTGTTGCTGGTACAACTACAATTGCCGGTTTTGCCAGTGCTGATTTTAACAGTGATTCCTGGCATGGAGCATGGTCTACAGAATTTGTTGACTGCAGTATTGATATGACTGTGTCAGATCATACAATTGGCGAAAATGAATCAGTTGTCTTAACAATTACAAACACTGTTAACTCAATTTATATCAAGTCTGTATCTTTCAATTGGGAAAAAGGAACTGGTGGAAATACAGATGAAAGATATGATGTTGCTTTAACTGTTACTTCTGAAGGAAATGTGAATTCTATTTATGAAGGTGATACATTACCATTAACAGTTTCTGCTACCGCTGACGGTGAAGATGCTGGAACATTACCTTATACTTATTCATCAAGTGACTCAACTGTTGCTACAGTATCTAATCAAGGTGTCATTACAGGCGTCAAACCTGGAAATGCAAGAATTACAGTTAACTATGCTGGTGATGATGTCTATAAACCAGCACAAGCTTATTTCGATATTCAAGTAAATGAACGTGTAACTAATTATGTTGATGATGAAACAGCAAAAACTATTACATGGGATCTTTCCAAGGCTACATACGTTTCTATGGGCGCCGATTCTTCAGAATGGGATTCCCCAAAAGCATCTATGAGTGGTGCAAAAGGATCCTCAAGTCAAGGAACGAACAATTACTGCCCACCTACACGTACTTCAACTCGTTTTTATACAGGTCAATCTTTAACTATTGCGCCAAAAACTGGATATGCAATAAATAAAATTACATTTGTAACTACTGGTACTTCTTACGCTACAGCTTTGATTAACAGTACTTGGACAAACGCTTCTGCGTCTGTAGATGCAGATGATAATACTGTTGTAAACGTTGTTCCAGCTTCCAAATCAAGTTCTGTTGTGGCAACAATTGGTGGTACTTGTGGATTTACATCTGTCGTCGTTAAATATGGTGACGCGGTCAATTTACAAACACGCGTACTTGCTAGTGAAAATTTAGCAATGAGCTACGGTGATGCCGATGTGATACCAGTTGTTAAAGTTCAAGGAACAAGCACTGTTGTTGATGGATGTACATTTACTTCTTCTGATACAAAAGTTGCAACAATCGTAGAAGGTAAAATTCATGCAGCTGGAAAAGGAACAGCAACAATCACAGCCTCACATGAGGATGATGATACTTATACTTACACATCAGCAACATTCACTGTATCTGTTACAAAAATTGACACAATTGAATCTTTATACGGATTAAGTGCCAATACTTCAGTTGAATTCTATGGTTATTATGCTGGCGTGTTCTCTGATGGTGTTATTGTTATGGATGGTCGTTTCGGAATGATACTTTATACAGCAACCAAGCAAAATGGTTGGGTCGTTGACGAAACTGTTCTACATGTTACAGGCTCAATGAGAGAATATAAAGGCTTAATTGAAGTTGGTGATCCACAAATTGATACTGATAATATTCCTGCATCAGAAGTTGCTAAATTAAGCAAACCAATCAACTACACTCTTGATGGAACTGAAACAACTTCAGCAACAGCCGATGTTGCAAATAGAAGAACATTTGTCACAGGTACACTTACTTCGATTGAAGCAAAAACATCGAACAATAAGACAAACTATGACATTATTGTCAATGATGGAACAACAGATTTAGCCTTATACCTTAAAGATGCAGACAATGTTCAAATTACCTTAAAAGATAATACTCAAAAAACAATTGCTGCTTATCTCCAAGGTATGGTTAATAAAGAAGTCACAATCAAAGGATTTACTTCTTTCTTCACTGCATTCCAAGTTCGTGTTTATGATATCGTTGAATCTGATAATACATATACTGCTGAACAATTTGCTCAACAATTATTAGATGCAACTGATACTGTTTGTGAATCATGGGATGGCCATGCTGACAATACTAGCGCATTAACATCTATTTGGAACGATTTAGGCGGAGCCGAAAGATGGCAAGCACTTACGACAGCCGAAAGAGCAAGATTCACTAGCGCTAACGCTAACTATGATAACGATAGTGAAAACGTTCTTGAAAATGCTGCTGGTAGATACAATATGATTTGTAAGAAATATGGATTCAATAACTTTGCAAGCAGAACAAACGTTAATGAAGCACCTGTTTCTCCATTACACAGCAATAGTTCATTCTTTGGCTTCGGAAATAGCACTGATAACGAAATGATTACCGTCATCGTTGTTATGTCAGCCTTAGCAGCTATTTGTGCTGGCGGATTCTTCTTCTACAGAAGACGTAAAGAACAACAATAATCTTAAGGATTATTAAATACACAAAATAAGGAGACCCAGAAGGAAAATGACCAAACCCTCTGGGTTCTTCCTTTATATGGTCTATAATAGAACATATAAGAGAGGGAACAATCTCCATTTATGAATAAAGGTCTTAAATATATAACTACTATTGGTCTTACTCTATGTAGTGCTTTTTGTGTTTATCGAGTAATTGATAGTAAAACTACTTATGAAGCAAACGCAGTAAGTTATACTATCCAAGATTTTTGTGACTATTTAGAAGATAAAAGAGAACACTATCCACTTAGTGATGAATTTATTGAAAGATATCAACAAGCTAGTGGTGGTTATATTGATTACGCTAGACAATGTGGAATTGTCGTTGATAAAACGCTTCATTCTCCTAATCAGAAGTGGCATTTCTTTACTTCGTGGTTAGAATATGGAGAAATTGATAAAACAGGTGATGCGAAAAGAAGAATATATACAGGTTTATTATGTCCTGAACTTCTTCTTTGGATATATGAAGCAATGGGAGTAGATCCTAATAAAGTAAAATCTGCAAAAGAAGTCGCGGAATTAGGAAGAGTTAATGGCACTAATGTGTCTACCATTGCGAAAAATATGAGAGAACAAGTTTTATGGGAAGACTTAATCGTTAACATGAGGTAAATAGTCATGAAAAGAAAGTCATTATTATTTATCCCAGTTATTGCTCTTTTATTAGGTGGATGTGATAACACTCCTACTGATACGAATGTCTATCCGGCTAGTATTACTCCTTCTGTCAGTGAATTATCATTATCCACAAATACAACTTACGACTTAAATGAACTAGTTTCTTTATCGTTTAATCCAAGTGACACTACAAACAAAGAAGTAGTGTGGTCATGTGAAACAAATGAATATTTTTCTATATCTGGAACATCTATTATCACTAGTGATATAGAAGGTAGAGGAGATATTAGAGTTACTAGTGTTTCTAAAAGTGACGTCTATGCTCCTATAACTGTTATAGTAACTGCTCCAGTAGTAGAAGATGTATCCGCGAAATATAACATCTCTTATGATATGGGAACTAGAAAAACCTCATACGCTTTTAAAGATACAGAAGCTAGCTTAATCAAAGATACATTTGTTATTGAAGAAGATAAAGATGATGTTATTACTTCTATTTCTTCTTTCCATACGATTTATGGTGGTGGATATGGTGGCAAAGATGATAGCGCTTGGGTTAGTGGAGATATGATTAAATTTGGCACTACAAGCGCGAATGGTGATCTAACACTTAATCTATCTAGACCAGTTAATAAAATCAGTGTTACTGGAATGGTGAGTGATGTTGCTTGTAAACTCCAAGTTGGTAATAGCGAAGATGAAACAAAATTAGAAACTGTTACTTGTTCTTCAATGGCGGTTGCTTCTAAAGAAGTAGTTGAAAATAAATCATTTACAACAATGGATGTTGAATTTGAATCTACATCATCTTTAAAGATTGCTACATCTAATAAGAAAGTATTTTATTTAACTTCAATCGAGTTCTATTTTGGAGAAGAAAGGACTTATACAGTTAGATGGTTAGATGAAGATGGAACAGTCTTAGAAACTGATTTAAATGTTAAAGAAGGTAGTGTTCCTACTTATGACGGAGAAGAGCCACATAAAGAAGGATTTACTTTTAACGGTTGGACTCCTGAAGTCGGAAAAGTCTATAAAGATATAGATTATAAAGCGACTTATTTAGAAATAGGTAAAACCTATACAGTTACTTGGGTTAACTATAACGACACTGTTTTGGAAGTTGATAATAATGTTCCGGGTGGAACAATCCCTAAATATAACGGAGAAACTCCAAAAAAAGAATCTAGTGAAGAATATGATTATATATTTAATGGCTGGAACCCATCTATTACTCCAGTAGAAGAAGATATTACATATAAAGCAGTGTTTATCTCTAGAAGTAAAAGTGAACAAATTCCTGGTATAAATCCAGTCGTGTCTATAGATGGACAAACTATTGAATATGGTTTTTATCCTCAAAGCCACGTTAAAGATGAATCTTTAATTAGTGAATTAGAAACATTATCTCCAATTAATAGTTATAACTGGGTTTATTATAACGGAGATTATTATCTTAAAAGTGTTGCCTCTACTTATAATAGTGAATCATATACATTCATCGATAACACAAGTGTTATAAACGGAAATGAATATTGGTTTAAATGTGAAACGATTAAGTGGAGTGTTCTTTCTATCAACAATAATGATTACACTTTAATCTCAAATGTCTTATTAGACACTTGTGTCTACTATAAAAATTTTGACGAAAGAACAATAAATGGCTCTACTATATATCCTAATAACTACAAAGAAAGTGATATTCGAACTTATTTAAACGATTATTTCTATCAAGAAGCATTTTATTTTAATAATTCTTATGTTACTGACTCTTTAGTCTCTAATAGTGGTGCTACCACTGATAAAGAAGACAATATTTATGCATGTTCTGAAACCACTGATAAGGTATATCTTCCTTCTTATCAAGAGATAAATAATGTTTCGATAAGAACTTGTTTAACTAGCGATTACGCAAGAAGTAGAGGAAGTTGGGTAAACACTAAAGATAGTAATTATAAATATAATGGATCATATTGGACTCGTTCTCCATCAAGTAGCTTCTCATATGCTTCTTGGAACGTTAATTCAGGTGGTCACTTAAGTGAGTATGCGATTAGTGGGACTGGTCATAGCATCCGTCCTTGTGTTAAAATTCATATCGCATAGCTTATGAAAAAGTGGTCAGTTAAGAAAATTGTTATAGTGTCTATTGTCTCTATTATCGGTTTAGCGGTAGTGGGAGTAGGCACTTTTATGTTGGTGAATATTCTTTCTCGACCAACTAAGACATATGAGAATATTGACGAAGACAGTGAAGTCATTCGCCAAAGAAATACATATGAAACATATTTATCAACTTCTATAGATGATTATGCTTCCTTTTCAACATTACAAAAGATTGATATCTCTTTATATAAATTAAGAGTAATTGATAATTATTACGCTTCTACAAGCGGTAAGGTTACTATTCCTAATGTTCCTTTTTTAGGAACACTTACTCAAGATGTTGCCTCTATGGTTATTAAAGAAGGAGATAGATATTTCTTAGAAGATATATCTTCTTCTCCAGTTGTTAAAGCCTCTAATAGATATTATCAAGAAGGACCTAAAATCACTTACTATAATGGAACTTATAAAGATATGACAGGTGGAACTTATTCTGAATCCAATAAGACTGACTTTTCTTTAAAAGATTTCTATGAAAACTGGGGCCGAACATTAGACAACCCAACTCTATATGTAATTAATGAAAACTCTATTAGTAGTGAAGCTGTAACTATTTCGGAAGGAGACTATCACATCTCTTTAGAGATGGATACCACAATAAGTGTCTCTAACTATGTTAAGTGGATGAAAAAGACTGGTGGTTTAGGAGATTATCCAGTATTTAAGCAAGTTAAATTATATTTTGTAATAGATTCATCACTTAATCTTAAGTCATTAAAAATCGATGAAGTATATGATAGTTATCGTGGATTTGCAGTCTCTGATCTCCATGGAGAGATGACTGTCACATTTACTAATGAACATAAAAACATTCCTTCTTTGGATGAGAAGGCATTTTAAATAGTTAAAACAAAAAAATCTCACCAATCCAGTCTTTTTAATTGTATAATTAAGATAGATTTTATGATTCCTTCCATAATTCTCCTTTCTCTAGGAGCAGTAATGTCTACTATTTTTATTATTTCTAAGGTGAGACATTACTCGTTAGTTACAATCATATTGAAGACAGTGGCTTCACTTTTTTTCATCGCCTTAGGAATAACAACTGTTTGTCTTACCGAAGGAGATAAGCAGTTTGGAGTAATCATACTTATCGGCTTGATCTTTGGCATGTTAGGAGATGTCTTGCTAGGCTTTAAGTATATTACTACTAAAACCAAGAAGTTCTGGATCCTTTCTGGAATGTTCGCTTTCGCTTTTGGACATATATCATATGTTATTGGTCTATTTGTCCATTTCTATCAAAGAGGAAATATTCTATTTGCGTTCCTTCCATTTATGATATCGCTAGTGATGTCTAC
This sequence comes from Caryophanales bacterium UBA3668, assembly GCA_002373085.1. The sequence continues at coordinate 7,637 of DFJP01000088.1, read as the reverse complement.
TATTTATTTATGTGTAAAAGGACGTCTAGGCATTCATTTTGGAAAGATGTTCCCATTTGGAGTATTCTATCTCATTTGTTTAACTTCAATGTTCTCTACCTCTTTAGTGATGGGAATATTAAATTCATTTAATGAGACAACATTAATCATGTTCTTTGTTGGGGCATTTAACTTTGTTGTTAGCGATTGCATGCTTACTGGAGCCTATTTCAAAGAAGGTCAAAGACCGAAATGGTATATGGCAACTTATTCAGTCGCCTATTATATCGCTCAATTTTTAATTGCATTCTCTATTTTATTTTTAAGATAAAAATATTATTCTAATAAAAGGAAAAAAGGAGTTATATTTGAATGAAGAAAAAATATCTTTCTTTGTTTGGGGCTTCCCTATTAGCACTTACGTCTTGTGGCGCTAGAGGAGTACATCACGAAATTAGTGATTATATTTTAGAGCTCCCATACACAGATAATTTCCGCATTCTCCAATTAACAGATACACATATTGGAGACAAAGATGATCAAGAATTACAATACAAATTCATGGATCTCACAATTGAAGAAGCTCACCCAAATCTTATTGTAGTGACAGGTGACGTCTTCACATTTGCATCCAAAGGAACCGCTCTTAGATTCTTTAACTGGATGGATAGCCATAATATCCCTTGGACACTTACTTGGGGTAACCATGATGAACAAGTTTATTTCTCAATTGACTGGGTCACAGATGTTCTTAATAACTATGGTCATAACTGTAAGTTTATTGACCTCCAAGATGATGATGTTGATGGCAATGCGAACTTTGCAATTAACTTAATGAATGGCACTAACCTCGTTCACCAAGTAATCGTGATGGATTCGAATAGATATCATTACGGATTAGATTACAACGGCTATGACTATTTCCATCAAAATCAAATTGATTGGTATTCTAGATTGGTAGATGCTACCAAAACACAATATGGTAATTACAAATCAACAATGTATTATCACATTCCTCTTCCAGAAGTAGATAACGCCTTTGATGAAGGCAATGTTATCTATGGTGAGAAGAACGAAAATACATGTCCTCCAAAATACAATTCTGGATTCTTTAAAGTGATACATGATGCAGGATCTACCGAAGGTATGTTCTTTGGACATGACCACGTTAATAACTTTAGAGCAGAATATGAGGGTATTCTCTTTGCTTATGGCGTTAAAGCCACTAATAGAATTTATTACGAAGATGTAATGCTCGGTGGACAAGTTATCGTTATTGATAACACAGGTAAATTCTCTGTTGAGAATCCTATCTACCACAAATATAGCGAGGTACTCTAATTATGAAAAAGACAATTGGACTTATCTCTGTTACAGTTTTAGGCATTTTAGCCAGTCTCTTGCTTGTTTTAGCAGGAAATATGTTCTTTGGAGATGTGGCAAATATCTCTGCTGGAATGATTACAGGATTATTTGTTACTCTTCCTGCTGCGGCATTAACTGTTGATGTTATAGCACTTTTCTTAGCGGTCATTGGTTACTTTGTAAGTGAAAAAACACACAAGAAATTATTTAAGGTCAATCTCCTTACTATTGCGATTAGTTCTGGTGTTGGATTAATTGGCGCTTTATTAGCAGGTATTGTTACTTATCATTCATTTACTAAACCTTATCCATTCCCAAGCTATTTAATCATCTTTATGGTTCTTCACGTTCTCATTATTGCAGGAAGTGTTGTTACTTTACTTCTTTATGTTAAGAAGATGCCTGAAGATGAGAAAAAGAATAAAGTTACAGTCGCTAGAGTATTTAGAAATATCGGCTGGTGGTTATTTGTTTCTTTAGCGTTATATCGCTTTGGTTTATTTATCGTTTCTCCAACATTTATCAATTGGAGAACATTTGATTTAACCGCTCCATTCTATTTCTTTATGATCACTCCATTCTTCATGCTGGTTTATAAAGTCTTAGTGTGGTTCAAGATTGCCAAGGTTACAACTTTAGCAGATAAAATTGCTACATGCGCGATGGTTACGTTAACTATTGGTTTATCAGCAGCGGTTATCGTTCTTGGCATAAATGATTCAACATTTATTTCTGCTGTTTCTCCTTGTATGCCACTAGAGAGATTAGCGAGTATGCCAATAGAAACCTTTATTCATATTGTTGCCACCTTAGCGGTAGGAACAGTCCTTATTCTTCAAAGTTTTGGAATTTTCTTTAAAAAAGAAGAAGTGACAGAATAATCAACTCTTAAATAAATTAATCAAGTGTCTTAGTGATACTTGATTTTTTTATGTTAAATATTTGTAAATAACTCAATTAGTTATTTTGTTGTTATCTCTTTTATTGTAAATTTATACTATGAATATTTTGCTCACTAATGATGATGGCTATTTAGCAGAAGGAATCAATCTTCTTTATGACTTATTGTCTAAAGAACATCGAGTAATTATCGTTGCTCCTAAAGTCACTCAATCCGCTAAATCGGTATCAATTACTATTGGAGTTCCTAATGAAGTAATTAAGATAAACAATCATACCTTTGTCATGGATGCTGCTCCTGCTGATTGTGTGGCCTTTGGTCTATCTTCATTAGACACAAAATTCGATTTAGTGGTTTCTGGTTGTAATCATGGATTAAATATCTCATATGACACGATGTATTCCGGTACAATCGGAGCAACTTTACAAGCTCTTACATATCGAATACCTGCTATTGCAATTAGCTGTGAGAATAACTTCGATATCGTAAGAAATCACTTAAACCAAGTTATGAAATATATTATGGATAACAACTTGTTATCTACTGAATATAGCTTAAACGTCAATTTCCCATTAGGGTAAAAGGTAGAAGATATAAGACTTACTCATATCTATTACCGCAAAGAAACAACATATTACATCGAATCTAGCAAAGATCATTATTATGCAACTAGAGATATTAATGATTCTAAATGCGATGAATTAGATTCTGATGTATATAGCGTATATCACTCAATTGTCTCTATCACAAAAATAAAAAGAACCCTTGATTAAGGAGGAAAGCTTCTATGGCTGAGATTACAAGAAAAGATGGTGGAAGTGTTGCACCAAAAAGAGAAAAAAGAAAACACAATGGTTGGAAATATTTCTTAATGTGGTTTACCGGATTTATCTCCTGCATCGTCACAATTGGCTTAGCAGTTGTTATTACTGGCTCTGTCATTAAACTCAAAGATTTAGTGGCTATGACTGGTGGAGATCCAAACGAATACGTTGGTGAAGAATTTATCAACGATACTTTATTATCCGCGATTACCAAATTAACAACTCGTAAATTTGAAACTCTTGGAGACTTAAACAAAGTATCTCCAATTATTGAAAAGACTGTTACTGAAAAAGTTAATCCAGCCTTACGTGATGCGATTGGTTTTGAATTTGATTGGAATGAATTAAGTATTAAACCATTCCAACTTGATTCTTCATCTTCTCGTCCTGAGACAGAATATGACCATAATGAATCAATCTCTGACTATATTCCTAGAGCAGTTGAAAGTGGTATTACTCTTTATAACTTCTTTGATGATCCAAGCCAAATTGATGGACTTCTTGAATATCTTTGCTATGGACTTAAAGAAGAACCAGAAGGTAGCGGCCATTATGTAATTGATACCGATCACAAAAACACCTTATATGACATCATGCAAGATCCAAATGCATTTATGGATGACATCATGAATGCGATTACTTTAGGATCAATCGTTGATACATCTTCTAATCCTTTCCTCGCTCAAATGAATGATTATACGATTAATGATTTATCAGATATGAGTAAGATTACCTCTTTAGAGATTGGACCTCTATTTGATGGTAATCCTGACGCTGCTAATAACCCATTAATTCAAACTATTATTACAAATCACTGGACCATTGATGATTTATGTGATTTTGATAACATCATGTCTTTAAAGATTAGCGATGTTTTAGATGTTAGTGGTTCTTCCGCTTTCTTACAAGCCATTGGAAACAATACCTTTAATGAATTAACCGCTCCTGGATTTGTTGATGGTTTACTTCTTAGTGACCTCTTCCCAGATGCTGGTGGTATCGTTAAAGCTTTAGCAGACACTGGCTGTACTATTGGAGAATTAACCGCTGATAACACCAAAATCTTACAGTTAACCGTGTTAGATGTCTTCCCAGATATTACTACTGGAGATATCCTCTACGCTTTTAAAGATGAAACTCTCGGTGATTTATCTACCTTAGATATATCTACAGTTAAGATCACTGATATCTTTAGTGCGACCGATATCGCAAATAACAAAATCCTTTCCGCAGTAATTGATGTTAAAGGAAATGACGCAACTATTGGAGATCTTTCTGATCAAGCTACAATTAACTCTATTCCATTAAGTAGCATTATTGATCCAACTGGAAACCAAATCTTAACTGTGTTATGTTCTGATCCAAATCCTGCCACAATTGGAACAATTGGGGATAAGATTGATACTTTAAAACTAAAAGATGTCATTGAAGCAGATGATCCAACTTCGATGATTTATGGAATCGTTAATTCAACCGCAATGGATTGCCCAATTAATGAAATCGGAGCTCACTTTGGAGATATCTTATTAAGCGATTTATTTGATGTTGATGCTTCTACTCCAAAAGTGCTAGCAGCACTTATTAATGGTGGTTCAACCTTAAATTCATTATCTAGTGATTTAAATACATTAAAACTTGGTGATGTCATGGATCTTAATCCAGGTGACTTATTATATGAAGCAAGGAACGAAAATATTAATGATGGAGATGCAATTGCTAATGCTTTATTAGATAACATCGTCTTAGAAGATGCGATTACCATCGATTCTAGTTCTCCACTCATATTACAAAACTTAAGATATTGTAAATTAAGCGAAATCCAAGGAACATTAGAAGGTTTAACTCTTGCTGAAATCATTGATATTGATCCATCAAGTTCAAATATCTTAAAGTCTTTAGCAGGTGTTACCGTTTTTGGCGCTGGCAAAAACAACTTACAATACGCTTTAGAAAATCTTAATTTATTAGATTTATTTGGTGATGATGTCTTTGCTACTGGCACTGGAGCAGATAGTAGAAACTCCATTAGAATTACTATCCCAGTTAAAGACGAAGACTTAGATAGCAGTGGTAATCTTAAAACCACAAGCTTCCCAGCCACAACTGGAAGCGCTGTTACTGGAAGAATCACCACTGATAGAACCTCTTTAGCGGGTAAGATTAACTTTATCTTTGATAAAGCTAAGCAAGTCTATTTCATTGATTATCTCTATAACGAAAGTAGTGCGTATTCTACTTCTAGTATCGACGCTGCAGTTAAACAAGGTTACCAATATTTAACAGGAAGTGCATATGGTGGAACAGAAGTATTTAGTGAAACAAATAATGAAACAACTGTTTCAGCAAGCGGATATGATATGACTATCACTTCAAATGAAGCAAAGAAGTTTGATACATCATATTGGTTCTTATTCACTGAAAGTGGTGAAGTCTTTAAAGACGAATATAAGAAATTCCTACCTAAATTAGGTTATACATACACAGTTAATGATATGGATAAATTCGTTAACAATATGAATTACCATATTAAAAGCGAGAAGATCAGAGATTTAGCTGATGCGGGATATTTAGATGTTAACTTCAATTTAGACGCAGTTTTAAAAAATAATGTTTATACATATCCAATTCCACATGGTGGAGAAAAAATTGGCGATTTAACAATCTCTGAATTATTAGAAGTTATCGAAGCATTAGTCCCACTTATCGCGAATTAAAAAATCTTATTATCAAATTAATATACAATAATTTATCAATTATTATATAATACCAAGCGAAAAGGAAGTAAAAAACATGCCACTAGTTAATTCAAAAGAAATGTTTGAAAAAGCATATAAAGGCGGATACGCCATTGGTGCTTTTAACTGCAACAGTATGGAAATCGTTCAAGCGATTACAGAAGCTGCAAAAGAATGCAATTCTCCAGTTATTCTTCAGGTTTCTGCTGGAGCAAGAAAGTACGCTAAACCAATCTACTTAAAGAAAATGGTTGAAGCTGCTGTCGAAGACACAGGCTTACCAATCGTTCTCCACTTAGACCACGGCGCAGATTTCGAAATTTGTAAAGATTGTATCGATGGTGGTTTCACCTCAGTCATGATTGACTGCTCTAGCAAACCATTCGAAGAAAACATCGCTATCACACGTAAGGTTGTTGAATACGCTCATGCTCACGTCCCATACGTCACAGTTGAAGCTGAACTCGGAACCTTAGCAGGTATCGAAGATGATGTTAAAGTCGAACATGGTGCAGAAAGCTATACCAGACCAGAACAAGTTGAAGAGTTCGTTCGTAGAACTGGTGTTGATAGCTTAGCTATCGCTATCGGAACAAGCCATGGTGCTTATAAGTTCAGACCAGAACAATGCACAAGAGATCCAAAAACAGGAAGACTCTTACCTCCACCTCTAAGATTTGACATCTTAGAAGAAGTCAGCAAGAGACTCCCAGGATTCCCAATCGTTCTCCACGGAAGTAGCTCTGTTAACCAAGAATACGTTGATATCATTAACGCTCACGGTGGAGCACTTAAAGACGCTGTTGGTGTTCCAGAAGAACAACTCAGACAAGCCGCAAGAATGGCCGTTTGTAAGATCAATATCGATAGTGACCTCCGCTTAGCAATGACTGCTGGAATTAGAGAACACTTCGATAACCATCCAGAACACTTTGACCCACGTCAATACTGTGGTGATGGCCGTGCTTATGTTAAAGAAATTGTTAAGCACAAGATCACTGAAGTTCTTGGTTCAAACGACAAGCTCTAATATTTAAAAACCAAATGAAAAGTACCTCGTCAATGATGAGGTACTTTTTTCTATTGCATAGAAGCTAGACACTAAGAGTGTTACACCAGTTATCAATAGTGTTGATTAAAGTGGTATATGCTTCAGCATCTTTTTCAGGCTTGATATCGGTGTGATCACAATCCTTGAAATAGATGAAATCATTTTGAATGTGTAAATCTTCTAGAACTGGATGAAGAGTGGCGTATTGGTTAATTCCAACGATAGAATCCATACCAGCGTAAGCACAGATGATTGGATAACTATTAATTCCTTTATTAAGCCAATATGTGACTGATAATTGATCTTCTCCTCCATTAGCATCAGTAATGGAATGGGATGCAGCGTTAGGATGAGCAATATGTTCTTTATTTTCATCAGCGGAAGCTTCAATATCACTTAAAGAGTTTGGAATACCACACATACCATTAGCGATTCTCATTGTCTGATATTCGTTCCAATTAACGCCTTCTCCAGCGATTGGAAGTTCTACTAATGATTGACTAGCAATCGCAGTTTCGGTAATACCAGCTTCTTTTCCTGCATTAGGATTTGCAAATGCTTTCCAAGCATTTTGTTTAATATCAACTGGTCCAACCGCGTCGATAACAAATCTAATTGGAAGAACAGAATGATTTCCGCGTGAATAGGAATATAACATTGCTAAATGAGCACCGGAAGAAGCTCCTCCGATTGCTAAATTAGTTTTTGATGTATCAAATTCTAATTCTTCTAACGCCGCCTTAATGGATTTGATGCAAGCATCAATTTCATCTAAGTTACGG
>DFJP01000052.1 GCA_002373085.1 Caryophanales bacterium UBA3668 | reverse complement strand
ATAGTGATCCCAGTGACCTGAAGTCTCCCATAATTCTCTAGAAAGAATGATTGGGGTGTTGATGAATTTATATCCATATCTCTTATGGACATCCATCCAGTATCTCTTTAATTCATCAAGTAAGATCATTCCGTTTGGTAGCCAGAATGGGAATCCTGGGCCATATTCAGAAAGAAGGAATAAACCTAATTGTCTTCCTAAAATACGATGATCTCTCTTTTTGCGTTCTTCTAACGCTGTTAAGTGATTATTTAAATCTTCAGCGGTGAACCAGCTTGTACCATAGATTCTAACAAGCATTTTGTTTTTGGAGTTTCCTCTCCAATAAGCACCAGCTAAGTTTAATAACTTGAAGTGTTTGATTTGACCAGTGGCTAATAAGTGTGGTCCACGGCATAAATCTGTGAACTTACCTTGAGTGTAAATAGTGATGTCTTCATCAATATCATTGATAAGTTCAATCTTATAAGGATTGTTTGCAAATCTTTTGAGTGCTTCTTCCTTAGGAAGAACTTCTCTAACGATTCTTTCATCTTTTGCTGAAAGTTCGTGCATTTTCTTTTCGATTTTAGCTAAATCAGCTTCAGTGATTTGCTCTTTAAAATCGATGTCATAATAGAAGCCTTCTTCAATTGCTGGACCAAATCCGAATAAGGCATCTGGATAGAGCTCTTGGATAGCTTCTGCTAATAAGTGGCTCGTTGAGTGATTGAGAACTTCAAACGCTTCTTTGGAGTTCTTATCAATTTCGACAATTGAGCCGTCGTGTAGTTGAATTTTCATAAAAACCTCCTAATTAAATTCCTCCACAATACAATAGTGGGCTACAGTTTATTAATTGTTGCTATTGCAACATATTAATCAATGACAATAAGTTTTCGTGTGTATCACGTTTCATCGAAAGGGCTTCTTCAATATCGATAGCAACGACATCTTCATCGACAATACCGATGACTTTACCTTTTCCGTAGTCTTCATTAACTAAGACTTCGATAGCTTTAGCGCCCATTCTACTTGCTAAGATTCTATCAAACGCACTTGGTGCGCCACCTCTTTGAAGGTGACCAAGGATTTCAACATTTGTATCAAATCCAGTTTTGGCTTGAATCTTTTTAGCGAGTTCTCTAACATCAAGAAGATTTTCACTAACGATAACAATAGCGTGGCTCTTCTTTTGCGCTTTAAGCTTTCTTAATTTCTTGAAGATGTGCTCTTCATCGTATGGGTGATCGTATGTAATTGTTAATTCAGCAGCTTCTGCAATAGAGGAGAATACTGCTAAGTCACCGCAGTGACGTCCCATAACTTCGATAACGCTACAGCGTTGGTGTGATGTGGATGTGTCTTTGATTTTATCAACACAGTCACAAATTGTATTTAAAGCAGTCATAAACCCGATAGTGTAGTCAGTAGAGGCAACATCGTTATCAATACTTCCTGGAATACCAACCACTGGAAATCCAAGTTTAGCTAAATCTAAAAGTCCGCGATATGTACCATCTCCTCCGATACCTACTAAAGCATCGATATCTAAATCTCTTAATCTTTCGATAGCTTTTTCTTGGACATCAAGATTCTTGAATTCTGGTAAACGTGAACTTCTTAAGATTGTTCCGCCTCTATTGATGATGTCTTGGGTGAATTCTTTTGTAACTTGGTGAATATCACCTTCAACTAATCCTTTATATCCATCAAAGATAACGTACATTTCTTTTCCTTGATATAATCCAGCTCTGATAACTGCTCTTACAGCAGCGTTCATTCCTGGGGCGTCTCCGCCACTTGTTAAGACTGCAATTCTTCTAATCATAATCAATTTCCTCTGTATAATCATATCACTGACTTTTTACAATATAAAATATTTTATTAATATTTTTTAAAGGATAGAAAATAGCGGTTTCAATTAGACAAATAACAGCCTTATAAAATTGACTTTTCCACAAAATAAAATGTGGATAACTTTAATAGAGTGAATTTAAGATATAAAGATTTATACTAAGTATAAATCATTGAATTACTTGCGTGTGGATAATTTTGTCAAGCAAAAATATCACTTTTTTTCTTGTTGAAACCCTTGTTTTTTTGGCACATAATTTTTGCAACTGGGGAGGGGAAAGTTGATGGTTATTTTATCTCAAAATGACATGTTTGATATCAAAGTTTCCTCTCTGCTTGCGGATTATGATCGTGACACGATTACTAATCTTTATCAACCAATTATTGGCTATACCGCATTAGCGGTTTATTTCACTTTTTGGAGTGAATCAGAGAACCAAAAAATTATTTCTTTAAGTAGTCATGAAGAAATTCTTTTAAGGATGAAAATCTCCACTGGTGAATTTATTGAAGCTCGTAAGCAACTTGAAGCAGTGGGTTTAGTTAAAACCAAACTAGAAAAAGCAAATAACATTTCTATTTATCACTATGTGCTATACGCTCCTAAAACTCCAAGTAAGTTCTTTAACGATGCTTTATTATATGGATTATTAATTCAAAACTTAGGCGAATCTCTCGCTAATAAAATTAAAAGAGTGTACGAAACAAACACTAAACAAAGTGAAGGAGAAGATATCTCTGCAACCTTTAATGATGTTTTCCACCCAGATTTTAATGATGCAGCATTTATAAAAGCGGCAATGGGAGATGAAAGCACATTAGGAAGAAAGAAGAGCAAGATTGACACCGAATTCTCTTATGAGAGATTCTTTGAAGTATTAAAAGAAATTAGTCAAATCTCTGAAAAAGGTCTTACTAAAAAAGAAATTAAAGAAATTGAAAGACTATCCACTTTATATGGTGTCGGTGTTGAACTAGCTGCTGAAAAGGTTGCTAATACATATGACCCAAGCAAGGAAAAAGGTAGTAGAGTGGACTTCAAACAATTTAATGAAGATCTTAAAAACGAAGTTAATTATGGAGTAAGAACTCACGCAACAAGAAAGACTAAAAAGAACACCATTGTTGGTGAAGATGGACTTGCTGCTAAAATCAAATATTTTGAAATTGCTAATCCTAAAGATGTTTTATCAGTTTTACAAAACGGTACAAAACCTGCAAAAGCAGATTTAAATATCATCTACTCTTTAGCGGAAGATTATAAACTTAACAACGCCGTTATCAATGTTATTATCGACTTTGTGTTGCAAATGAATAATAACGTTCTTTCAAAATATTCTGTTGAAAAGATTGCCTCTTCTATTTCTAGAGAAGGCATTGAAACTGCTATTGATGCGATGGAATATTTAAATACTTCCTATGCTGGAGCTAATAGAAAAGCTGATAAAGGTGAAAAGAAATACACCAAAAATAGTAAAAAAGAGATTATTGAAGAGCAAAAGGAACAAGAAAGTGATAATCTTAGTGATGAAGAAATCGATGCCTTGTTTGATTACTTTAAGGAAAACTAATGGAAAGATATAAACCAAAAATTGATGAAATGATTGACGCATCTACCGTTAAACAAATGGAAGATGTGGTTTTTTCAAATTTGAAAGCGCTTAAATATCTCCATTCCTTGGGATTGAATGATGATGCTATCAAAAATAATATTGCTAAAATCTATGATTTTGCAGTTGATATGGAAAACTGTAAAGGATGCAAAGGATTAGCGTATTGCAATAAAGAACCAAAACATTTAGTGAATTCTGTTTCGTATAAAGGTGGAGTAGTTGATCGTAATCTTGTCCCGTGTAAGAAATATCTCGAATTTGCTAACTTCAAAAAAAGGTTAGCAATCTATGACTTTGAAGAAGATTGGCTAAACAACACTTTTTCAACTGTTTCTAACGCAAGAAGTAAATCTAAAACCGCAATTCTCAATGAATATGTTAAGGTTTGCAAAAAAGAATCTAATAGATGGATCTTTATTAAAGGAAATGTCGCTAGTGGAAAATCTTATTTTGCGGCAACATTGATTGTTGAAAGTGCACGTAAAGGTGATTTCCAATCCCTTGGTTTTATGAATGTTCCTTCTCGTTTCAAGGAATTATCCGATTTAGCGTTCACCAAGAATCCTCGATTCGATGATGAAATGGACAAATATAAAACAATAGAATTACTTGTTCTTGATGATTTCGGAAATGAATTCAAAAGTGACTTTGTTAGAGACAACATTCTCTTCCCAATTATATCCGCTAGATTGAAGAATAAACTTCCAACTATAATTACGAGTAATTATTCAATTGATGATTGCGCTTCAATGTATCAAACAACAAATGCCTCAAAACCAAAAATTGAGCAAATTCGTCAAATGCTCAATTTAATGTGTGAGAAAGAATTTATCTTAATAGATCCTTCACTTCGTTAAAGGATCTTTTTATTTCCTTTTCTAATTCGGAAATGCTTCCGTTATTTATAATAAGGTATGTTGCCTTATTTTTATTTTCGTCAATCTTATTGGTTTTGTTAATCTCTTCTAAAAGAATAGCTTTATTACCATTTCTTTTTTGAAGCCTATCAAGTTGGATCTTTTTATCAATATCAATAACGGTTATGACATCGAAATGGTGGTCTAACTTGGCTTCGAATAGAAGCGGAACTTCAACCACTCTAATTTGTTTAGCTTCTTTATTTAAGAAATCAGTAATTTCTTTTTCTACTAGAGGATGAATAATCTTCTCTAGTTTTTTCTTATCTTTTGGATTAAGAATAAGATGATTTCTCAATTCATCTTTGTTGACTATATCGGTGGAGAATTTCATCTTTAAAGTTTTCTCTATGAGAGAAGCAACTTCTTTTTTCTTATATAGTTCAGAAACAATCTCATCACTAGATATAGTAGCGGCCCCTAACTTTTTATAGATGTCAAGCGCACTTGATTTACCTGATGCAATTTTACCGGTTAATCCAATGTTTTGAACTTCGCCGACTTTACGCTGACAAATAGGGCAGAAAGTAGTACCTCTTCCTCCAACTTTTATGAATCTAAAAGTATGTCCACATGTAGGGCAAGTCTCTCCAGATTTACCATATATTTTGATTCTAGTTTGGAAATTGCCATCGATGTCTTTTCCTGGATGATAACTTTTGATTGTTGATCCACCCATTTCAATGGCTATATTGAGGATTTCAACTGAATTCTTAATGATTTTATTCCAGTCTTCTAAAGTGATTAGATTAGCGGGAGTAAGAGGATGAATGTGACTTGCATAAAGAGTTTCATCGACATAAATGTTTCCTAAACCAGTAACAACTGTTTGGTCAAGTAGTGTAGTTTTGATTGGCTTCTTTACCTTGCTAACTTGCTTCATTAATTTTGAAACATCTTTGACATCAAATGGCTCTGGGCCAAGCTTAGAAATCATGTCTAGATTCTTATACTCATTTTCGTGTGAAAGCTTTAAAATTCCGAAACATCTAGAATCGTCATAGCAGAGTTTTTTACCATTATCAAAATGGAAGACAACTTTCGCGTACTTGCTATCGCTTTCATTTTCGTCAAATTCGTAATATTTACCTTCCATTCTTAAATGGGATACGATGACTTTGTCATTGGTGAGATGAAAAATAAGGTACTTACCGATTCTTGAGACACTTATAAACTTTTCACCTTCTAATGAAGAAATGAATTCATTACTATCTCCTTCAATAGTTGTCTTTCTATAGACATCAATTTTTTTGATGGTATGACCAACAACAATTTTACTAAGAACGTTTTTAATTGTTTCTACTTCTGGTAACTCAGGCATAATTATTTACAATCGTACCAAGATTTTCCAAATCCTCCATCTACTTGGAGTGGAATTGATAAGTTCATTGCATTAATCATCTTATCTTTGATAACTTGGTAGACTTTCTCCTTTTCTTCTAAAGGAACTTTGAAAATAAGTTCATCGTGTATTTGTAAAACCATTTTGGTTTTGAATTTACCTTCTTTAAGAGCTTTATCAACTTCAATCATTGCGACTTTGATTAAATCAGCAGCGCTTCCTTGAATAGGGGCATTCATTGCTGCTCGTTTAGCGAATTCTCTAACTTGATAGTTAGAATCATGAAGTTCTCTTAAATATCTTCTTCTTCCCATCATCGTAGAAACATAGCCATCTTTTAAAGCGTTATCAACGATGTTTTTAAAGAAGTCGTTAACTTCAGGGAAAGTTTCATAGAAACTTGAGATGATTTCTTTACTCTCTTTAATTGAACACTCTAATTGGTCGGATAATCCCCAATCGGAAATGCCATATATAATTCCAAAATTAACCGCTTTTGCTTTTCTTCTTTGAAGTGGAGTTGGTTCTCCTTCTAAATGGAAAATCTTTTTCGCGGTAGCGGAATGGATATCGCTTGTTGGATCTTCAAAGATAGATTTAAGGTTTGGACAATTAGATAAATGGGCTAAAATTCTTAATTCGATTTGAGAATAATCTAAAGAAAGAATTTCATAATTATCATCTGGATAATAGAAAGCTTTTCTTATTAGTTTTCCATCTTCATCTCTAACGGATATATTTTGTAAGTTTGGATTAGAAGAAGACAATCTTCCAGTTTGAGTTAACGCTTGATTAAAAGTCGCATGAATCTTACCGTCTTTATAGACGTGTCCTTTTAATCCTTCTACATATGTAGAAATAAGCTTTGAGTATTTACGATATTCAATAATCTTTTCGATAACTGGATGATATTTCTTTAATTCATTTAACACTTCCGCGGAAGTAGATAATTTTTTATTTGATGGGAGTCCTAATTTACCGTAAAGAACTTCTCCTAGTTGTTTTGGAGATGAAATATTGAATTTTTCGCCCGCTAAATCATAGATTTCATCTTCTAAGTTCTTTAAGATAACTTTCCATTCATCACCAAAAGAATCTAAAACTTTTAAATCCAAAGGGAAACCTTCAATTTCCATTTTTGCTAAAACATCAACGAGTGGTAATTCTAGCGAATTATATAAATCTAAAGCGTTAAATTTAACTAGTTCTGCTTTTGCTCTACCAAATAGAGTTAAAGAATAATAAGCGATCTTTGCGGTTCGATCTGGGTTATCACTAGTGAGCAAGGAAACTTCATCGCTTTTAGAGCTGATATCAACGCCATAAACATTTAAGACTGGTTCGACTTTGCTCTTGATTGTGGTGTCGATTAAATAAGTAGCAATTAGTAAATCAAATTCTAAGCCTTCAATTGCGATATTGTATTTTGCTAAAGCAACTTTAATAGCCTTATAGTCATAACAGTATTTCTTTATATCTTTATTAGATAAGATATCTAATAATTCTTTGTCGTTTTTTGCATCTTCAATAGAGATGTAGTAGTGTTCTGACTTGCTTGATAAAGAGATTCCAAATACTTCGGAATTGAAATAATCTTCTTCATCTTCGTAATCTAAAGCAATTCCGATTTCATTCCCTAAATTAATTCCTTTGAAAGAACTAACTTTTTGAACTTCAATGTTCGCGGATTCTTCTCCAAGCATTTTCCATTTTGGAGAGACCTTGCTTAAGAATTGTTTTAATCCATATTTTTGACAGAATTCATTAATCACTTTGAATGAATATCCGTGATATATTGTGTCTTCAATAGTAAATGGAAGTTTAACATCGGTTTTGATAATCGCTAAATCACGGGAAATTCTTCCAATTTCTGCGTTTTGAGTAATTGCTTCTCCAACCTTGCCTTTAATTTCTGAAGAGTGAGCAATAATGTTATCAAAGCTACCATATTCTTCAATGAGTTTAACTGCGGTTTTTTCTCCGATTCCAGGAATACCTGGAAGATTATCGGAAGAATCGCCTCTTAATCCTTTATAGTCGATGATTTGAATTGGACTAAACCCATATGTTTCTTTAACAACATCTGGAGTCATTTTAACGACATCAGATAATCCTTTTCTAATAATTTGGACGGAGATGTGTTCGCTTACTAACTGTAAGAAGTCTCTATCAGAAGTATAGATTTCAACTTCGTATCCTTCTTTTTCAGCCTTTTTAGCGATTGTTCCTGCAATATCATCGCCTTCAAATCCTTCTTCTTCAAATTGGAAGATGCCAAAAGATTTTAAGAAATCTCTCGCGATTGGGAATTGGGTTACTAAATCTTCAGGAGCAGGTTTTCTATTTGCTTTATATGTTTCTAAAGCATCGTGTCTAAAGTTGTGCTTGGCAGCATCAAAGGCAACAATGATACCTTCGTTTTCTTTTAAGTTAGCGATGATTTTATTTATCATATTAGAAAAGGCGAATATTGCATTTGTTGGAGTGCCATCTTGTGAACGCATTATTTCTACTCCTGGATAAGCAGTAGCAAAATACGCTCTAAAGAGAAGTGAGTTTCCATCAATAATTGTTAGTTTAGCCATAATCTATTCCTTTTCTAATAAGTTAATTTCGTCTGCGACAAAGCTTTCGCGATCTTTGTCATGTTCATATCGTCCCTTTATTAGGACAATCGCGTTTTTATTTAAAATCTTAAATGATGCTTCATAAGTTTTAGGGAAGATAGTAACTTCCATTTCATCAGTTTCATCAAATATTTTGATGAACGCCATCGTGGAGTTATTCTTCCTAACTTTTATTGTCTTAATTGAAGAGATAATTCCGGCAACATTAATCTTGCCATATTTATCTTTAGCCTCGATTAAAGGAACACAGTTATTTGAGACAAGCAAGTCTTTTTTGTATTTAAGTGGATTATCTGAAAGCATAATACCAAGTGCTTCGTATTCAAGATTGAGATTATCTAGAGGTATATCAACATCTTTAAGATATTGCTTTTGGTTTTCTAAAGTAGCATCTAAAATGATTTGACCGTTTTTATCATAAGATAATTCCGCTAATTGATATGCATAGTGGAGAGTGTTTCTTAAAGTTGCTCGAGATGAGTTAAAAGTATCAAGAGCACCTGAATCAATGAACTTAGAAATAACAACTTCACTTATTCCAAGAGAATATATACGAGAAACGAAATCAAAGAAATCTTTGAATTCCCCGTTTTCAATTCTATTATCAATGATTTTTGAGACAGTTAATTCGTTAACGCCTTTAATCATATTAAGTGGGAATAATAAGCCTTTATCTGTGATAACAAAATATTTATTACTTAAATTGACATTCGGAAGATAGACCTCATAATTTCTTGATTTAATCTCTGCTACATAATCAGAGAATTTATGGTCAGTTGTACCACTAGAAATAGTGAGAATTGAACAATAAAATTCAAGTGGATAATGGGCTTTTAAATATGCCATACGACTGGCGATAATTGCATATACGACAGCGTGAGATTTATTAAAGCCATAGTCAGCAAACTTTAAGATATCATCAAACATGTTGTTTGCGTCATTTTCTTTATATCCGTTTTTTATAGCGCCTTTAATAAAGTTAGTTTTACTACTTTCAAGGACACTCTTCTCTTTATGAGAAATGGCTCTTCTAAATAAATCCGCGTCTTCTGGAGTAAATCCTGCCATCACTTGAGCAATTTTATTGATTTGCTCTTGGTAGATGATAACTCCATATGTTGGAGCAAGAATCTCTTTAAGAGATTCACTTAAATAAGTAACTCTTATTTTGCCTGCTTTACGGGCTTGATAATCTTTGATATTGTCCATTGGACCAGGTCTAAAAATAGCAAGCAAAGTAACGATATCTAAAAACTCTTTCGGTTGAATGATTTTAATTGCGTTTTTCATACCAGCACTTTCAAGTTGGAAGACGCCAATAGTTTGGCCGCTTCTAATGATATCCATGCTTTCTTTTGCTTGATATGGCAAATCATAGAACGATAATTCTTTTCCTGTTGTTTCTTTGATTAAGTTCAAACAGTAATCAATAACAGTAAGGTTTCTTAAAGAAAGGAAGTCCATTTTTAAGAATCCTTGATCTTCGAGATAATCTTTTTCATATTGAGAAGCAAGGTTACCATCAAAATCAACAGTGACTGGCAAAACTTCTTCAATGGATTTGTCATTTAAAATAATTCCAGCAGCGTGAAGGCCAGCTTGACGTGGTAATCCTTCAATCTTACTCGCTAAAGAAACGATATCTAAAAAATATTTATCAGAATCGACAAGATTCTTAAAAGCAGGGAGTTTCTTATATGCTTCTCTAAGAGAAATCTTGTCAGTGATGGATTTGGATAATAAATCAATGTAACGAGTTGGAATATCGTAAATTCTTCCAATATCTCTTAGCGCTTGTTTAGCTTGAATAGTTTGGAAAGTGGCGATATTGGCGACATGGTCAATGCCATATTTTTCTTTCATGTAATTAACAACCTTGTCTCTAGAGATATCCATGAAATCGATATCGATATCAGGCATGCTTTTACGAGCCTTGTTTAAGAAACGTTCAAATTGCAAATCAAAATCTAAAGGATCAACTTCAGTAATCCCTAAAGCGTAAGAGACTAATGAACCAGCAGCGCTTCCTCTACCAGGACCAACTAAAACCCCGTTCTCTTTAGCGTATTTAACATAATCGGCGACAATTAAGAAATAATCGGAATACCCCATAGAAGTTATAACTTCTAATTCATAATTCGCTCTAGATATATGGGCATCATCATTGATTTTTTTGTCTTTTAATCCTTGATAGACGTTTGCTTTAATTGTCTCCACTGAATCTTTAACAGGGTAGTGGACAATTGCACCTCTTTTTTGATGGAAGTTAAATGTTGACTTCTTGATTAACTCTTCTGTCTTATTGAGTTCGGATTTTGTGTATAGCTTTGTGTAATAAGATAGCTCGTGGAAATATTGTTCCCCATTTTCTTCTTTAACTTCAATTTTTTCATCTTGGTCAATCGCATTAACAATCATAAGAATGATTGCATCACTTTTCTTTTGATATCTAATTCTAGGGAACGCTAAAGTTTCATAAGCATGTTCATTAGAAAATTCTCTAATTTCTTGAGCGCGTTTAAATTCCTCTTTGTTTGTGATTTCAAGACCTAAATAGAAACAATCTACAGAAGTAGATAACTTCGCAAAATATTTAGTAAATTCAACACTAGGAGTTAAAGAAAACTCTTCTTTGAATTTACCGTAATTAGTCTCTAATACTCCAATCAATCCAGTATGATTATCTTTTAGAACATTAATTGTGAATTCGTCTTTACTTACTAAAGCGGTAATCTTTAGCAAATTACGATATCCTTCCTCACTAGATGCATATAGAACTAGGGAGTTGTTATCAAAGTTAACTGCTAATCCAATAAGATATCCCTTTTTAGCTTTTTCCATAGCCTCAACAAAACTAGGCACTCCATAAAGGAATCCTTCATCACTAAGGCCTGCACCAGAAAAGCCTTCCTTAGTTACGGAAGCAGCAATCTTATCAATTGTTAAACCGCTTTTAAGGAAAGAATATCCAGAGATAATTCTTAAAGGAGCAAACATAGATTAATTATAATCTAAAACATACGTAAATAAAATACTCTATTAGGAACTTTTATAAATAAATCTATCCAATAATGGTGGTTATTGTGCACAAAAAAAGAACCACTTTTCAGTGGTCCTATTTAATTAATCGATTAATGCATCAAGCGCTGCAATGAATTCAGGAAGTTCATCAAGGGTATTGATTTTTGCTCCACTTGCTTGAGCGTGTCCGCCTCCACCAAATTGAGCGGCGACTCCGTTAATCACATATTCGCGTGAACGAATGGAAATTCTCCAACATGGTTCTTTAGGATCTGTGTCTTGAGTAATTGAACACCAAATGTTGATTCCCTTAATGTTAGAAAATAGGTTAACATTTTCCTTGCCTCTTTCAGTGGTGATTTGAAGTTCTTGTTGAATCTTTTCGTCTAAGACATAATAGGCAACACCTTTAGGAGAGACTTTGAAATTGTTAAGAATATAGGCTGTGACTTTTAAGTCATCAATGTTTTTAAGATACATTGCTCCATAAATTTCGTTTAAGCTAATGCCACATCCAATGAGGTGAGAAGCGATCTTAAATGTGTGTGCATTTGTGGAACTATATTGGAATCTTCCGTTATCTCCAACCATACCAATATAAAAATTGGTGGCACTTTCTTTTGACCAGACATATTTTCCCTTCCAATTGAGTAAGAGAGAAACCATAAGCTCTGCAGCAGCAGACTTAGTAGTGTCAGTAATATCAAAAGTTGCTAAATCTTCCACTTTTGGATGGTGGTCGACGATGACAATTTTTTCACCTTTTTCAAAACGTGGATCGGCAATTCTTTTTTTAGCGCCGACATCACAAATAATGGCAAGGAATGGAGTGTCGAACCAACTATCATTTACTTTATCCATTTCTTGGAAAAGTCGTGGAGTAAATGTGACGTGGTTGTCTCCGACAACAATAACTTCCTTATTTGGGAAATTATCTTTGATAAAGTGATATAAACCAAGTTGAGTTCCTAACGCATCATAATCAGGCATAATATGTCTAAAGATTGCGATACGATCATATTGACGGACTAGCTTTTCAAAAGCTTGGTTTTCTTTTTTAAATCTCTTACCAAGTTCTAAAACTTCTTTTTCTAATTTTTTCATCATTATTTTCCTACTGTCATGTTATAAGCATCACGGGCAATCATCACTTCTTCATCAGTTGGGATAACTGCGACTTTGATCTTACTATTTGGTGTAGAAATTAAGCATTCTTTACCATGGATTGTGCTATTGAGTTCTTCGTCGATTTCCACTCCTAAAGCATCGTGAATTTGATCAACAACTTCTTTTCTGGTTCTTGGTTCATTTTCTCCAATACCAGCAGAGAAGATAATTAAGTCTGCTCCACCTAAACGGACAAAATATTGTCCGATGAAGTCGGCAATTCTTCTAATAAAGAGTTTGTTTGTAAGAATAGCGTGTTCATTACCAGCATTAACTGCCGCTAAAACATCTCTACTATCTGGACCAACAGTGGACATACCTTTGAATCCACTTTCTTTGTTGAACATTTGATAGACTTCTTCAGCGGATTTACCAGTGACTTTAACAACATAATTGAAAACACTTGGGTCCATATCACCTGTACGTGTACCCATCATGATTCCTCCTAAAGGAGTTAAGCCCATTGATGTTGCAACACATTTGCCGTCTTTAATAGCGGTGATAGAAGCACCGGATCCGATGTGACAAGAAATGATTCTTTTGCCTTTAGTGTCTTTTAAATATTTTTCACCTTCAATCGCTAAGTAGTTATGGGATGTACCATGAGCACCATAACGACGAATGTCATATTTTTCAGTGAGTTCATATGGAATTGGGAAGACATAGTCCTGTGGTTCCATTGTTTGGTGATAGGCTGTATCAAAAACTGCAACCATTGGGCAATTTGGTAAGACAGCTTTAAACGCTCTAAAGCATGTTAAGTGAGCAGCGTTATGAAGTGGTGCAAGAGGAATGAGTGATTCAATCTTCGCTTCAGTATCTTCATTAAACATTTCTGAGTGAGCGAAATATTTGCCACCTTGAACGATTCTATGTCCTGCTGCTTTGATTTCATCGTAGCTAGAAATGATGTTCTTTGCTAAGAGTTCATCAACGACTTTTTGAGCCGCAACTTTATGATTTGGGAAAACAGGTTCGCTAACTTCCTTTTTTCCATCATATTTAATTGTAAAAATACCTTTGTCTAATCCGATTTTTTCACAGTTACCTGAACAAAGAACTTTTTCTTCAGGCATTTCATATAATTTGAATTTTA
>DFJP01000022.1 GCA_002373085.1 Caryophanales bacterium UBA3668 | reverse complement strand
TAAACCAACCACGATATTGGTCGCTTCCTTCAAGATATAAATCACTTGGATATCTAATGCCTCTATTAACTAAGACACCATTCCAAGAAGAGCCACTATCAAACCAGACATCCATAATGTCATTTTCTTTAGTGAATTCTCCTTTAGGAGAATGTGGATTTGTATATCCTTCTGGAAGGAGCTCTTTGGCGGTTTTTTCATACCAAATATTAGAGCCATATTCTCTAAATAACTCTTCAATATGGTTAAAGACTTTTTCTTCAATAATTGGAGTTCCATCTTCATTGTAGAAGATTGGAATTGGAACACCCCACGCTCTTTGACGTGAAATACACCAGTCACCACGATCTTTAATCATATTGACCATTCTATTTTCACCCCAACTTGGATACCAAGTGGTTTCATGAATGATTTTAATTAATTCTTCTCTAATTGGTTCAATTGAGCAGAACCATTGAGAAGTTGCTCTAAAGATAAGAGGTTTACCTGTTCTCCAGTCATGTGGATAGGAGTGAGTAAATGTTGTATGTTTAAGAAGTGAACCATTTTCTTCAATGATTTTTAAAACTGCATCGTTAGCGTTTTCATAGAATAAGCCTTCAATACCTTCACCAGTTCCAGGCATCATATATCCTTTTTCATCAACTGGACAATATGGATCTAATCCTTTTCCTGGATATTTTAAGCAGACTTGATAGTCTTCAACACCGTGTCCTGGAGCAGTATGAACTAAACCAGTACCGGCATCGTTAGTAACGTGAGTGCCATTAATCACTAATGAGTCACGATCATAGAATGGGTGCTTACAAACGATTAAATCTAATTCACTACCACGAACTTCTTTAAGAAGTTTGACATCTTCTAAACCTAATTCATTAGTAAGATTTTCTTCAAATTCTTTTAAGAAGACGAGTTTGCCTCTATTTGAAGTTTGATAAACTCCATAAATAAAGTCTGGGTGAGCAGAAATCGCTAAGTTAGCAGGTAAAGTCCATGGAGTTGTGGTCCAAATAACTAAACGAGCATCATTATCAATAACGCCTTTTCCATCTTTAACAGGGAAAGCAACATAAATTGAATGAGAAAGAACATCCGCGTATTCAATTTCAGCTTCTGCTAAAGCAGATTCAGAACTTGGTGACCAGTAGACTGGTTTTAATCCTTTATAAATTAAGCCAGAAAGGGCCATTTTGGAGAAGGCTCTAATTTGCATGGCTTCATAATCTTTTTTAAGAGTAAGGTATGGATTATCAAAATCACCAACTAAACCAAGTCTTCTAATTTGTTCTTTTTGATTAGCAACTTGTTTTAATGCGTATTCTTCACATTTTTTTCTAAATTCAACGATTGGAGTTGTTTTTCTATTAACTCCACTTTTGGTTACTTGGTTTTCAATTGGTAAACCATGTGTGTCCCATCCAAAAACAAATGGAGTTTTAAATCCACACATATTTTTATAACGGATAACAAAATCTTTTAAAATTCTATTAAGCATATGTCCACAGTGCATGTTTCCATTAGCGTAAGGTGGACCATCATGAAGAACAAATTCCTTCGCATCTTTACGATTTAAATTCATTTGTTCATAGAGTTTTTCTTGTTTCCATTTTTCGACTAAAAGAGGTTCCTTTTGATTAAGATTACCTCTCATTTCAAAATTTGATTTGTTCATTAGTAACGTATCTTTATAATCCATATGTTACTTCCTTTCTATGTTGATAAATTATTAATAATTTAATTTGCGATATTATATGCGAATCCACAGAACACTAATCCAGAATTAATGTTGGTAATGGATAGGCTAATAACTCCGCTAGTTTTAGCAAACATTCCTCCGTTATATGTAGGAGTGTTTCCTCCAAATGTGCCACTAAGTACTTGGACATTATTGACGCTAATTGTGTAATTGAATGTCGCTGTACCTGTGCTTGCACCGGCATAAAAATACACAGCGTTAACATTACTACAACTACTTTGACTTGTCAAAGTAAAAGAAGAGATATTATTATTACTACTTCCAATAGTGACTCCTGGAGGAGCTGGAGTGTTTTTGTTATTAAAGACTGATGTGGATTTTCCAAATGTCACATCAAATAATTGACCACCGAAATTAGCAGTCCAGCTAGTACCACTACCGGTATAGTCACTCTTATTTCCAGATGTTGGAGTATAACTCCAAGAACATGTTTCGAATGTCACGTTAGTTGCACTAGCAACATTAACTAAGATAAATAATGTATTTTTATCAGTATCAACTCTTAAAAGCTTACCAGTTGTGGCATCTTCATCTTTGAATGTGTAATCTTCGACTTTGATCTTAGAATAATCAACATTTGTCTCGGTTAAATCATATTTAATAGCTTTAATTCCTAATTCGCTAACGCTTGCCTTAGTGCCAGCTTTAAATGTAGGAACACTAGAAGCATTATAGGCATAATGATGAACTTCATTTTTACCCATTTCTAAAGCTACATATGAAGGAGTTAAATCTTTTAAAGAGCCAGATTCAAATCTTAAATCTCCATAGACATAATCGACTAGTTGAGGATAATCCACAAATGGATTTCTATTTCCTTGAGTGCCAGCTCCTTGAGCTGAATTATGTAAGTAAACTGAATTATTGTGTTGCATTTCTACATAATCAACAGAGAAACTATTCCATTTAATAAGTTCAGATAGATGTCCAATCGCATAAGGCATTGATGTATTTAAATACATCACATACGCAGCTTGTCTTTTTTCATCATAACTCAAATCATCAGTGATTTGATTTAGATAATAATCGACATACACCTTATTTTGTCTTTTTGTAGGATTCATGAATTCGTTAAGAGAGATTCTATTGTATTCGACATCTTTCTCAACGATTTGAAGTGGTAATTCATTTACATTAGAACGAACTGTTGTAGTTTTGCCGCTATGAGTGGATACATCATCTCCGGAGTATGTCCAGGTTTCAGGAATTTCAGCATTTTCGACTGTGCTATACATAACACCCATATAGAAAATAGCACGAGCTAATCTGCCTTTATCGTTGTCACCTGGTTCAAATGCTTTTCTAACAAATCCACATTCTTCTTTGGTGTCGTATCCTGCAATATCAGGATTGGCATAGCCTAAGTTCTTATTTCCTCTACTACCATTTGCACCGCTACTAGCAGCAAATAAATTATGGAAATCTGTTGATCTGCCTAGTGATTTAACTGCTTGACCAGTTGAAAAACCAGTCATTAAGGAAGCAGCAAAAGCGTGTTCTCTTTGCCAACCAATAGTCGTGTTACTTTTATCAACTGTATTGTAGTTATACACAACATCTAATGCGTCATGATTATATAAATCTTGATCAGCAAATTGGTTTGTTTCCCAGTTTGTCCCTTCGTATTTTAAAGGAGTAACATTTTGGGAAATAATATTGTGAAGCTTTTGTTTTAAATCTTCACCATTTTCCCAAGTTAAATTTCCATAGTAGTTATCATAATAACTATTTTCATCATTATTAGCGCCTTTAACCACCACTAAAATTCTATTAATTTTATTATTTGATGTTTTTAAAGTAATGATTGCACTACCATCTTTTTTAGCGGTAACAAAACCATTAGAATCAACAGTTGCAACTTTAGAATTATTGCTTCTAAATGAATCTACTTTTTCTATTGATCCTTCTGGATAGACGGAATATTTAATCTTGTGAGATTGTCCGATAGAAAGAACAATATTTTCTTCATCTATAGATATGCCACTTGCGTGTAGTCCTTTATCATCTTGATAATCATTAACGGTAATATTCGCATATCCGCGATACCCTTGCCAAGAGACTGACACTCGAGTTGTACCGGCCTTATGTGCTTTTACTATTCCAGAAGAAATTGTGCAAATCTCTTCGTTGTCACTATAAAAGCCATAATCTAATCCACTAGGAGTAGCGCCTTCAACGCCATAAGTAAGCTTTTTAGATTCTCCGACCGAAAGGGTGATATTGTTATCTTCAATAACCACTCTTACATTTGGATCTTCATTAACGATAGAAAAACCCATGACATTAGATACTTCGTTTGAGTCTAAAGTGTCATCATTATCTTCATCGTTATAAACAGTGATAAGTGAGGTGCCTTCACTTTTTCCAATAGCTTGATTATTCTCAACTTTAATTACGTCGTTATTTTCAATAATGTATTTAATGTTTTGCTTAGCGTTATAAGGAAAAACAATTGGATTAATAGTATAACTATTACCAACATGTAATTCTTGTGTCGGACTTCCTAAATAAAGTCTTTCTGCTGGAACTTCAACCACAGGTCTAGGAGGATTAGGAGTATCTGTTGGACCATTATTCTGTCCACAAGAAATAGCAAAAATAACAAAACATGATGTAACTAATGTGCCAAAGGATGTCTTAGTTAGTTTCAATTTCATATGCGCACCTCTATGTAATTATTGCATATATGCAAGCACAAAAAAAGAGCGAAAATCGCTCTTTTCAAATCAAATTATCGAATAATTAGTTATTCTTGAGGAAGTTAGGAATAATGCTATCTTCTTCAAGGTATCTTTCTTGTTCTCTTTTTGCGTTTTCAGAAAGCTCTTCAGCTTTTTGATTTTCGGTATCAGTTTTAATAGGAGCCGCAATTGTTTGAGAAGTAAAGTCGACATCATTTTCAAAATCACTAGCGATAACAGAAACTAAAATTTCATCGGTTAATTGATCGTTAATTGTGATACCAAATTTAATGTCAATATTGTTACCTGCTGCATCAATAAGAAGGTTAACACATTCTTGTGCTTCAAAGAGGTTTACTTGAGTGCCACATGTAATAGCAACAATCGCTCTTTTTGCTCCAACCATACTAGCTTCTAAAAGCGGAGAATTAACAGCATTAGTGGCTGCATCTTTTGCTCTATTTGGACCACTGCCAACGCCAAATCCAATTAAACCTATACCACTATCTTTTAGTGTGTTTCTAACATCTGCAAAGTCTAAGTTAATAATTGCAGGGAGCAAGATTAAATCAACAACAGTCTTCACGGAACGCGCTAAAACTTTATCGCTTTCATTAAATGCTTGGCTAATTGGAGTATTGCCATTTGTGATCAATAATTTATCGTTACTAACAACAATTAAAGAGTCAACAGATCCTTTAAGCTTATTCAATCCATCAATTGAATTGATGGTTCTCTTCTTTCCTTCGAAAGAGAATGGTCTTGTAACAATAGCAACAACTAAAGCACCGGCTTCTTTTGCAATCTTAGCAATAACAGGAGCTGCACCAGTTCCTGTACCACCACCCATACCGGCAGCAATAAAGACCATATTTGCGTCTTTAACGATTTCACGAATATCATCCGCGCTTGCTTCGGCGGCTTGTTCACCCATTTCAGGTTCACCACCTGCTCCAAGTCCACCAGTAAGAGATTCGCCTAAAATAATACGGTTAGAAGATTTGGAAGTTGCTAATGCTTGTTTATCAGTGTTTGCAACATAGAATTCAACATTAGAAATTTCTTCATCAATCATACGATTGACGGCGTTATTACCAGCACCACCAACACCGATGACAACGATTTTAGCAGCAGGTTCAAAATTGTCTAAATCATAATTTTGCATAACTCTTTTCTCCTTTATTCTTCTCTACTAACTGGGGATGATTGCTTCTTTTCTTCATCGGAAGCGTTTGGATATTTATTGTCAGAATATATTGCTCCTAGTAGAGCAAATAAGCTCGGATCTCTAGCACCAATAGTTGTTGGTGAGAGAGTTTTAACATTTTGGAAAGTTTCTTTAGAAAGGATATAGGGGACAATTCCTTTAAGTTTAGAGGCTCCACCAATTAAAATGATTGGCATATTCGCATATTCAATAACATTGTATGCTTGAGCTAGTTGCTCAATCGCATTATTCATGTTTCTTATTAATTCATCTAATTCTTCTTCGATAACACTATTGAGTTCACCAACGTAATGTTTGGTAACTCCTTCTTCTGTTTCTACTGAGCAGACGGAATAATCAAACTTAATAACGCGTTTATCTAAGCCATATAATACTTTGATTTTTTCTGCTTCAGTTTCACTGATATTAAATTTAGAAACTAAGTGATCGGTGATATTATCTCCACCCCATGAGAATGAACGGGTAGCAAATAGTTGTTTATTTCCTATTAAAGAAACGGATGTAGAAGCTGCTCCAATATCAACTAAGAAGAAATTGTCTGGAGTATCTGGATAAGACGCAATTAATTCGCTTGCGGCAAATGTAGATACTACTTTTCTATTGATTTGAATATTCGCATTCTTAACAACTTCGGAATATTCTTGATTAATTCTTTTTGGTAATGTCAGTACTTTAGTAAAGGCAGTAATTGCGCTACTAGTCTTACCAATTGGTGCGTGAGCGTACATATTACCGTTATCAATAACAAACGCTTCAGGGACAATATCAATTAATTCATTATCAACAGGAAGTCTCTTGTTTCTAATAATTGAGTAGATATTTTTAATATCTAATTCTCCAATTACTTTTTCAGGAGAAATAACAGATGTAATTTGTTTAGTTTGATATACTTCTAACCCATAAGGTGGAAGGACAAACGTTACGTTATTAATCAATTCATCAAATTGATATTCTTGATCAACGATTGGATTCATTCTCATTAGGTCTTTAACCAAAGCATTTTTTTCTTTGATAATTCCATTTTCAAGAAAATGATTAATTGGAGCTTTCTTAACAAAATTAATAAAAACTTGGCCATCTTGAACATAGCCAAATGCGACTTTTATATATTTGTGAGATATCTCTAAAGCGATAGTATTATTCTTCATATCAGGAATATTTTAACTCACACATGATTTATTAACAATATTTTGTTAATTAAATAAAAAAGTCTAGGCGAACCTAGACCCAAAATAACAAGAGGGGGAATCTTGTTTATTTTTCGTAAGTAAATTGAATTTCAATCTTGTCGAATCTTTCATCCAAATCCATTTCGTTTTTGTATTCTTCGTCAAGATTTTTCGCCTCTGCTTCAGAGATGGCTTTATCAGATATGTAGGTTGGAATAGCCACTATTGCACCAAGAGCTAATAAACCTGAAATAGCGATTGAGAAATTACGCATGACTAAAACAAATTTACTCTTGTGATGTTTGTAGAGCTTGTTTTTAACTTGCATGGTTTTTCTCCTTTCACTAAATTTTTTCAATAATTCTTAGAACACTACTCACCGAACGATGATTGTTCTTTATTTCTTCTTCGCTTGGTTTAATTCCTTTTTTTGTAACTAAGCGATATTCAACTTCCTTTGTGTTAAGAGGAAGATCGAATCTATTTCCTTCAATAACCGTAAGTTCTTTAAAGAGATGCTTAACGATTTTATCTTCCCCAGAATGGAAAGTAATGACTGCTAATCTACCACCTTTATTGAGGTGAGATAATGCCTTAGTCAACGTTTCTTTTAGAACATTGATTTCGTCATTTACTTCAATTCTTAATGCTTGGAAGATTTGCTTTGCAGGATGGCCAACTTTTGCCAATTCCTTCATTGGTTTAGAACGTTTGATAATCTCAATTAATTCGAATGTTGTATTAATTGGATGTTGCTCTCTTTCTTTGACGATATTTTTGGCGATGGAATATGAGTATTTCTCTTCGCCATATTCGTTAAATATTCTTGTCAATTCTTGTAAAGAATATTCATTAACGATTCTTTTTGCGGTCAATGTATTTCTTTTATCCATTCGCATATCAAGTTCTGAATCGAATCGATAAGAGAATCCACGACTTTGATCATCGAATTGAGGAGAACTAACTCCTAAATCCATGAGTATTCCATCAACTTTCTCAATCTTAAGATTAGAAAGGATATTATCAATATTGACGAAATTGTCTCTAACGAGAATGAAGTTATCTCTGATTTCGGATAATCTAGCGTTAGAAGCGGCGATTGCTTCATCATCTTGATCTACTCCGATTAATAACCCTTTAGGAGATAAGTTCTTTAGAATGTGTGAACTATGACCTGCTCTACCAAGAGTTAAATCGAGATAAACACCATCTTTTTTGATATTGAGACCTTCAATTACTTCATTTAGAAGTACTGGAATATGTGTCTCAGTCATTTTCTTTGTCTAATGATTCTGCGATTTCTTCGAAGTTTTCATTAGCCTCTTGTTGATATTCGCTAAACTTAACGAGATCCCAGATTTCGAAATGGTCACCCACTCCGATAATCATTACTTGTTTGCCAATTTGATATTTACTGATTGTTTGTGATGGAAGTTGGATTCTACCAACTTTATCAACTGTCAATTCAGTAACACTAGAAAGCATTAATCTTAAATAGGTTCTTGAATTCTTTTTATTAAAAGAAATAGAAGAACATTCTTGGGAAAGTTTGGCAAATTCGGATTCATTATAAACAGCGATGCAACCTTCAAAACCCTTCATGATATATAAAGGTGAGCCTTCGCTTAACCCCTCTTTTAATTTGCGAGGAATCATTAAACGGCCTTTATCGTCTAGAGTGTGTTCATAACTACCAAAGTACATTTACCACTTTCTCCCACTTTTTACCACGTACCTATATTTTAAGGACTTTGTTTTGATAATGCAACACCTATTTAAAGAAAAAATAAGATAAAGAAAAAAATCCTGATTATTCAGGACTTTCTATATTTTAATTGCGAAGCAATTAATTGTGTGATTATAAATCTTTAATCTTTTCGAGCTCGTCTGGATATTTTTTCGGCTCTTTCAAAACAATAATGTTTGCGTTAGGAAATATCTTATGAATCTTTATAACGGTTTTAGGAGCCTCTCCTCCACCAGCGGAAAACACAAAGCAAAGTTTTTTATCACTAAAATCAGTTTTATCAATAATCGAATTCAAAACTGGAGTTGGTAAGCCATTCCATATTGGAGTAGCAATCACTATCTCATCATATTCAGAAACATCTGGATTATAATCAACAAGTTTTCCTTTTTGAGCAGTGCCTGCTCTAAAACCACCAACCATAATTGACCAAAAGAAAGATTTCGGAAGTTTCTTCTTTTCTTCAGCCTTTCTAATCTCATAGCCTTTTTCTTCTAAAGTTTTAGCTACAAGTTCACTACTACCAGTGTGGGAATAATAGATAACAAGTTTCTTCATAATTAATCTAATTCAATGTCATCAAGCGCTGACCAACGAGAATCTTTTTTATTCTCTTGTTCTTTGTTATATTCATCTTCACTTAAAACTCGATACCCGTCGCCGCTGCTTGGAAGTTTTGCGCCTTTTTTGACTAAAGTCAAAGGTACTTCGGCGATAATCAAGTCTAAGATATATTGATCTAGCTCAAAAATTGGAGAATCAATGTGTATTACATCTTCATCTTCTTCTAAAAATGAGAAAGACAAAGAAGCAGAAATATCAACTTTTAATGGAATGTCTTCCAAAGTATATGAGCACACTCCGATGACATCTGCTTTGATTTTGATATTTAAAACAAGATAATCATCATAGTCATTACCAGTAACAACAACATGGGTGTTACTTATTCCACGAATATGGGTAGGATCAAAAGTGACATTAGAAAAGTCTATGTCATCTTCGATTTGGTAATTTTTATTTTGAAATTGATAACGATTAATTTTCATTATTACATTCTAAGTTCAGCATTAAATGCTTTGGCGAGCTCAAATTTGATTTTATCTAATGTATCGGTGATTTCTTTTTCGGTTAATGTGCCTTCTTTACCTAATGTAATAGAGATAGCAACACTCTTAGTGCCATTAAAGAGGTTTTCACCTTCATAAACGTCGAAGATTTTCGCATCTTTAACTAATCCGTTACCGTTTTTCTTAATGAGTTTAACAATATCACTACTAGCGATATCTTTATTAACCAATAAAGCAAGGTCACGGTTAACGGTTGGGAATTTGGAGATTTGTGTCATCTTAGCGATAGATACTTTAGCCTCTAAAAGTTGTTCTAAGTTCATTTCTAAAGCAACCGCACTACTCTTAGCAAAGCCAAATTCTTTTTTAGCGTTTGGATGGAGTTCACCAAAGACACCAATAACCTTGTTTTGGAAAACGATTGTTGCAGATTTGCCTGGATGTAATTCTTCTTTTGTGGAACTATAACGATCAAATCTATATCTAGAAGGTTCAATACCAAGAAGTTCAAAGATATTCTCAACAATACCTTTCATATGATAAAAATCATATGGTTCTTTTCTCATTAAGTCACGACTGAGTTCGTTTCCAACAAGGACAACCGCTAAATGCTCACTTCTACTTGATAAAGAAATCATGTTACTTGTTTCAAATAAAGCAAGATCCTTATTTTGACGGTTCACGTTATAAGAAGCTGCTTCAAGTAATGAATAAAGAATATGAGTTCTAAACACTTCTCTTTCATC
>DFJP01000086.1 GCA_002373085.1 Caryophanales bacterium UBA3668 | reverse complement strand
ACAGCGAAAGCTTTAACAATGTTACTTTTGCCAGATGCATTAGCACCAAAAATACCAGCATTTTTCAGAATTGTTAAACGACCATCATTAATTTCGTGATCAGATGTATCTTGAATTTTTGATGAAGAAAGCAAAGATAATTCTTTCCACTCTCTAAATGATTTGAAATTATTAAAAGCAAAATTAATTAACATATTTGTTCCTCTCGACTAAATTTTATCATCATAAGAAAGATTTTCAACATATTTAGCAAAAAAATTGTAGAATGTGTAAGATTTAAATGGAATAATACACATTTTTGTATGTTAAAAACTTTTGAATATTCTTTGACTAATTATTCTAAAGATGTCTTTGCATTCGCTAGAGAAGTCGATGGAAGATGATAAATAGAGACACCATAAAATCCAATATATTTTTACAAAATCTACAACAATTCTCGGTTATTTAGAGATTTGAAAAAATTTTTAGATAGTTGGGAACGCTACACTAACAGAATTAAACTTACTGAAGATAATCTCTTGGACATACGTATAGGAAACACTAGTTTCAGTAAACGAACCAGTTAGTTTAATCTTTGATACGAATGAATTACTAAAAGAAATCTCATATCGATCAATATCTATATCAGTCTCGGAAGCATGTTTAGTCAAATGATGAGCAACATATGCACCACTTTCATATGTTAGCTCATCATAGGTTACATCAAAGATTAAACCAAGATAGTCTCCAACATAATAAGAGAAGTTTGCTGGAGTATTGTCGATGTGTTGAACAAGATAACGATCAAATCCTGATTCAGTATATCGTGCAATATACCAATCTAAAGATAAGGTATCACTACTTTCATCATAACTAAATAAACCATAGTTCGGAATATCATCAGATGGTTTATCAGCATTTTGTTCAATACCCATCTCTAATTTACCTTGGTCAAGGTTAACTGTTCGAATACTTCGACCTATTTTAGAACTAGAGACATAGTCACTAGTAATCGTAAAACTAAGATTCCTCTCTAAAAGGAGTTTCTTTGGGTCAGTATAATCTTCATATACTTCTTTTGTTATTTCTTTATTTGTGTTTCCTTTATTTCCTCCCTTAGGGGTATTACAAGAAACAAGCACAAATAAAGAAACTAACAAAGGAAAAACATTTGTTTTCTTCATATATCTAACTTCCTTAGTTATTTTCATTATATTAAAGAAAACAAATGTTAGACAATACTAACAAAATATTTCTTTATATATCTATTAAATAGATACGCATGTGTATGTGATACGCATGCATAAAGAAAAGACCCATTCTGGTCGAGAATAGGTCTTCCTTTATCTACTAGGTAGATATGTTAATTGAGTTAGATTTCTTTACGTTTGCGTAAGAAGAAGAATCCACCAATACATGTAATTGAGATTATTGAAATGACTACAATAATCGCTACTGTGTTTGAATTACCATTATTTAATAATGATAGTGAAGTAATTCTAGATGATGCAGAAACTGATCTAACATCGGTCATGAAACCTGTTTGTCCATGTTTTTGGATACAAGCTTCATAAGTTGCCATAGCTCTTTCAAGACAATAACTATAATCAGCATCAGTATCGTCTGTATATTGAGCAGATGCATACTTAATTAAGTTCTTTGCATAAGCTTTTTCATCTGCACTAAGCGAAGCATTATTAGTAATATTAGATGAGTATGCACTACTAGCAGTTGACCATGCAGCAGCAACACCATCTGTACAATTTTCTGTATTGTCAAATGCGGCATTCATAGCTTTTGCAAATGCAACAACAGCTTTTTGTGCAGCTTCGTGGCCTGCAACGTTAGCAATATTTTGAGTACCGCTTGATTCAGCGTATGTAACAGCGATTGATTTACAATAAATCGCTTTTGTTGCTGAAGAAGGTTTTGTAACAATAACTTCAATCTCATCAGCATCAACATTACCAGTAAAGGTATAGTTTGTTGCGCTTGTTGATAATGATTGTGGATCGCCACCAAAGGCTTCTCCACTAACTGTAACTGATACTGTTGCGGAAACACCACTTGCTGTAGAAGCATTAACTTCAACTTTTGTAATCTTACCAGAAGTAAAATCACTAGATGTCAATTTAATATATTGAACTGCAGCGCTACTAGTTCCGTAGTGAATACCTTTTGTCGAATCAAAATTTGATTCTGTTCCATCAGAAGTAACAGTCCAAGCCTTACTATCATCAGCGGTTGCACCACCATCGGAATATTTTTTTGTAAATGTTAAGGTAGATGTAGTAGGTTCTCCTTCAACTGGAGCCATAACAGCTCGAAGTGTTTGGGTGACATTAACAGTTGAAGTTGTTGGTGAAGCAAATCCACCATATTCAATGCTGAGAACTTTGCCGTCTTCAGAGGCATCCCATGTATGTGGAAGAGTAATTGAACTTCCACCTAATTTGAGAGTATATTCCCCATAAACTAGGCTACCATAATCACCACTTGCCATGGTGTAATGCACGTTCCAGGAACTTGCATCAGATACGGTTGTGGTTGCACCACTATAAACTTTAATAGTTGGAGCAGACCAAGTTAAAGCAGTAACCGAATCAGCAGAAACTGTAACTGTGATGGAATCTAAAGTAGATCCTCCATTATAAGAGATGGATAATGTGGCACTACCGGCTGCGACAAAGTTAACTGTAACTAAGCCTTCACCTGCATCTGCAACAAATTCATCAACTTCAGCAATAGATGAGTTGCTTGATGTAATAGAAATTAATGATGTGTCGCTCATGTTGCCATAGGTAAATGCGACATCATCGCTTTTACCGACATAACCCGATACAGATGCTGGAGTAAATTCAGCGGTTGGATCAGCTGTAACAGTTACAACCAAATCGGCATATTTCGTGCTATCTGCAGTTGAACTACATCTTAAGGTAATTGTACCTGCTGCATCTCCTGATAATAACTCGGTGCCTTCAAACTCATAATCATCACCGACTGTATTGCTAGCAACTGTCCAAACATATGTTTGAATAGCATCAGCTGGTGAAACTGTAACTTTAATTCCAGAAACTGAATATTCTTCATTTAATCCAATTTCTGCTGAATTAACGTTAATTGACACACTTTCAACAGGAGCATTCGCAACACTAATTGTGTATGTGGCAGTTTTTGTAATGTCATTTTCAGAATATTTGACATAAATAGTGTGACCATCATGTGCAGCATGAGTTAAAGTAACTCCAGACATATTAGATCCGCTTTCGGAATCTAAATGGAACGTCGCGCTACTTGTCACATTGGCATCAGCTTCTAGTGTATAATGAGCAGTAACGGTTCCTCCAAAGGAGAATGTTGCTCCACTAGCAAATGACGCAGTTTGTCCAGTAATTGAAATTGAATCCAATTTATTCTGAGCTGGAATGATTGCGTACATATAGAGGTCTGGTTGTGAACCAGTGTTTACATAGTTACGTAGGTCACCAGTAGAAGTGTTATATCTCAATGCACGATTTGATCTTGAATTACTATTAATTGTTACTTTATTTTCGCTACTTGATGCTACAATACTGAACTTTGTATCATCACTACTTGTGTCTGTAAAACTATCATTACCATTGCTGGTTCCGGTGAATTGCAAATAGGTATCACCACGTTTAATTTCCCAGCTTCCAGCACTTCCAACTAATGTGAAAATATCGGCTTCTTCGGTAACAACAGTATCACCAGAGGAAGTACCTGAAACTTCGGTCTTAGATGTAACAGTGTTCATTTTAATGTGTCCACTGTTTAAGTCTTTAGCAATTCTATAAGTGCTAGAGACATAGTCCACTAAAACGAATTGTGTACCATCTGCTAATTTTGAAACATCTGTAACCAATTCATAAGATACGACTTCGCTAACAGTGACAGTACAACTCATAGTTGCACTTGGATAATCAACTGAAGCAACTGTAATTGTTGTGCTTCCTTCTTTTACACCGGTGACAACACCAGAACTATTTACTGTTGCATTAGCAGGAACAGAAGACGTCCAGGTGACAGCATTAGAATAGCTACCAGTCGCAGTAACAGTAATGGTAGAGCCTAAATCCAGTGTTTTTCCAATATAAACACTATCGGAAGCGGCCAATCCAGTAATTGTAACAGAAGAAGCAGTAACACTAACTGACACAGAAGCTAATTCTGTTGAACCATCATAGAATTTAACTGTTGTAGAACCAGCTCCAACATAGTTGAATTGAACTGTTCCTTCTCCAGCATCATAAGATGGAGATTCAACAGTAACAACTGATGTGTTACTTGAAGATACACTTAGGGAACCGGTCAATTTTCCATAAGCAAATGAAATCGTTTCATTTTTTCCTGTATAACCACTTGTTGAACTCTTTTCAGGAGTGATATAAGGATTTGTTGGTTTTTCAATAAATGTTAAATCAACATATTTTGAGGTGTAACCACTTGCCGTGGCTGTAACTCGAACTGAACCAGCACTAGTAGCGCTGACAGTAACGGTTTTTCCGCTTGCAGCACTTAAAGAAGCACCACAATTATTATTAGATAATGCCCAGCTTGCAGATGTTGCATTTGTTGTTAATGAAATGGTTTCATCTGTATATGCTTCTTTTGAAGATGGATCTACTGTGATGGTTTGTGGAGTTGCCGACGGAGTGTAAGTTACAGTGACACCTGTAGCGCGCGTTTGACTTGACGGTTTAAAAGTGAATTCGGTTGCTCCGCTAGTAAACGTCCAAGTAACATCTTTGCCACTAACTGTTGGTGTGACAGATGGGGATACGGTTGCGTTTTTTGCATATGTTACGTAGTTGCCAGTTGAAGAAGCACTATATGTCACAGATTTAATAGATGCGCCATTAAGTGCGGCAATTGTCATTGTCACATTGGCATAAAATCGTAATGGACTTGTATAGCTATTGGCTGAACTGGTTTTGAATGTAATATCACTATGCCCACTAACAGAAGTCGCGGTACTTGGCAATACGGTTGTTTGGGACCATGTTACCGTTGAATCGGCGTGAACAGGCTCAACCTTTTTCGAGTTGCTACGAACGGCAACACCTACTCCGATCATCATCGCTGCGCCTAAGGCTAGTGATGTGATCTTTGTAATAAATTTATTCATGTTTTTTTCTCCTTTCTTTGCCCTCCTAGTCCGTTTTGGATATCTAGACTAGTGAGTATGAATAAATTTTTTGTTGATTTAGTTTTATGAAGTGATGTTAAAACCCATCACAAACTAACTAAAAATCAACAAAAGTT
>DFJP01000055.1 GCA_002373085.1 Caryophanales bacterium UBA3668 | reverse complement strand
TCCTCTTCGTCATGTCCGGTGCTGGGTTTAATCTGCCAAACTTTTACGCAGAGACCAGTGATAGCAAGCTATCAGGGAGGAACGTACCGATAATTACTTCTTTCGAAATAATTCTTTGCTAGCGCAACCATTAACCAAGGTTTTTTGTTCCCTAGAGGCTCCCCCATCAATTAAACGGAGCTGGTTGACTTATCTAGTCTTAAACTCATTAGACCTTATCTTCATGGAAGATGCCCGGAGTTTGAAACTCTTCCATTATTTCCACACGTTGAGTTGAAGTAATGTGGATTAGGCTTTGTCTTTCGTTATTAGTCGATTGACATCATTTTTCCTCTTTGATCGTGTCAGGCGGTGGTTCTTACGCTGTTAAGTTCTAACTCAGCGACCACTACAAGTAGGGAGGGTTGCCTATTTCTATCATTCACTAGAATGATAAGTCGTTTGCATTCATTAACCAGAAGATTTAATCCTGGAACCTTGTTATTCAACGTAACAATGTTGGTTGAATGTCTTATGCACGGCTGAACTCTATCGCCGTTTTACAAGATTTACTACCAGATAGTTTCTTGCTTATTTCACGTGTTTAGTTGATCTAGCGTGAATGGCGGGTTTCTTTGTTTTGTAGGAGACTGTCACTACAATGTCCTCTTCGTATTACTGCTTTATCAGATAAGCATTCATGTCAGGCGGTGGGATTACGCTGTTAAGTTCTAACTCAGCGACCACTACAAGTAGGGAGGACCGACCTTAGGATAATCTTGCGATTAACCTCGCTAGTTCAATTGTTAATCTAGAGTTTTTAAACTTTAGAAACCGCTGTATCAACTTCTTTTTTTCGCGGCAATTGTCTTACCTAGACTTGGATTATCTAGACCCCTATCAGAGCCTAGGATCCATCCACCTCTGTTAAAAGTGGATTGCATCAACTTTACTCTTATAGAAAAATTAATGCAAGTACTTTTTTAAATAATTTTTTATATTTTTAAGCAAAATAAAAAATATCTCATTAAGAGATACATTTTGAAAAATTTTTTATATTTTTTTATTTGAGATAGTTTTTTAGGTCGATGATGATCTGTTTATTACGGATTGACATCTTCTCTGGCATATTATCTAAATCCATAAAGAATAATCTATTTACTTCTTCTTTTTGAGGCTTTAATTTTCCCTCATATTCTTTACAGATATAGACAAGATCCACTCCATATATTTCATCACCATTAAAGTAGACATAGTGAGTGATTTCCCCGCTATAGACTTTAAAGAGTTCTAACCTTTTAGCAACTAAACCAGTTTCTTCTAATAATTCTCTACTAGCGGCCTCTTCTGCGCTTTCTTTTAAATCGATTCCTCCACCAGGGAAATCAAAATATCCATCATCGCTTCTCTCTTCTAAAAGGATTTGTCCCTTTTCATTAAAAAGGATGACCACAGAATGTGGAAGCACTAAAGGCATATGGTTAGTTCTTTTTCTTAGCTCTTTCAAATAGTCTTTCATATATTAATCATTATAGAAGAATAAGGAAGCTGCTCCAATCTTACCAGAATCATATCCGAGATTAGCTTGCTTCACCAAAACCTCTGGAGAACCTAAGAATCCATAGTTTCTTTCTTTTAAATACGAACGTATACGGTTAATTAAGTTTTCCCCTTCGTTAGCGATGCCACCTGAAAGAACAAAGATATCTGGTCTAAAGATATTGCAGTAGTCTAATAGTCCTTCAGAAAGATACATAATGTAATCTTCAATAACTTTATGTCCAACCGGGCAATTAAGTGATTCAGCTTTAAAAGCAGTTCTACCACTTACTTTTCCTTCTTCTTGAGCGATTTTAGCTAGAACACTATTAGGGTTATCTTTTACTGCTTTTTCTGTATCTTTAATTAAGGCGGTTGCAGAAGCATATGCTTCTAAGCATCCTTTTCTACCGCAGTTACATTGTCTTCCATTTAATTCGATTAAGGAGTGACCAAGTTGAGCACCTGTTCCTCCTAATCCATCATATAATTTCTTATTTAAGACGATTCCTCCACCTACACCAGTACCAAGAGTAATCATAATTAAATTTTCATAATCTTTGCCACTACCATATCTTGCTTCACCAAGTGCTGCTGCGGAAGCGTCGTTAACAATCTTTACTGGAAGATGGACTCTACTAGAAATATATTCAGTAACTTCAAAGTCTAACCATGTTGGCATATTTGGACTAGAGAAGATAATTCCTTTTTTCTTATCTAATAAGCCAGGAATGCCTAATCCCACTCCTGAGATCTTTTCATCATACTCATGAGTGGAAATAAATTTATTTATTTCTTCACATAATAAACCAAACATATCTTCTGGAGATAAGCTTTTTTCTGTACGAATAGAAAAAGTATCTAACACTTCTCCTGTATCTCTAATCGCTCCCCCTTTAATAGAGGTACCACCAACATCAATTCCAATAACAATCATATTCTTTATTTTCTCACACTAGAGATAACTACGACTCCAGTTCCTTTAATAACGCATTTTTTTCCATATGGAAGGAAGAATGTATCAAATTTCTTATATGGAAGATCATCAACATTTCCTTCTCCTTCTAAGAAGGTGAAAGAGATAAATGAATCACCATTTGCGTTAAGTTCTAATTCGTTATTAACATTCACTCTTTTGACTGTGAAATATTTACAGTCCATGAGTAAATCACTATTAATAATAGGTTTCTTATATGTTTTATAGTCAATAACGTCTAAAGCTTTATCAATATGTAATTCACGATAATTACCAAATTTATCTTTTCTTAAATAGTCATATAAGCGATATGTAAGGTCACTGTTTTGTTGGATTTCAATTAATCTC
>DFJP01000039.1 GCA_002373085.1 Caryophanales bacterium UBA3668 | reverse complement strand
TTATTAGATTCTCGTAGAGAATTAAATGAAGATGATATTGAAATTATTGATTATCTTAAAGATAACAAATTCAATTATCGATTAGTGTTCACCAAAGTTGATAAAATCAACCAAAGTGAAAAGCACAAGCTCAACCAAAACATCAAATCTCATGGAGTAAGTTTAGAAGATGTAATTTATGTCTCAACTTTAATGCCAAGAACATTCGATGTCTTAAGAGCAGAATTAAGCAAATAGAATTTAGAAGGAACAATCAAGAAATTGTTCCTTTCTTTTTATTTAAATGATATATTTCTCTATTAGAGGTTATTTATGAAAAAGGGTTTATTATTTATATCTTTATTAGCAACATTAGGACTCGCAAGTTGTAACACCAATAATGGTGAGCAAGGCGGAGGAAACACCAACACTTTTGTAAATGGAACATACGATGTTTCTATGGACAAAATGGGATTTACAAACGAAGGAGAAGTAACTGATTGTTCCGCATACGGAATTGAAATTTCTTTTGATAAAGGAACTAACTCAAGCAATTCGCCAAAATATTATGACACTGACTCTACAGGCGCCTCTGTTAGACTATATACAGGCAATACAATGACTGTTAAAGCCAAGTACATTACAAAAATTGAATTAGAGTTTTCTGCTACTACTAGCAAAGCTCAAGGAACATTCACTGTTGATCAAGGAACACTTGATGAATCCGCTGGATTTGAAGCATCAACTTGGACAGGAGAAGCAGATGAAATAACATTCACTGTTGCAACAAAGCAAAGAAGAGTTGTTTCAATGTCAATTACCTGTATAGGTAATCCAAATGCAGTTCCAGGTGGCAATGATAGTTCAAAATACACACCAAAAAGCGTAATTCAAGATATCATTAATACTATCTATGAAGACCCAAGTGCTGTTACTCCAGGAACTGATGATGGAGCGTATTACACAGTTGTCTCTTGGGGAACAAGCGCAGAATATACGCTTGAAAGCGCAGTTGTTGAAGCTGAAACATTTTTACCAGATTATCTTGTAGTTCTTTTCCCAGGAGAAGCCTTCAAATGGGAAGAAGATAATTCTGATGGATATGGCGTTACATATATCACAGACGATGAAACAGTATGTTTAGATATTGGCAGTTGGGTTGAATCCAACGAAATTGTTCTTCAATTTGTAACATACGAATACACTGGTGAATAATTAACTTATTAATAACCGAGGAAGGCGAATTGTCCTTCCTTTTTTATTTATATAATTTACAAAAGTAATTATTCTTAATATAATTATCACGTTCAATGAACTAGAGGAGTAGTGTAGAGACTACTTATAGAGAGTTAGGGATGGTGGAAGCCTAATAGCAAATCTACATGAAGGTCGCTAGGGAGAACATAATTAAATAAGTGCTAATAGAGAAATTCTATTAGAACTAAGGTGGTACCACGTTAATCGCGTCCTTAGAATAAGGACGTTTTATTTTTGTAGGAGGAAAGTCCAATGTTAGATAAAAGATATTCACCACATGAAGTAGAAAAAGGTAAATACGAAACTTGGAAAGAAAAAGGTTATTTTACTGCTGGAGATAAAAGCAAAAATCCATTCTCTATGGTTATTCCTCCACCAAACGTTACTGGTAAATTACATTTAGGACATGCTTGGGATACAACAATTCAAGATATCATTGCAAGATATAAGAAAATGCAAGGATATGATGTTTTATGGCTCCCTGGAATGGATCACGCTGGCATTGCTACACAAGCTAAAGTTATGGCTAAGCTCGTCTCTATGGGAATCGATGTAACTAAGATTACTAGAGAAGAATTCTTGGAATACGCTTGGGCATGGAAAGCTGAATACGCTAATAACATCCACGAACAATGGGCGAAGATGGGACTTATGCTCGACTATAGTCGAGAAAGATTTACATTAGATGAAGGACTTAATCTCGCTGTTAGAAAAGTATTCGTTGATTTATATAACAAAGGACTTATCTACCAAGGAGAAAGAATTATTTCCTGGGATCCAGTCCAACAAACTGCTTTAAGTAACATCGAAGTTATTCACCAAGACGATGAAGGATTCATGTATTACTTCAAATATCACATTGTCGGTAGTGATGAATATTTAGAAGTTGCAACCACTAGACCAGAAACTATGTTTGGTGATGTCTGTGTTGTCATTAATCCTAAAGATGAAAAATACACAAAATATCACGGCAAAAACATCAAAGTTATCAATCCTGCAAATGGAGAAGCTATTCCATTAATCGAAGATGAATATGTTGAAATTGGTTTTGGTACTGGTGCGATGAAGTGTACTCCAGCGCACGATCCAAATGACTTCGTTATCGGAAAGAAATATGGCTTTGATATGCCAATCATCTTTAATAAAGATGCTTCTATGAATGAGAAGTGTGGAAAATATCAAGGTATGGACCGTTTCGAATGTCGTGAAGCTCTTCTTAAAGACATTAAAGAACGTGGTGATTTTATCAAAGAAGAAAAAATAATTCACGCGGTTGGTCACTCTCAAAGAAATAACTGTGTTGTTGAACCAATGTTATCAAAGCAATGGTTTGTAAGAATGAAACCACTCGCCGAAGAATCCATTAAAAATCAACAAGGTAAAGATAAAGTTACATTTGTTCCTCAAAGATTTGAAAATACCTTCCTTCAATGGATGAATAATATTGAAGACTGGTGCATTTCCCGTCAATTATGGTGGGGTCATAGAATTCCTGCCTATTACCATAAGGTAACAGGAGAAGTAGTTGTCTCTATGGATCCTCCAAAAGATATTGAAAACTATGAGCAAGACACTGATGTACTTGATACATGGTTCTCTAGTGGATTATGGCCATTTTCAACAATGGGCTGGCCAGAAGAAACTGACGACTTAAAAAGATATTTCCCTACAAGTTGTTTAGTGACCGCCTATGACATTATTTTCTTCTGGGTGAGTAGAATGATCTTCCAATCCTTAAACGTCACTCATAGACGTCCATTTGAACACGCTGTTATCCATGGACTTGTTAGAGATGAATTAGGAAGAAAAATGTCTAAATCATTAGGCAATGGTGTTGACCCAATTGAAGTTATCGATAAATATGGCGTTGATGCTTTAAGATATTTCTTAACCACTAATAGCACTCCAGGACAAGACATGAGATATTCCGAAGAAAAAGTTCAAAGTAGTGCCAACTATTTGAACAAGATTTGGAACTCTGCACGTTATGTTTTAAGTTCAATTCCTGAAGGATTTGAAGAAGTGAAATTAGTTAAATCTAATTTATCAAGTTTGGATAAGTGGTTACTTAATAGACTTATGGTTACTATTAATAATGTCACAGTGAACATGGATAAATATGACTTTAACGCTGCAAGTTCACACTTATATAACTTCGTTTATGATGACTTCTGTTCTCAATATCTTGAGATGAGTAAAGTCAAACTTAATGGAGACGACCAAAAAGCAGCAAATGTCACTAGAACAATCTTACTTAAGTCTTTAAAGACTATTATCTTACTCATTTATCCATACACTCCATTTATCGCTGAAGAGTTATATCAAAATCTTCCATCTCACTTAGAAAGCGTTATGTTAGA
The DNA here is from genome assembly GCA_002373085.1 of Caryophanales bacterium UBA3668. The sequence goes on along the minus strand of DFJP01000039.1, from coordinate 3,569 downwards.
ATCCTATCCACAAGTCGAGAAGGAATATTTAGACAATAGTAGTGATGATGAAATCGAATTACTCTTCCAAATGATTAAAGAAGTCAGAAACTACAAGATTTCTAATCAACTCTCCCCAAGCGCTAAACTTGGAATCTCTATTTCTTTAAAGATTAATGTGAGTGAAGACTTCTTAATCTATTTAAATAGATTTACATTCTCTGATGTTCAAGTCGCCTCTGATATATCTACACTTAACGGAGAAATGTATTCTTATAACTTCGGTTCACTCATTATCACCAGTGGTGTAAATAAAGATGAAATTAAGAAAAAATTAGAAAAAGACATTGAAACTGAAATGAGTGAAATTGCTCGTTCAGAAAAGATGCTTTCTAATCCAAACTTCATCGCTAAAGCACCTGCGGAAAAAATTAATTTAGAAAAAGAAAAGCTCGCTATCCACCAAGCTAACTTAAAAGACTTAAAAGAGAAGCTTGCCAAGATCTAAATAAAAAAATACAAAAATTGACCTAACTCTGTTAGGTCTTTTATTTTTTGAAAAAAATTTATTAAAAATTTTAAAAATGGCCCTCAAGGAAATACTATGTATTTCCGTATATATAGTGAGGGGCCACAAAATCCCAAATCCTATTTTATTCCATATCATCCTTTCTATCCGTGGTCCCTCTAAATTCATCTTTCAAGGGGGCAAATATTATGAACTATGAATTAATGACAGACGAAGAAATGCAAGCTGAAGTAAGTGGAGGAACCGCTATTACTTTAACTGCAGTGATGGCTGTTTTAGCTGCTGCAGTTTTAGCAGTAGTAGTGTATAAAATCTTCCTTTCTAAAAAAGGTACTGCTCAAATACCTGGCGGTTGGAAATTTACCTGGAACTAATGGGGAACATTAAAGATCTTCCAACTCTAGATAGACCTAGAGAAAAAGCTTTTCGATATGGTTTAGCCTCTTTAAGCGATGTTGAATTATTAGCCTTATTAATCTCAACTGGCTATGAAGGGAAAAGCGCATTAGAAATTGCTAGCGATTTATTAAGAGATTATAGAGGACTTATTTCCTTATCTAAAGTTGATTTAAATGAACTCAAAAATATCAAAGGAATAAAGGAAGCAAAGGCATTAAATTTAGCAGCGATTTTTGAACTTCATTCTCGTTTATCAATTAAAGAAAAAGAGAGTGAAGAAAACGAGATTGATGGAGATTATTTGTACAACAAATACAAAGAAAAATTATCTTCCTCTAGTCAAGAAAATCTAATACTTATCGTTCTTAATAGTCGAAGGAGAATATTAAGAGAAAAAACTCTATATATCGGCACTGAAAATAACATGCTTTTCTCTTATAAAGATATCTGGAGAGAACTCCTTGTTTCTCAAGGGAAATATTTCTATCTCATCCACAATCACCCAGGAAAGAGCTGTTCACCAAGTAAAGAAGATAAGATTTTTACTAGTGAATTATTTTTAGAGAGTCGAAGGATAAAAATACCGATGATTGACCACTTGATCATTGGAAATGATGGGTATTATTCATTTCTAGATGTAAAAAAGTGAATTTGTCTATTGTCTTAACTTAATAAGTTATGGTAATATAACTAACGTTGTCGCCTCACTAGCTACAACCGCATAGAAAAGGTTTATAAAAAACCTTAGGGTTTACCTTCATAGCGAGTCCTTAGTGAATTTTCTAAAAAAGGAGGAACAATAATGTACGCAATCATTGAAACTGGCGGAAAACAAATCCGTGTTGAAGTTGGTGCTAAAATCTTCGTTGAGAAATTAGACGCCAAAGTCGGAGATACCGTCACAATCGACAAAGTACTTCTCGTTTGCGATAAGAAAGCAAAAGTTGGCACCCCATATGTTAAAGGAGCTAACGTTGTTGCAAAAGTTGAAAAACAAGGTAAGTCCAAAAAGATTCGTGTTTTCACTTATAAGAACAAGGCTAACGAAAGACGCACTTTAGGTCATCGTCAACCATTTACTTGCTTATTAATTGAAAGCATTAACGCTTAATCACGATGATTAAAATTGTTATCAAAAGGGACGTAAGTTCACAAAAGATTATCTCAATCGAGGTTAAAGGTCACGCTAATAGCGCAGAATACGGAAAAGATCTTGTATGCGCAGCAGTATCAACAGTTATGACTGGCGGTATGAATGCCTTAAAAGATAAAGAATATGACTTCAAGCTTGAAGAAGGTCATATCTATGTTAAAGCATTAGATATTCCAAGTGACTATGACTCAGTTGTCTTGAAGACAATGGAAGTCCAATTAATGACCATTGAAGAAAGTAATCATAAGTACGTCCAAATCGAAAATCTATAAGAAAGGATGAATCACATTATGATGTTTAAACTTAATTTACAACTCCTCGCTTCTAAAAAAGGTGTCGGTTCTACTAAAAACGGTCGTGACTCTGCTGGTCGTAGGTTAGGTGCTAAAGTCGCAGATGGCCAATGGTGCCATGCTGGTAGCATCATCTATAGACAAAGAGGCACACGCATCTATCCAGGTGAAAATACCAAAAAAGGAAAAGATGACACAATCTTTGCAACTGCCAACGGTATCGTTAAATTCGAACGTTTAGGCAAAGATCGCAAAATGGTGAGAGTTATCGCTGACAAGTAATTCAGCAACAAATTGAATAATTAGACCACATTAATTGTGGTCTTTTTATTATATTTAATATATAATTAACATGTATGTTTATCGATCGTGCAATTATTGAAGTTAGAAGTGGCAAAGGTGGCGATGGCGCTATTGCCTTTAGAAGAGAAAAATATATCGCTAAAGGTGGACCAGCCGGAGGTAATGGAGGTAGAGGTGCTTCTGTTATTTTAAGAGCGAATAGCAAAATTAATACTTTGTTCAATTTTAGACACTCCAAATGCTTCATCGGACCTGATGGAGAAAAGGGTGGAATTAAAAATCAATATGGTCGAGGAAGCGAAGACATCTATGTCGATGTTCCGGTTGGAACAGTGGTTTATGAAGAAAAGAACCACAAATTCTTGGGCGACCTTTCTACTGATGGACTCGAATTAAGAGTCGCTAAAGGTGGTAGAGGCGGACGAGGAAACACTTGCTTTAAAAGTTCAACCAATAGAGTTCCTCGAATTGCTGAAAATGGTGAACCAGGAGAGCAAAAACGTTTAATTTTAGAATTAAAATTACTTGCAGATGTTGGATTAGTTGGATTCCCAAGTGTCGGAAAATCAACTTTATTATCTGTCGTTAGTAGTGCTCGTCCCGAAATTGCTGATTATCCATTTACCACAATCATTCCTAATTTAGGTGTTGTAACTTCAAAAGACGGTAGAAGCTTCGTTATGGCAGACCTTCCTGGAATTATTGAAGGAGCGCATGACGGAAAAGGACTTGGTTTACAATTCTTAAGACATATCGAAAGATGTCGAATTATCGTTCATGTCATTGATATGGGAGAATCAGGTAGAGATCCTTATAGCGATTACAAGATTATTTCCAAAGAACTCAAAGAATATGGTTTCGGTTTAGATAAGAGACCAGTTATATATGTTGCATCCAAAATGGATGAAGAAGG
>DFJP01000069.1 GCA_002373085.1 Caryophanales bacterium UBA3668 | reverse complement strand
GCGTTACGGTTATACCAACCATATTTATTAATTGCTTCTTTAGATAAGCGGAAGGCGGCTTTATAATCGCCATCAACCACTACTAAAGTAGCTCCATATAATGAGATTTGAGTTAATTTACCAATAGGGGCTCTTTTTGGAACAAAGATAACTGCTGGAATTCCCATATGAGCAGCGTGACATGCACAGCTACTAGCAGCGTTACCAGTAGAGGAACATGAAATAACTTTTGCTCCTGCCTCAATAGCTTTTAATACAGCAACTCCACTAGCCCTATCTTTACTACTTCCACTAGGATTAAGACCATCATCTTTAATATAGAGTTCTTTTAATCCTAATTCTTTTGATAAATTATAGGACTTCACAAGTGGGGTCCATCCGATTCTAAGCATCTTATGGATATTTTCTTCTTCAATTCCCATTAGCGGGAAATATCTCCACATTGAATAATCACGATTGTTTTTAAAATAGTCTTTGGTTAAAACTTGTTTTAAAGCATCATAATCATATTCGACGTCTAGGATTCCTTTTTCTCCGCAGTGAGGGCAAGTCATCATCGCCTCTTTTGTTTCAAAAAATTCTCCACAGACTGTGCAACGGTATCCACGAATATATTTATTCATCGGTTTCTCCTTTTAAATCTATTAGGAATTTCTTTAATAAGTTCATTGCCACTTTGTGGCGGTATTCTTTGTTGCTTCTTTGATCAGTAATTGGGGCAATGAGTTTTGCGTAATCTTGCACCACTTGATTAACTTTTAATTCATTAATTGATTTACCGATATATTTCTTTTCAACTTTTGTATTACGAACAACTTTAATAGCGACACTACCAAAGGCCACTCTAAAATCTTTGATAATTCCACCTTCAACTCTATATGCTCCTAAGAAAGAAACTTTAGTAATTGATTCAGCCTTTCTAGAACCAACTTTCTTATAAAAATAGTTGAGTTCTTGAGGTTTTAAGACGATTTCTTTAATCATTTCATCTGGTTTTCTATCTATCTTTCTAACGCCTAAGATGAAGTCATTAACTGAGATAGCTCTTTCTCCATTAACTGAGGCTAAAACTACATCTGCATCATTAAGCACTAATGGGACAATACTATCTCCAGCAGGGGAAGCGTTAGCGATATTACCAGTCATGGTGGCCATATTACGGATATTAGGAGAAGCAATTTCTCTAATAACTTTTTTGTAGATTTCTGGAACAAGAGGAGACTCTTCAATTTCAATAAATCTAGTAGAGGCACCAATGTGGATATTTTTATCACTATCTAGATTAATATAATCTAGTTCTTTTAAATCCATCACGTAGAGAATGTCTTTTTCAAAATGAGGGAGTACTCCAGTACTAATATGTTTTTGGACCATTAAATCAGTGCCACCAGCAAAAATAAAACAGTTGTGCTTAGAAAGAATTTCTAAAGCTTCATTTAGATTAGAAGGAATGAAATGTTGGATCATAATTCTATTCCTTTCTTGCTAGCTAGCATTACTGCGTTAACTATGGAGTTATATCCAGTACAGCGGCATAAGTTGCCTGATAAAGCTTCTCTAATTTCTTCTTCGGTTGGATGAGGGTTCTTCTTAAGAACAGCATAACTCGCTAAAATCATGCCAGGTGTACAGAAGCCACATTGGCTACCACCTTGATTAGCGAATGCATCAGCGATAACTCGATACGCTTTTGTTTCTCTAAATCCTTCAATAGTCATTACTTCTTTACCAATCACATTAGCGGCAGGAGTAAGACATGAATTATATGGTTCGCCATTAACTAAAACAGTGCATGCTCCACATTCGCCTTCTCCACACCCTTCTTTAGTTCCTGTTAAATGTAATTCTTCACGAATGACATCTAAAAGACGCATTGATGGAGTGACATCAATTGTTACTTTTTTATTGTTCAAAATAAAACTAATTTCCATGTTCGATTAACTCCATAATGTATTCAGGTGTCGCTGGGATCTTATGTACTTTTCTATTGATTGCTTGCTCAAGAGCAAGACAGAATGCAGGAGCGCCTCCTACAAACGTTAATTCTCCAGCCCCTTTAGCCCCGAAAGCGCCATAAGGGAATGGATTATCAATAAAGGCAGTTTCCATCTTTGGTAAATCCATCATTGTTGGGATGACATAGTCACTAAGTGTCTTTTGTTTGAAAACACCATTTTCGATTTCTTCTTTTTCTAAATAGGCCCAACCTAAAGCCTGGGCTAATCCACCATCAGCTTGTCCAATCATTATTCTTTCATCAATCGCGTGACCAACATCATATGTTGACCAGCATCCATCGATATTCACTTGATATGTAATTGGATCAACACTTACTTCAACAATGTTGACTCCCCAAGCATATCCAGGATATGCATCACCTTGCATAGTTGGTTCATCCCATTTAATAAAGGATGGAGCAACATATGGTTCAACAATTTCTTGTTCTACACCATCTTGCCAGATTTCTTTTAAGTGTTGAGCAGCTTTACCAACTAGTCCACCAACAATAATAATTGTTCTACTAGCGGCAGTAGGTCCTGTTGATAATGTCTTATCTGTATCAGGTGCGTCATATATTACTTGGTCTTCTGGAATACCCAAAGTATCAACTACAATGCGTTTTAATGTCGTTCTATTACCTTGTCCAAAATCTACTTGGGAAGTATAGAAGGTGACGACACCATTTTTGTCTTTTCTAATTCTAACTTTAGCTTTGATGATTGTGCTTTCACCGCTTCCAGTAAAACCACATCCATGTAAGAAAGTTGACATTCCAATTCCTTTAAAAGAACCTGGTTTAGAATATTCGACTACTTTCTTTTTGTAGTCACTCATCTCCATAGCTTTATCCATGAGTTCTTTTAAAATAATTGGGTCTCTGAATTTACCGTTTGTGACACTTATATCACCGGTTTTAACTAAGTATTTATTTCTTAACTCAAGTCGATTAACGTGCAAGAAGTCCGCTAAATGGTTAATAAATAACTCCATTGCAAAGATTGATTGAGGTGAGCCAAATCCACGATATGCAGCGCTTGGAACCTTGTTAGTGCAATAGGCATCTCCACTAACTGCGACATTATCAAAGGTATATGTGTTAGTACATGCAATCAAGGCACGGGAAAGAACAACCATTGAACAGCCAATATATGCTCCTCCATCAATTCCAACATGAATTTTGACACCTAAAATATTGTCTTTATCATCCAGATAAGCTGAGATATCAGTTTTACTTGGATGTCTTTTTGTGGTGAAGGTAATATCTTCCTTACGGTCAAAGATCATCTTAATTGGTTTTTTAATCTTAACAATTGCAGTCGCTAGTTGCGCCGCCATCAAAGATGGATAATGTTCTTTACCGCCGAAAGCACCACCGACAGCAGGTTGAATCACTCTAACTCTACTAGAGTCACATCCTAATGTTCTTTCAACCGCTTTTTTGATATAGAAAGGACATTGCATTGATGCCTTAATGGTAATTTTATTACCATCTAACCACATAAGCATTCCTTGTGGTTCTAAATAGATATGTTCTTGATATCCAGTTTCAAAGCTTTCAGAAAATACTTTTTTCGCATTTTTAAAGACTTCTATGTTGCCTTTGTTGAACTCTTTATGAACATATGAATTTTTCATTTCATACACTGGTTCAAGTTCTTCGTATTCAACATGGACATCTTTAGCAAGGCTTAAACATGTTAATTTTTTACGACCAACAATAAGACCTATGGTCTCACCTTTATAATTAACTTCTTTATCAGCGAATACAGGCCAGTCAGAAGCGATAATGTTACAAACATTTTCTTTAACAATATCTTTTGCAGAGATGAAGTAATATCCTCTTGGTAAACTTGGAACATTAATCTTTAAGATTTTTCCGTGAGATACTGTACTTCTAACAGGAATTGCAAAAAGGACGTTATCCATACGGATATCGCCAGTAAAGATTGCCATTCCTGACATCTTTTCTTCATTATCGACTTTTTTGACTGATGTTTTGTATTCGTTAATCATAAATGATTAAAATTTAATAGCTTTTGTTGGGCATTTGGATGCACATAATCCGCATTTGAAACATTTGTTTGGATTAAATGCTGGTACTTTGTTTTCGTCCATATCAATTGCAAAATATGGGCAGTTTCTTGAACACATTCCACAGTGTGAACATTTACTAGAATCCACACTTGGCATTTCGTGTTCATAAGTAACTTTATTTGTAAGTTTTGTATCAATGACTTCTTGAATAGAAGAGAAACCATATTTCTCTAATTCTTTTGGAAGGTCATTAATAATCTTTGCGTATAATTCTTTTCCTCTAAGCATTGGTGCTGAAAGCATTCCAACAGCAGAAGCACCTGCTAATAAGAATTCGATGACATCTTTAGCAGAAGCTACTCCACCAACACCAATAACAGTTAAAGATGGTTCGGCTTGTTTAATTGTGTAAACGGTTGCTAAAGCAAGTGGCTTAATTACTGGTCCACTCATCCACACAAACCCTTTATCGTTAGAACACGCCATTTGACGGTTCTCAACATCAATAACCATACTTGGCCCTAAGGAATTAATTGCCACAACACCATTAGCGCCATTTGCCTTAATGGTATGAGCAAATCCTGCTGGATCAGGAATATGTGGTGATATTTTCATATAGAAAGGTTTATTCGTGTGCTTTCTAATTGTTCTAACAGTTTCTGCCATCTTCTCGTGGTCAGTTCCGACATAGTGACAGCTCACTTCAAAGGCATCTGCAAATTCATCAAGAAGAGGAATTAATTCTTCCATATCTTCTTTTGTATATCCTACGGATATAATAAGAGGTGTATCTCCTTTTTTAGCCTTTAATTCTGGAAGGAATTCATTAATCCACTTTTCTTTTGGATATTCTGTCCATAATTCACAGTTAAAGATTGCACTATTACCCTCTCCAACAATACATGGATGAGGAATATGAGCATCTTTAGTGGAAATGGTTTTCGCTACTAAAGCACCAAGTCCTTGATCTTTAAGCCATAATAATTTTTCAGCATCTCCAACAAGTGGTCCTGCTGCTGGCATAAGTGGGTTCTTTAGGGTTAATCCATCAAATTTGGTTGTTAAATCCATAGCTAGATTTCCTTCACTTTCTTCCAAAGTTTTTCACTATATTTTCTTGACTCAATTAGTTCTGCTTTTGCTTTTTTAGATGTTAGTTCACCATTTTTAACTAATCTACTTCCATCTACAAAGACATCGTTTGGTCTAAAGTTAGGGAATAAACCATAAAACACATGACCAAAAGCGTTATTGGAGTTCATCTCTGTAAATGGAGTGTATGGGATAAGCATAAAATCAGAGACATAGCCTTCTCTAATTTTGCCAATATTAATGCCTAATCGGCGTCCAACATAACTATATGCATTATTGATTATATCAAAGATATGACCAATATTCATAGCAGTAGGATTACTGTTCTTTAAATGTGTAAGATACATCGCATTTAAATACTCAGTTGCCATTGAACTAGATAGGCCATCATTACCAATCATAACTGGAATGTTATGTTCCATATATTTCTTAATATCAGGAATTCCAACCGCGTTATTTAAATTACTTGTTGTATTTACAACAATATATGCGCCTCTATTTTTGATGATATCAAGTTCTTCATCGTTCATGAAAACCCCGTGAACAATAAGAGAATCTTTATTAATTAAATTATATTTATCCAATCTAGAAATGATGTTTGTTCCATATTTTTCTAAACAATCATTTTCATCCATATCACTTTCTGCGACATGAATATGAATAGGAGTGTTATTTAATTTCTTAGAAATTAATTTAAGGCTACTATCACTTAAAGACATAGAAGCGTGCATTCCAAATAATCCACTTACAAATTCAGTGTGGTTCTTGTTTGCAAAACTCATATTCTCTTTAATGCAATCTCTGATTGGATAACGATCACTACTTTCAAAACACAAGATTGATCTCATGTGTAATGTGTTATTTAGTGCTTTCTTTAAAGAGGTAAGTGAACCGATAATTTCAGTTCCACTAGCATGGTGATCAATTATTGTGGTGACACCATTAAGTAAAAATTCACTTCCAGCAGCGATTCCAGAATAATAAGTAATCTCATTATCAATTTGAGAATCAAGTTTCCACCACATTTGATCAAGAATGTCTTGGAAGTTTTTTGGATTAAATGGTAAAGCTAGACCTCTAGCGAAAATTGAATAGATATGAGAGTGGGCACAAACGAAATTTGGAAGCAACATTTGACCCTTAGCATCTATAAGTTGATAGCCATCGTTTTTAAATGACTTCATTTCACCTACTTTTACGATTTTTTTATCAAAAACAACGTAGCCATTTTCGATGTATTTATCGTAATCGTATATTCGAGCGTTGATTATTGCTTTCATTTGGAAACTCCTTTCCCACAGTTGATAATTTGACCTTTGTGAGAGATGAATTTTCCTTTATAGAGAACAAACTCTCCTCTAATCATTGTGGATTCAATTGTGGTATTGACTTTGATGTGCTCGTAAATCGAATAATCGACTGCACCATGTGGTTTTCCAACTTCATGTGTTGCTCCAGAAAGGATGACAAAATCCGCGAAATTTCCGACTTTTATTTCACCTTTTCCAGCAAATCGCTCAATTTTCGCAATATTTTTACTCATCTTGTTAATTATTTGATCTCCAAACATTTCGTACATAATTTGGAAGCTAGATTCAATGCCACCGACTCCTAGAGGCATGCCCTTAAGATAGGTATGAGTTTCTTTATCTTCAATGTTAAAAGCGCAGTGATCTGTTCCTATTGTATTTACGTATTCAATGTTCTTAATTAATAATTTTCTTTCCTCTTCACTTCTAAGAGGTGGAGCAAAAGTATATAAGTATCCTTGTTTACCCTTCAATTTATCTTTATTGAACACAAAATATTGAGGGCAAGATTCGATGAAAATGTTCTTTCCAAGGATGCTATAGTATTTCTCACAAATCTTTTGAAGGGTGTTTCCACTAGAACAGTGGACCATGTATAAATATCCCTTAGTTTGTTTAGCAAATTTGCATAACTTTAAGGCTTCAGAAGTCTCTGCTTCAGATGGTCTAGCCTCCGCTAAGTCTTGATATGTTAATGATTCATCGCGGTTAATCATTTCATCGTTTTCAATATGCGCTAAAACGAGGAATCTATGCTTTCTAGATAAAGCTAATAACTTTTTGATATCTCTATCATATGTACGTCTATGTGTTTCGGAATAGGTTGTGAATAATTTAACGGTGTTAATGCCTAAGGTTTTCATCATAAGAATATATTCTTCAAGATTTCCGTTAGGTTCTCTAATGCAAGCATGGAAGTGATAATCTACATTACACTTTTCAGCTTTTTTTAATCTTTCATAATATGATTCTTTTAATTCTTTAGCGTTTCTACTTGGATCAAGGAAATCCACAATTGTGGTTACACCACCATAAGCTGCAGATTTGCTTCCATAGTAAAAGTCGTCGCGGCTAGGAATTGTGCCACAGAATAAATCAAAGTGAACATGTGGATCAATTAATCCTGGCAACACTTTTCTTTGATATACATCAACAACCTTTTCGGCCTTGACCTCTTCATTACCTATATAGGCAATCTTTCCGTCAGTAACCCCAATGTTTTTCTTTACGAAACGACCATTGAGGTACACGAAACCATTCTTGAGTAATAAATCGTACATATTTATTTTTTCAACTCTTTCATTCCTTTAAGGATCTTTTCAGGAGTAATTGGTAATCTATGGATTCTTACACCTGTCGCGTTATAAATTGCATTACAAATAACCGCTGGTGGAGTATCAATACCAATTTCACCAACTGATTTAGCACCAAATGGGCCTGTTGGTTCATAAGAATCAGCAAATTCAGTGGTGAGTTTATGAATTTCTTTGTGTGTTGGGATGTGATAGTTAAGGAAGTTATTAGAAATAAGCTTTCCTTTCTTGTCATATTTAACATCTTCAAAGCACGCCATACCTAAACCTTGGACAACACCGCCTTCAACTTGTCCTCTAGCAAGCATTGGGTTGATAGTTGTTCCACAATCGGTAACAGTGACATAATTAAGAACTTCATATTCACCAGTTTCAATATCAACTTCTACTTCAGCGTAAGCCGCCATAAATGGAGGCGGAGAAACGTGTCCATAATAGCTTTCTACAACTTGAACTTGTTGTAAGTTCTTGTTATAAAGCATCTTTACTGACATATCGTTCAAAGTGATGGATTTATCGCCAGAAGTGAAGGTTTTGCCATCAAATTCAACATTTTCTTCTTTAGTTTCAAGGAATACTGCAGCTTCCTTAGTTAAACGTTTTCTCATCTTTTGTGCAGCTTTCCAAGCAGCATTTCCAGAGATGTAAGTTGTACTACTTGCGTAAGCTCCGCAGTCAAATGGAGTGAGGTCAGTATCAGATGAGTAAATTAATACTTTGTCCACTGTTGTTCCTAATTCTTCAGCAACGATTTGAGAAATGACAGTGTCACTACCTTGACCAATATCAGTTGCTCCAACAGTAACCATGTATGAACCACCATCATTGAGTTTAATAGAACAGCTACCCATATCCATGAATGGAATACCGCTACCTTGCATAGCTATAGCCATGCCATATCCTCTAACTTTGGTATCACTAACTTTCTTGCATGGATAGTTCTTTTCCCAATCAATTAATTCAGCACCACGTTTAATGCAATATGGAAGCTTACATGATTCCATTATCATTGCTGTACCTTTGGTACCTTCACCCATAATCTCAAAGATTGGTGAAGTTTCCTTTTCTCTCATGGAATTCATTTCTCTAATAACTTTTGGATCCATCTTTAGCTTTTCTGCTAAGACGTCAATAGTTGCTTCTAGAGCATAGTTACCTTGAATAGCACCATATCCACGGAAGGCTCCGGCTGAGACATGGTTTGTGTATACAACTTGTCCACCAAAACGGACAGCGTCGACTTTGTTATAAAGTGGTAAGACTTTACTACCAACAATCATAAAGACTGTTAACGAGTGTTCACCATACGCACCAGTGTCACTTAATGAACGACAATCAATCGCGTTGATTCTTCCGTCTTTCATCGCACCAATTTTCATTGTGATTCTCATTGGGTGACGTGTATAACTGCTTTCAAATACTTCTTCACGAGTGTAAACGCATCTTGCAGGTTTGCCTGTTCGTAAAGTTGTTAAAGCACAGAAAAATTCACCGTGGAAAGCTTGTTTTCCACCAAAACCACCACCAACTCTTGGTTTAATTACACGAATTTGACTTACTGGAATGCCAAGTGTCGTTGCCATAATTCTTCTCATATGGAATGGGGTTTGGGTAGAGGAATAAATAACTAATCTATTGTGTTCATCTAAACGAGAATTGCTGCTATGTGTTTCAAGCATCGCATGAGCTTGTGCTTGTGTATAGAACACTTCTTCCACTACGACATCAGACTTTTTAAGTTCTTCTTCGACATTACCAACTTCCATCTCATATGCAGCGGCAACATTCTTCTTTGGTTCAAAACCAATTGGGAACATTTCACAAATGCCATCTTCAGGGTGGATAACTGATTTGTTTTCAAAAGCTTTTTCAAAATCTAATACCGGTTCTAATACTTCGTATTCAACTTTAATTAATTTAAGTGCTTCTTCTGCAATCTCAGGAGTAATAGCGGCAACCATTGCCACTTCATCTCCAACATAACGGACATATTCATCCAAGATGAACTTATCGTGTGGTGAAGGTTCTGGATAGCCTTGGCCTGCTCTAGAGAAAGAGACATGTGGAACGTCTTTATAAGTTAAGACTAATTCAACACCGTTGAGTTTCTTAGCTTCGCTAACATCAATATTTTTGATATGAGCAAAAGCGTGTGGAGAACGTAAGATTTTAATAGTTAGACTATTTTGTGCTGCTAAATCATCAGTGTAATAGCTTCTGCCTTGCATTAAGGCTTTGCCATCAACTGAATATGTTTTATTATTAACAACACGCATTTTCTTTTTATCGACAGTCATCTTCTATTCCTCCTTTAAGTAGGCTTTAATGGCATTCATTTGAGAATGTAAGCCAGAGCAACGGCAGAGATTGCCGACGATATAATTTTTAATTTCTTCATCGGTTGGGTTCTTATATTCTCTTTTAAGAGAATAAATAACTAAAGCATAACCAACATTACAGAAGCCACATTGATCCGCTCCTTCTTCAGAGAAACAACGTGAAATTTTTGCTGCCTCTTCTTGGATACCTTCAATTGTGGTGATGTGTTTGCCTTCAACTGAGGCAGTTAATAATGAACAGCTCATCATTGGTTTGTTGTCCACTAAAAGGGTACAACTACCACAACTTGATTCATTACAACCAACCTTAATAGATTTAAGTCCATGTTTTCTTAAAGTATCAGCGAGATATTCGCCTGGGTTAACAGAATATGAGACTTCGGTATTGTTCAAAAAGAAAGTAACTAACATTATTTGCTAACCTCCTCAAGTCCACGTCTAACATAGACTTTTGTTAAATCAGTACGGTACTCCGCACTTGAGTCTTTATTATCTAAGTAAGAAAGCTCTTCAACTGTCATTTCAGCGGCTTTCTTATATTGTTCTGGACCAACTTTTGCTTCTTTATTGAGGTAATCCATCGCTTTATGAGCCAAGGATGCAACCATTGGTCTAGCGCCTACTGCAATACGATAATTGCCATCAGCTTTTGCAATCGCGAAATTGATAATAGGAAAATCTAAGGCCGTTGTTTTTACCTTTTTGTAGAAGCCTTTTCCGTTTCCTTTTTTGATATGAATCGCTACTAAGATAGCGTTAATTTTTCCCTTATAGTTTAGGTAGTCTTCTAGACTCATTGATTGAGCCGGATAGAATTCCAAAGTGACATCATATGGTAATAATCCACATATAACATCAGAGAAAGGATATCTTCCCATAATAGATCCACCTATGGTGGCGATATTACGGAAGTTCACTCCCATGACTTCTCTAGTGGCAAAAGCAATTGAATCATTGAAAAGGCTACGAACGATTGGAGAATTCTCAAAATCTCTTTGAGTAACCATGCTTCCGACAATAACTTCTGACTTAGTTTCGCTAATTTGATTTAAGCCAAGGGTAGATAAATCGAGCAATGTATTAACATCTTGCCCTATTTTCTTAATCCAAAGTCCGCCAGCGAGAATTACGTTTCTTGGATCTTCTTGTAACTTGCGATAGGCATCTTCTAATGAAGATGCACGGTAGTACTCATTTACTTTCATACTATCTTCCTTCCTCAGTTATCTTTATATTTTGGTAATCTAAAAATTCATTTAGATTAATTACTATGTTTTTGTCTTCGACATTAATTATCTCATAGTTTTTGCTATCACGAAATATTTTTAGATTACTATCTAATGGCATTGATAATATTTCGTTTTTATATTTCTTTGAGATATAAATTGGGTGTCCGTCTTCGTTTAAATATCTAGGCACTCTTACTTCGCCTTTTCCTGCTAATAAAGCTTTAAAGGTGTCGGGTTTGACAAACGGGCAATCTCCAGGAATGATAAAGAAATCATTTGTGGTTTCTCTAATTCCTTTTTGAACACTAGAAAACATTCCCTTTTCATAATTTAAGTTATGAACAAAAGTAACATTCTCTCCTTTTAATGCTTCTCTAATCTCTTTGTCATATAAACCAGTGACAATAATCACTTTGTTAACGAATGGTTCAATGCTTTTAAGAGTATGCCAAATAATTGGATGCTCATTAATAGTTAAAAGCATCTTGTTAGTTTTCATTCTGGTGGATTTTCCACCAGCGAGAATTATTCCATCTACCATTACTATAATTATATTTTGTAGATGTTGATTTATCAACAAATCATCAATAGGTGAGAGTAAAAGAAAAGCCGAACAAACGGCTTATTCTCTAAAATATCTTTCGTTTTTTTGAAGTATCAGTAAGTAAATTAGGACTGCGTAAATTCCTACAACTAATCCACATCCCACTGCAGTTAAGTAATACGTAAGCATTGGGATATTAAACATAAATACGTTCTCTACCAAGACCATATTTAATAAGTTAAATATAAAGTGGAAACAAATACATGCAGGGATGGAATATGTATATTCATAAATCATTGCGAGCAATAGACCAATGCCAAAGGCATATACGACTTGAACTGCAACAGCAATTAAAGCGTCGATTGAGCTAACGTTAACAATGTTAATCAAGTGGAATAACGCAAAGATTGCGCCACTAGCCAAGATTCTTTTTATCGAGGAAGCATAGATAAGACTGTTTTGGATAAAAAGTCTAAATAAGAATTCCTCAATAGTAACTCCAACAAGATGGTAAACAATGATTAGCGAGAGATAAAGTGGATCAACTGTAACTGCGGTAAATGGTAAACCAGCAATACCCGCAGCAATAATGTTAGAGAAGCACACTAATAGGAAAGGAACAAACAATAAAACTCTTCGATAATTAGCAAATCTGAAGATGTTAATTCTTCTTCTCCACAATGTATAAATATAATATGCGAGTAGGATAACTCTTAATCCAATTCTAACCGCTAATTGACCAACGATATCAAGTGGAAGAAGATCAACTGGGAAAGCATTAACAAAAATGAATGTTAAAGCAAATAACGCTATATCAATAAATCTAAATCTCATCTGCTTTGTCCTCGTTATACACTGGCATCTTTTTCTTTAAGAGTAAATAGACTGGGAAAGCAAGAAGTACAAGGAGTATGCACCAGTATTGTGATGGCGATAATCCAGCGAGTTGTCCTCTCTCATCTCCCCTGAAAAATTCGATAATAAATCTAAAAACTCCATAAAATACCATATAAATTGTAAAATTATACTTAAACGAATATTTGAACGCAAATAAAGCTAAAACGACAGTTAAAGTGAATAAAAAGATTGATTCAATTATTTGAGTTGGAACAACTGGATGATCCATTCCCGGGAAAAGAATTCCATTTGCGGCGTCGGTCTCAATTCCATAGCAGCATCCAGATAAGAAACAGCCAATTCTACCAAACGCATGGCCTAAAGTAATGCACGCAGGAGCGATAATTACAATCCTATCTAAAATTGGTTTGTTATGTCTTAAATAATAGAATTTATAGGTTAATAAGAATGTAGGAACTCCACCGGCTAATCCACCATAGAAAGTCATACCCCAAGTCCAATGAGGTTGCTCTCCATTTACTGAGTGTTTAATCGCTTCATAAACATTCTCAAACAAGATTGCAAAGATGATTCCTACTATTACTGTAACGATAACAACAACGCCTAAATCAAGAAATGAATTTGAGTGAACTCCATTCTTGTGCAAATAGACAAATAAAAGCGCTGCGGCCGCAATAACCCCAACGATAATCATGAAAGTCATTGAGAAGCCATCGATACCAAATAAATTAGGATACATAGTATAACTATTTTACTCCCTTTTAATGGGTTTATAAAAGACAAACAAATATTTAATTGTTTGGGTCAATAAAAGTGATATAGTAAAAATGTTAACGAGGTATAAGAAATGAGATATGTCGTCAGTTTAGGCGGTAATGCTTTAGGCAATAACGCTGAAGAACAAAAACTTTTAGTGAGTAATGTCGCTAAATATATTGTTAAGCTCATGAAAGATGGTCATGAAGTTGTCATTGTCCATGGTAATGGACCACAAGTAGGAATGATCAACAATGCTTTTAACGAAGCTAAAAGCGTCCCAGACATGCCTTTCCCAGAATGTGGAGCAATGTCACAAGGATATATTGGTTTCCATCTCCAAAACGCTTTACAAAACGAATTAAAGGCGCAAGGCGTTAAGAGAAATGTTGCCACTGTTGTTACTCAAGTTGTCGTAGACAAAAATGACCCATTATTTCAAAATCCTTCTAAACCAGTTGGAACATTCTATTCAAAAGAAGAAGCAGAAGTAGTTGCTAAAGAAAAGGGATGGACAATGAAAGAAGATGCTGGAAGAGGATATAGAAGAGTAGTTCCTTCACCACTTCCAATCGATATTGAAGAAAAAGAAGTTATTTCTACTTTAGTAAAAAGTGGAAATGTCATCATCTGCGCTGGTGGAGGTGGCATCCCTGTCATTAAAGAAGGCAATAAATTAGTAGGCGTCGCTGCTGTTATTGATAAAGATTATGCTTCCGCATTAGTAGCAGAATTAGTGGATGCAGATTACTTAGTAATTTTAACTGCTATCGATAATGTTTGTATTAACTACAAACAACCAAACGAAAAGAAACTCACTAATGTTTCACTTAATGAAATTAAGGAATATCTAAAAGGTGACTACTTCGCTAAAGGTAGCATGTATCCAAAAGTTAATGCCTGTGTTAAGTTCTTAACAAACTGTCCAAATAAGACTGCAATTATTGCTGCTCTAGAAAACGCTGAAAAAGCATTTGAAGAGAAAAGCGGAACAATTATTCGATAAATATTATTCATTAAAAGAACCGGATTTAATATCTGGTTCTTTTTCTTAACTCAAAGAGTTACTTTTTCCCAAATAGGAATTATAAACAAAAGTTGGTATCATAGATTCGCTATGATAAGAAAAGTTAGCGATTCAATTAAGCATAACATCCTCAGTATCTCACTAGGACCACTACTAAAAATTATTGAGGCTATTTTTGATTTGCTTATCCCTCTTATCATGAAGGCGGTATTGGATTTAAGCCAATTTAATACTCCAGACAACATCCCTAATGTGGTCTCTAAAAATATCGCGTCTTTTATTCGTGCATTTAATTTTGGTGATTCATTTTTAGCAGACGCTCTTACAGGTGGAGGCATCATCCTTGTTATGGGTATAGTTGGCTACGCTATCACGATGGTTGCCCAATATCTAGCTGCTAGAAGTTCGGTTAATGTCGGAACAGAAATTCGTAATTCTTTATACAACAAAATGCTTACTCTTTCAAAGAAAGAGAGAAATAGTATTGGAAATAGTAAGATTCTCACTCTTATCAATAGTGATACTTATCAAGTTCAACAAGGATTGCTTCTTTTTGTTCGATTAATCGTTAGAGCGCCATTCATATTGACTGGATCATTAATTATCTCCTTCATTTTAGATTGGAGAATAGGTTTTGCGTTTTTAGCAATTGTGCCTCTTATCATTCTTGTTAACATTTTGGTGTTAAGAAAATCATCAAAAGGGTATATCGAAATCCAAAAGGATTTAGACTCACTTTCTAATAGTGCTTCTGAAATGACAGAAGGCGCTAGAGTAATTAGAGCGAGCAATAACCAAGAATTAGAAAACACTAAATTCAGTAGTAAAACTACTGATTATCAAGATAAAAGCATTGCTGTTAATAGAATTAACGCCCTAATCAATCCATTAACATTTGCAATTACATCTATTGTTTTAATTGTTATTGTTTTCCTTTTAAAGGAATCTTTATTTAACTCTGAAGATAATCTTTTAATGGCATCCACTATTATTGCTGAGATGGCCTATTTAGCGCAGATTTTCTTTGTCACTGTACAAATCACTCAAGCAGTTATTGATATTGTTAAAGGAACTGTGTCCGCAAAAAGAATTAATGAAGTTTTAATGATAACTCCTCAAATCACTACTTGTGATTCTCCGAAAACTGGAGAGGTAAATATTGGAGAGGAATTGATTAAATTCGATCATGTCTCTTTCTCATTTGATGAGAAGAAGATGTTCTTGAATGACCTAAACTTCCAAATTCGAAAAGGTGAAACATTTGGAATTATTGGGGGTACTGGTTCTGGTAAATCCACAGTTATTAATTTAATTGAAAGATTCTACGATGTAAGTGATGGCACTATTTTTTATAAAGGAATTCCTTTAAAAGAATACGACTTGAAGTCATTAAGAAACGACATCGGACTAGTAAATCAAAAGTCATCATTATTCAAAGGAACAATTAAGTCAAACTACTTAATGGCAAACCCTGATGCAAGTGATGAAGAAATCATAAAATCACTAAAAGAGGCCGAAGCTTACGAGTTTGTGAATAAATATGAAGACAAAATAAATCATGAAGTGAATGAAAGTGGCACTAATTTTTCTGGTGGACAAAAGCAAAGACTTTGTATTGGCAGAGCATTACTTAAACACCCAGAAATTTTAATCTTAGATGACAGCACCTCAGCTTTAGATTTATTAACTGATAAAAAGATTAGAGAAACTGTTAAAGGTTTTAAAGATATGACTAAAGTCATTGTTTCTCAAAGAGTCGCCACCATTCAAAACGCTGATTTCATTTTAGTGTTAGAAGGTGGAAAGGTTGTTGGACAAGGAAAACATAAAGACCTTATGAAAAATTGTCCAATTTATAAAGAGACCTACGAGACACAAATTAAGAAGGAATAGTATGAGCACAAAAGAAAGGCTAATTCACTATCTTAAACCAATGAGAAAATCTCTGATTTTCGCTTTTGTCTTTGCTCTTTTATTTGTCGCTTCTCAACTTGCTCAGCCATTCTTACTTGGTAGATCTTTAGATGCTTCAAAAGAAAACGCTGAAAATATTTTTAATATTTATCTTATTGTCGCTCTTGTTTTAGCGGTCCTTGGCACTGTCTTTGATTACTTATTTGAAGTAATCGTTATGAATGTTTCTCAAAGAGTTATTAAGAATGCAAGAGATGACATCTATAGCAAAATTAACTCTATCTCTATTAGAGATTTTGATAAAAAAGCTCATGGAGACATGGTTCAATTAGAAATAAGAGATATGGAGAACTTCGCAAGCGGCTTATTTGCGGTTTTCAAAACCCTTATTCAAGGAATATTCACTATCACTATTACTATTGTAATGATGTTAATGGTGAACTGGATTTTGGCCTTAGGAGTAATTATCTTAACTCCTCTTAGTATCTTAATGTCTCGCTTTGTATCTAAGTTCTCACATAAGCACTTTAAAAAGCAAAGTGAATTACAAGCTAACATTTCATCTATCTCTTTAGAAACTCTTAATAACATAGATGTAATTCAATCTCTTAATCATGAAGATAAATCTATTGATTTATTCAAAGTTAAAAACGAAGAGTTACATAAAGAAGGAATAGTTTCTCAATTCTCAGCCTCGTGGGTCAACCCATCCACCAGATTAGTGAATAACACAATCTATGTGATTATTGGTATTGCTGGAATCATTATGATTCCGTATAGTGTTGAACTCGCTCTCGTTTTAGCGGTTATGAGCGTTGGTAAATTATCAAGTTTCTTATCGTACACCACTCAATATAGCAAACCATTTAACGAAGTATCAGGAGTCGCTAATGAATATGAAAATGCGAAAGCGTCATTTAAACGTGTTAACGACTTTATGAATTTAGATTTTGATATTAATGAAGGAAAAGAAGAAATTGAGAATATCGATAAAATCGAATTCTCTCATACTTATTTCTCTTATAACGAAAATCAAAAGTTAATTGAAGACTTCAACTTGGTTATTAATAAAGGCGAAAAGGTTGCGATTGTCGGACCTACAGGCGCTGGAAAAACAACAATGATTAATTTATTAATGAGATTCTACGATCCAAAAGATGGAGATATTAAAATCAATAACATCTCTTGTAGAGATATCTCCAAAGAATCTCTTAGAAAGAATATTGGAATGGTCCTTCAAGATACCTGGATTTTCTCTGGCACTATTTTTGATAATGTTCGTTATCTAAAACAAGATGCTTCTTTAGAAGAAGTAAAAGAAGCTTGTAGAAAAGCTCACGCCGATATCTTTATTGAAACTCTCCCTGATAGCTATGACACATATATAAATGCGAAAAACGGTCTATCAGAAGGACAAAAGCAAATGATCGCAATCGCTAGAGTTATGTTACTCAATCCAAATATGGTTATCTTAGATGAGGCAACAAGTAACATCGATACGAGAAGTGAAAAATTAATCACTGACGCTTTTGACAATATGATGAAAGAAAAAACATCAATCGTTATTGCTCATAGACTATCCACTATCGAACAAGCTGACACCATTATTGTTATGAAAGATGGTGGCATTGTTGAGACTGGAAACCATAAAGACTTAATGAAAAAACAGGGCTTTTATTACACCCTGTATTCATCGCAATATAAGTAAGAAACCGCTTATTTTTGCTTTTTTGACTCCTCAAATAACGCCTTCATTGTTGGGTTATTATGAGTGAGTTTTTTTATTGTTAAGTCTTGTGCTTTATCGTTAGCAAGTCTTAAGTTACGGTCTGCACCAAGGAGATCGTTTTTGACTTTGTTAAGATAATCAATTGTCTTATCAATTTCTTCAATTGCTTTATTAAAACGTTCATTTGCTAAAGCGTAGTTTTTGCCAAACTTCTCTTGGAAGTCGAGTAACTTATCTTCGAAATTAGTGACATCAACATTTTGAGTTCTAACTAGAGCAAGCTCTTGTTTATATTGAGCAGCGTTAAACGCGGCGTTTCTAAGCAAAGTGATGATTGGAATGAAACATTGAGGTCTAACAACATACATCTTTTCGTATCTATAAGATACATCAACGATACCAGCGTTATAATATTCGTTATCTGCTTCAAGCATTGAGACTAGTACTGCGTATTCACAGTTCTTTTCTCTTCTATCTTTATCAAGTTCTTTTAAGAAGTCTTCGTTTTTATGCTTGGTCGCTGTTGTATCATTTTCATTTTTCATTTCAAACATGATAGAAATGATTTCGGTTCCATTTTCATCAGTTTCACGATAGATGAAGTCTCCTTTAGATCCACCACTCGCGTCATTATCTTTTTCAAAATACGCTTTTGGGAAAGCGGTCATTCTGAGTTTGTTAAACTCAATCATGCAGTGTTGCTCTAAAGTTTCACCAACGAGTTTGGTGGACATCTTTGTTTTGAGGTCTTTATAATAAGCAACTTCGTTTTCTTTATCTTTGAGTTTGCCTTCATATTGATCTTTTAAAGATTGGAGTTCTAACGCTGATTCTTTTTCTTTAAGTTGAATATTTCCTTTCAAAGAAAGGATTTCCTTATCTTTTTCATTGATTGCTTTATTGACTTCGCTTTCGGTTTGAGATTTAGCCATATTAAGCTTGTTATTTAATAGACTAATCTCTTCATTTTTCTTAGCGACAGCGTCTTTGACCGCCATTTCTTTTTCTAGTCTGGAGTTAGAAAGTTCTCCCTTTAATTTATTAACTTCTTGTTGGAGTGCGTTTAAAGATTCCTTGTTAGCGGCGTTAAGCTTTGCTTCAAGGAGTTCGTTTTCTTTCTTAATTCTTTCATGAAGTTCTTTTTCAAAACTATCATTCCTTACTTGAGATAATAATTCCGCGTATTCTCCTTCATCGATAGTAAATACTTGGCCACAATGTGGGCATTTAAGTTCTTTTTTCATATAGCACTCCTTTAGTGATTTAATTCTACCACTATTTATAATTTCTTTTTTGATTTTTATTTTAATAAAGCATAGAAATAGAAAAAAGAGAAATTAAAGATGTATTTTTCAAGATACATTCAATGAATTTGTAGCGATAATCATTCACACTTCTGATATCTATATCAGTACAATCACCATTACTTACTTTGCTAGGGTTAAATAAATTGCTCTTTTATCAAACTATTTTAGTGATATAAAATAAAAGCAATGAAGATCATAAAGAAGTTTGGACA
Organism: Caryophanales bacterium UBA3668; assembly: GCA_002373085.1. Next base: position 21,730 of record DFJP01000069.1, on the reverse strand, counting down.
GTGGTTTGTTAACCTTTTTGGGTTCCACAAGAACACGACTTACGTAAATAACTATCTAAACTCCGCAAACATGCGCTCTGGCGTATACATGGCTGCGGTTATTTTTGTAGTTGAGATATGGATGATAATCCGTCAGACCATTGAAAGAGTTGTCCCAATAATAGAAACTAGCGGCGGCAATTTATTTAATGTGTTTTATAGCCAAACATCTAACTTCTGGTTGATGCTTTTCTTAAGCTTATCAATGCTTATTTATTGCTTATATACCACTGATAAACGCATTAACATCACTAAAACTATTGTTGTTATTGTTAGCGCTGCTATCGGATTACTCTTATTTGCATTTATCGATTATCCAACTGTTTTAAAACATTTAGGAAGTGCAACTGCCTCCACTAAGAATTTAGTGTCCGCAAGTTTGTTATTAACTTTCTATATCGCAATTGCGTTATTCCAAATCTTTATAATCATTTCATCGATCTATCAATATCGTGGAGGTAAATCACCATTATTAACTTCGGTGGTTATTATTTCCTTATTCGCGTTAACTTGTTTGGTTTTCGGTATGATGGTTTCCTATAGTGACTTCTTTGGATATGCCAAAGACCCAGTCACTGGTCAAACATTAGAAATCGATGGAGTTAAAATTCCAGCATATAAACAAATCATTTGCTTCTTAATGATGTCGCTTTATGTTGGTTGCTTACTTATTTGGAAACCATATATCTCTATAAGCATTTTGGGAGTTATTTTCTTAGGCTTCCACATGATATTAGTTCACCTTCCAGGTATTGATAGAGAAGTACAAGATGGAGATACAGTTAATTACATAACTTTCTTCATTTCTTTATCAATGTTATGTATTTCAATTTATAGTCAACGTACCACTGAAGCAAAGAAAGATGAAGAACTTGAATTACTCGCGACCACTGATACATTAACTGGTTTATATGCTTTTGAATATTTCACTTCTTTAGTGAATAAGAAATGCGAAGAAAAAGAAGTATTAGTGAATGAATGGGTATATCTATTTGTCGATGTTACTTCCTTTAAGATTTATAACGATCAAAGAGGATTTACCGCTGGTAATGAATGCTTAAAAAGAGTTGGTTCTTTGTTAAAAGAAGAATTCCCAGAAGCATTAGTATCTCGTCAAAGTGATGACCACTACGTCATCTTCTGTAAGAACGAAGAAATCCAAGAAAAGATTAATGAAGCTGATAAGAAAGCTGAAAATATTGATTTAGACATTCGTTTAGGTCTTAAAGTCGGTGGATATATCTTAAAAGATAAAGAAGAAGACCCACATAGAGCGGTCGAGAAGGCGCGTTACGCATGTACTGCGAACAAAACACACGGCCACGATAATTACTTAATCTATGACCAAAAAATGCATGATAACTATCGTTTAGTTCAATATGTCGTTAAACATATCGATGAAGCAATTGAAAACGGATATATTCAAGCCTACTATCAACCAGTTGTCTGGTCTAACACAAAAGAGTTGTGTGGTACAGAAGCTTTAGCGAGATGGATTGACCCTCGATATGGATTTATGAATCCTGGTTTATTTGTTGGTGCACTTGAAGATGCGCAACTCATTCATAAACTTGATGTTGCAATGTTAAGAAACATTTGCCGCGACTTAAGATATTGCTTAGATAGAAAAAGACCAGTCGTTCCTGTTTCAATCAACTTCTCAAGAGCAGACTTTACAATCATTAATGTTCCAGAAGTAATCGAATCAGTAGTAAATGAATATAAAATTCCAAAAGAATTACTCCATATCGAAGTTACTGAAAGTGCTCTTTTAAGCGAAGGTAGCGCTTTGAAAGATGCAATGAAAGAATTAAAGGCAAAAGGATTCTCCTTATGGCTAGATGACTTTGGTTCTGGCTATTCTTCCTTTAATGCATTAAAGGACTTTGATTTCGATGTCTTAAAACTCGATATGCAATTCTTGGTTGGTTTCTCTGAAAACAAGAAAGCAAAATCACTAATTAAATCCGTTATCTCAATGGCGGAAGAAATTGGAATGAAAACATTATCCGAAGGTGTTGAAAACGAAGAACAAGCAAACTTCTTAAAAGAAATTTCTTGTGGAAAACTTCAAGGTTATTTATTTGGTAAACCAATGCCTTTAGATGAAATCAAACACAAAGTCGATATTGGTGAATTCACTATCGCGAAAAAGTTTGAAAGATAATCTATAGCTTAAATTTGAAATTGCAATTACTGCAGTGGTACTCAAATCCACTAGAAACCATCTTGTGGTCACATCTAGGACAAGTACCACTTTCAATCGCATAGGCGATTTCTTTTTTTATCTCTTCATTTATTTGCTTTAGATATCCAATATTCTCGATGTGTTCTTTTTTAGAGATATCGCTCTTTTGAGATTTAATGGTTTTATATATTTCATTTATCTCTTCTTTAGTTAATTCTTTTTGATATGGATATGAATCTATGAATAGCTTTAAGTCTTTGAGATTGATAACATTTTCATCTCCGATATATGGAGCGTTATTTTTCACAAATACAACAACTGGAATAACTTCGTATTTGCGTTTCAGTATCTTACTCACCACAAAAGCGTGAGACTTATTTTGCTTAAGAGGATTAGAGATTCTTGCTCTTTCTCCTTTTATTTCTTTTAGCCAAAATGGCTCTCCAGTATTAGAAATTATTTTCCCAAAGTAGTTTTTTGTTTCAATAATAAAAACTCCATAAGGATGAACTAAGATATGATCCACTTGATGAGTCATTTCTGTTTTCTCGTTTAAGAAGGTAATATCGTTGATAACCTTATGATATTCCTTAATTCCTGCTAATTTTTTCCTAACAAAAGCCTCGCCTTTGTCGCCTCTAGACCTTGTTGACATACCTTTATTATTATATCTCTTCCGCAACCAATATTTGCGTTTTTGCAAAGCACAATTGGTAGAAGGTCCACTATTTTAGTAATATTATTATCGTGTAGTTGGAGGAAAACATATGACTATCAAACTCGCAAATCGATTAACAGAATTAAGAAAAGAACATGGTTACTCACAAGAAGAACTTGCTGATAAATTAGGCGTCTCACGTCAAGCAGTTAGCAAGTGGGAAAGAGCGGAAGCTTCACCAGATACAGATAACTTAATTGAACTCGCACGCATATACGGTGTTTCATTAGATGAATTATTAGAGTTCAATAAAGAGCAAGCTGAAACAAATAAGAAAGGTGTTGCATCTGCCACCGTTGAAGATAACGAAAGCGGTAAAAAACTTCATATCGATATCAACTTGCCAAAAGATGATGACGATGACGATGATGACGATGATGAAGATGATGAAGACTGCACAAAAGGAAATCATTACTTCAAAGACACAAACAAAAAAGAAGAACCTAAATCATTAGGAGAACTTATCTCTTCTTTAGTAACAACATTCTTGGTTGTAATAGCCTACGTTGTATTAGGAACATTATTCAACTTATGGCATCCATTATGGATTATGTTCTTATTAATCCCACTAGTCCCATCTTTCTTTAACGCTATCGCTAAAAGAAAAATGTCACGCTTTGCGTGGCCAGTCCTAGTTACAATTGTCTTCTTAACAATTGGATGTCTATATGGATTATGGCATCCTATGTGGGTCGTATTCTTAACTATTCCTGTCTATTACGGAATTGCTGAAATAATCGAGAAATACAAAAAAGACCATAATAAATAAGCAAAATAAAACCATCAGTTCATTATGAAGCGCTGATGGTTTTTATTATTCTAATAAAGTTTATGAGTTAAGCTCTCATATTCTTGATAGAGCTTTAAACAAGCTTTTCTATCTAATTCGATGACGAGTTTTTCTCTTTCACCTGGTTGTTGCATTTGATAGAACTTTGCGTCTCTAAATCCGATTTGTTCGGTATCAAAGATATTACATCCATAATATACCTTATCAATGTTTGCCCATAAAATCGCAGACATACACATTGGGCAAGGTTCACCGGTTGTATATAATTCACATCCAGTTAAATCAAATGTTTTTAATTTTTTACACGCTTTATGGATAGCCATCATTTCACCATGGCATGTTGGATCATTATTTTTTAATACTTCGTTATGTCCTTTTCCGACAACAACTCCATCTTTAACAATAACTGCACCAAATGGTCCACCATGTTGGTTTCTAATACCTTTTCTAGCTTCATTAATAGCCATTCTCATGTATTTGTTCATTACATATACCTGCTTTCCTAATAATTTTATCTTATTTAATCTCTTTTTTCGATTTCCATTTCAAATAAATACGTTGATAATAATCTTTCCAAGTCTTAAGCAGCACCTCTTCATTATAGAAATCAGAAACGAATATTGAGTTATTAACTTGTTCGTTATAGTAGGTTGCATCATTTTTGAGTTTTTGTAATTCTTTTGAAAATTCTTCAACGTTATTTCCTTTTGCGTATTTAGAGAAAAGAATTGGTTTATAAAGATCTAAATCTCTAAGCAAGAAAGGTTTATGAACATTAGCGATTTCTAAAATTGTCATTGGGAATAATTCCATGTATGAAGGCATAAAAAGTACATCACACATATTAAATACTTCATTCATGTATTGTCTGTCTATAATTGGAATATGCACCATATTTTGAGGTAAATTTTCGAATAATTTCTTATATTTTCGATATCCGTGCATGATTCTTCCAAAAGAGAATCCTCCAACCCAAATAAAGAACATTTCAGGATTTTGTATCGCTGTGTTAACAAAATCATCAATTCCTTTTCTTGTTTGGATTTGTCCACAACCTAAAACAACAAATTTATCTTTTGGAACATTATATTTATCTTTAATTTTATCGATTTCTTCTTCATCTAGAATCCTAAATTCTTCATGCGAGACATAATTTGGAATATAGGTTATCTTTTCGCTTGGTATTCCAAGGCTTTCTAAGTCCTTTTCAAAACAAGGATTTACCACTACTAGTTCATCTGCTTTTCGATAGTAAGAATTCACATAACTATCGAAGATTTTTTCTGCTAATTTTGGTAATTTGATACTCTCATGGTTCTTAGAGGGAATGAAATGAACATAGACAACATTAAGATGTTTTTTATTCATTCTCATTCTATAAGATGGGTGAACACTATGGATGTGATAGATATCAAAATCACTTTTTCTCGAATTAATCTCAACATCAAAATCACTAATCTTTCGAATTAGCGATACTTGTTCACGATATGCACTAGCAACCCCTTGGCCCTTTGCAACCTCAGCCTTGCTGAGCATATTTATTCGGATTTTCATAGCATTAATAATTGTAAGAGTCTTTCTCTAAAAAAGAAACTATTTAATTTATGAAGACAAGTATCTTATAATTTAGATACTTTTTGAATATAAAGGAGGAAAAGTAAGTGTTAAGTAAGAAATTAGCTATCGAAGTTCTTAATGAAATGCTTTCCACAGGCGCTGATTACGCTGAAATCTTCTATGAAGATAGTCATGCATGTTCAGTAGCGATTGAAAATGGCAAAGTTTCATCAAGTTCTTACAATATTACTTCAGGTGCAGGCCTTAGACTCTTGAAAGAGAATAGATCAGTTTATGGTTTCACATCTGATTTAACTAAAAAAGGCCTACTTGATTTAGCAAAATCCTTAAATAAGTCATTTAATGGTGAAAGATTAATTACTGTTAATAAGTTAGAAATGATTAGAGGCAAAAATAGAAGTCCAATCATTCATAGTTATGATGATATCCCTCTCGAAGATAAAATTGATTTAGTTAGAGAAGGCATATCTGAAATTGAATCATTAAAAGATCCACATATCGTTAGATATATTGGTCAATTTGCTAATAACCATAGAGGAGTTACAATTTATAATTCCAAAGGAAAATGGTTCTCTAGAGATACAGAATTCGCTCGTTTAGTCTATTCCGTAGTTGTTGCAGATGAAAACGGAATGGAAACAGGATTTGAAGGACCAGGATGCCAAATGGACATGAGCTTCTTCAAAGACAAAGCCAAACCAAGAGAAGTTGCTAGAAAAGCCGCAAAAACTGCTTTATTAATGCTCACCGCAAAAGAATGCCCATCTGGAAAAATGCCAGTTGTTATTGGTAATGGTTGGGGCGGTGTTTTATTCCATGAAGCATGTGGACACCCACTCGAAGCAAGTGCAGTGAGTAAAGGATTAAGCTACGCAACAGGTAAAGAAGGACAAATGATTGCTTCTCCACTCGTTACCGCAGTTGATGATTCCACTATTCCAAATGAATGGGGATCAATCGATATTGACGATGAAGGTAATCCAGGCACAAAACGTATCCTCATCAAAGATGGAGTTCTTAAAGACTTCATGATTGATGACTTCAACGGTAGAAGAATGAATAGAGAAGGCAACGGTTCTTGTCGTAGACAAAACTATAAATATTGCCCAACTAGTAGAATGAGTAATACCTATATTGATAATGGTAAATCCACTCCAGAAGAAATTATTGCTGCTACTAAACTTGGTTTATACACAGTCGGATTTAATGGCGGAAGCGTTGATCCAACCACAGGTGAATTCAACTTTGGCTGTTCAGAAGCTTACATTATTAGAGATGGCAAAGTTTGTGAACCAGTTAAAGGCGCAACCTTAATTGGAAAGGGTGAAGAAATCCTTAAAAAGATCGATATGGTTGGTAATGACCTCGCATTTGGACAAGGAATGTGTGGCGCAGCAAGTGGCTCAATTAGAACAAACGTTGGTCAACCTACTTTAAGAATTAGTGAAATTACTGTTGGTGGTAGAGGAGGAGAATTAAAGTAATATGAAATACGATAAGTTTTTTGCTCTTGCTAAAGAGGCAGGAATTACTGATTGTGAACTCTCCTTCACAACTTCTACATCGTTAGAAATCTCTTTATTCCATGGTGAAATTAACAATTATTCATCCAACAGTTCATCTAGTTATTTAGCTAGAGGAATTTATAAAGGAAAAATGGGTTCCATCACTAGTGACGTCTATAACAAAGACTCCGCTGAACTATTTGTTAAAAAGATTATTGAGAACGCATCAGTTATTGAAAACGATGATCCAGTATTTATTTTCAAAGGTAGTGAAAAATATCGCAAAATTAATACTTTCAACAAGGATTTAGGAAAAATTTCACCAGAAATTAAGCTCAATAAGCTTTACGAATTAGAAAAGAAAATTAGAGAATTAGATTCACGAATCATTGAAGTTGAAGCTGTCGGATATGAAGAATCTTCTTCCACAAGCACAATCTTAAATAGCCACGGATTAAAGCTCACTCAAAAGAATAATAACTACGTCTATTATGGCGCTTCAGTTGCTAAAGAGGGCGAACAAGTTAAAACTGGATTTGATTTATTCTTAGACAACGACTTTAATAAGTTTAACGTCGATGAATTAGCAAAATCTGTCGTTAAAGAATCTACAAGTAAGCTCGGTGGACATCAATGTGCATCAGCAACCTACAAAGCAGTATTATCTCAAGACGTTGTTAAATCCTTTATGTCGGCATATATCTCTAGCGCTGTCGCTGAAGATGTCCAAAAGAACTCTTCATTATTTGTTGGTAAGCTTGGACAAAAAGTTGCTTCTAGAAAAGTAACCATTGAAGATAAGCCACTAGCAAAAACAATCTTTGCAAAAGGCTTTGATGATGAAGGCGTTGCCACTAAGAACTTAACAATCATTAAAAATGGTACACTCCAAAGCTATTTATATAACTTAACCACTGCCGCTAAAGACAAAGTTGAATCTACAGGACATGGAGTTGTCGGCGGGGGAAGCAAAGTTGGTACCACTACTTGGTACTTAGAAATGAAAGCTGGCAAGAAGTCTTTAGATGAACTCTGCAAAGAAGTTGATAATGGAGTTTATATTACTGAAGTAAGTGGCTTACACGCAGGATTAAACCCAAGAAGTGGCAACTTCTCACTTCTATCAACCGGATTCATGATTGAAAATGGAAAAATCACTCATGGATTAGATATTATTACCGTTTCTGGAAACTTAGTTGAATTATTTAATTCAATTACCGAAGTCGGAAGTGATTCTAAAGAGTTCGCATCTGCGATTAAATGTCCTTCAGTAATCGTAAAAAAGATTGCTGTTTCCGGTAAATAAAATGCTAAAAGAAAGCAGGTTTACCTGCTTTTTTAATTGCTGCAAATTTTAATATTATCTACATTCAGATTGGTGTGCGAATTTAGGGTAAATAATCTAAAGTAGTTACAATGTGTATAGTTGAAGCTCGATGCGCTTCCACTTTGGAATACGCTAAATGGAATAGTTACTTTATTCCAACCTTCTCTTGTTATCATGCTTTTGATTTCACAATAGATTTCCTGGTTGTCGCACACACCACTTGAAGTCAATTCAACAACTACAACGTCACCAATCTTAGATAAGTCAGTGCAATAAAAGTCGAAACTAACTGATCCGCTCGAATAAGAACTAATGTTGAGCGGATTAAAGTGTAAAACAAATTCTTTGTTTGTTGTTCCCAGTGACGACCAACTATGTGAATCGAAGCTAGAATTATCTGATAAACATACTCCTTCTGCGTTTGTAGTATCTTCACAATTTGAAAGCACAATTGTATTTGATACAGGAGTTTCATACAAAAATTCAATGTCATCGATGCAATATGTGCAGTTAGCGTTAAGAGCAAAAAAGCGGAAATAGTTACATTTTGTCGGATCGAAAGAATCAAGTGAGCCACTTTGTTTATCGGTCGCTATTTTCACAATAATTTCATTCCAACCAGTTACTTGAATTTGAGAAATGATATCGAATGTAATTTCTTCATAATCGCACATGCCACTTGATGTAAATTCAAAATAAGAAACGTCTCCTTTTTTAGTAATATCACTGCAATATAGATAGAAACGTATATAGCCAGAATCCATAATAGAAGACATATTAAAGTTCCCAAAAGTAAATATTATTTCTGGGTTTATTTTGTCGTTTGCCTTCCAACTATAGAACCTAGAGTGTTTTACTCCTGAATAGCGGCTTGCTCTAAACAAATTCTTATTTCCTTCACAGTTAGTTAAAGTATAAACGTTTAAAGAATTAGGCAGTTCTTCATTCAGGTCTTGAGTATTGATGTCTGAATCGTAATGAAGTTCTCTCTTGTTTCTAAAGTCCATGCGTCCATACATCTTTAGATGTCCTAAATATCGCATAAAAGATTTTCCAAACACTCTCAATGTGTTAATGATGGTAACATCTCCATTTAAAATGGAATAGCAACACTTATTATCTTTTAGATAATCAAGAGATGTATTTATAGCAAGAACTGTCGAATTGTTAGTGTATAAAAGCATTTTAACGGCGTACGAGAAACAATTAACAACTAACTCACTTTGAGAAAAGATGATTTCAATCATGGTCGAGTGGTTTCTTGTTAATTCTCTTACAGTCTCTAATTTGTCTGGGAACCTTTCAAAGAACCAGTAATCTTGTAGTTCGTCCACATAACTTTTTGCAACAGATGCTAAAGAGCTGCGAGACAAGAAACTTAAATTAGTTAAACAGTTGATTATTTTCCCGCTTGTTCCTGCTTTGATAAATGTTGAGTAACAACAGCCAAAGCAATATTTAACATAATGTCCTTCGCTATTAGAGAAATCAAATCCGTTAAACAAATATGCCATCTCCATATTAAGCGCAAAGCAATAATTACCATTTGCTTTCACTCCATATGAAGCGTCGTAGTCGTTTCTACTCAACAATGATATTGCATCTGGAATATTAAATTTAGGACAAGCTATCCGTATTCCGTTTATACCTGAGTAATCGCCAAGTTCAATACAGTTTCCTGATGTTTGATAAAACACAAATCTAACCAAGAAATTTAGATTCTCGTGTGCTTGGGAACGTGCAAAACAATTACCAAAAGATGTAAGCATTACATTATCAGGCACAACAATGGTGTTATCCATTCTATAAACACCATTTTTAAGAACAACCACTCCTCCATCGTTTAATGTGTTTAAAATGCTATTTAAAGCAACACTTGAATCAAATGTTCCCGTGCTATCTAAATCATTAATATAGTAGAGGTTGTTTGGAATAATAAATGTGTGTGACAAATCATAGTTAGGCATTGTTGAATCACTAACCACGCCATCTTCTATAATCGTATTCCCATTTCCAAGTATTAAATCATACGAACAAAATGCCAATTTGATCATTCCATATTCAGAAACATTAACAATTGTTCCTAAGTTCGAATGAGAAAACACAGCGCCGGCCGCGTTATATAATTTTTCTGCATAAATGCCAGTTAGACAGTTAATTAGATTAACTTCATAGAGCATTCCCCAAAACGCTTGATAAATTCTAATAGTGTCCTTGCTAAATTTAATACCAATATTTGCATATTCAATATTGATTTTACTTAATAAGTAGTCATCTAAATCACCTAGAGTAATGCCGACCAAATTATCCTTTGTATATCTAGTTAATTTATTTGCATCATTACATCTATATTTGCTCAGTGCATTTGCGTAATAGGAAGGCGATATATTGATATTGCTCCAAAATCCAACATCTGTTTGAATAAATCCACTGATTCCAGAATGCAAAAACGTGCCATAAACATTCTCAATGTTGGCAATTTCTCCGGATCCACTTGAATCAGTAGGACTGTTAATTGAAATGCCATCATATGAGTTAATGAAAAATAAGTTACTTAAATTAGTAGCATCGTTCTTTGTGGAATATATAGTGAATCCATATTTAACAACATTATCAACACTTTGATTTGGATAATAAAAGGTCAAACCATTAATACCTGAGTTCGTTGAAAGAAGAATCTGAGCATCATCTTCAACCGAAACACCAGTATATGTTTTATTGCATAAAAATACGGTTCCATAATCGTTGTTAGAATCAACCCCTTTGAATTCACCAACGAGCGTAACTCTCTGTGGGATTATTATTTGATTGTTAAGTAAATACTCCCCACTAGAAATGTATAATGTTCCACCACCAAGGCTATTAACATGATTCAGTGCATTTTGAATTCCGACCGAAGCATCGGTATTACCTGTGTTATCAACGTTATATTCCACCGACGGAATGGTTAAATTCACAGCGATAGGATAATCAAATTGGGCAGGAGTTTTTAGTAAATTATTGTTCTGATACTGTAAGATAGATGAACTGTTGGAGAGCAATCGAATATCCTCCTTTGGTTCCACAACAGAATGGTCAAAATTATCTACATTATTTTCAAAATAATTTAGTCCTTCTCCTCTAGGCAAATTAAAACATGACGCAACAAAAAACACTCCAAGTGTCAGCAAAAATTTCGTTTTCATATTTTTATCATACACAACGAAAAACCTGATAAGTAAACCAAAAACAGGCACTCTCACAAAATGCATAATAAATGAAACGCAATTCATAAAAACTGTGATTATTTTGTTCGAAATGTTACTAAATTAGCTATTATTCTGCTGTCTTAAAATTGCTTTGCCAGTTATACTCGTTTTTACTTCTTTTTTGTTTTTTGTGACTTTTTTCTTTTTGGGGGTTTACGGATAAAAAAATTGCTTTATAATAACGATAGTTATGGAAGAAAATAAGAGCGTATTAAAACAGTGGATATTGTCTGCTATCAATCATAGAAGTGCCAAAGAATTAAGAGAAATCTTTGAAACTATCCCTAACATTGATATTGCAGAAGCTATTAGTGATGTAGATGATCCAAAACTACTTCTCTATATTTTCCGTGTGGTCGGAAGTGAATATTCCGCTGAATTCTTTGCAGAACTTTCAAGCGAACAACAAGAAGCTGTTATTAATGTCTTCTCCGATAAAGAATTAATGGAAATTATTTCCGATTCTTACGCTGACGATATCGTTGATACCATTGAAGAAATGCCTGCTAACATCGTTAGTAGAGTTCTTAAAGCATGTCCAAAAGATTTAAGAGGAGATGTTAATCGTCTTCTAAACTATAAAGAAAACACTGCTGGCAGTGTTATGACAACTGAATATATCGAAATGAAAGATTCAGTTACTGTTAAAGAAGCAATCGCTAACATTAGAAAAAATGGTAGAGATGCCGAAACTATCTACACCATCTTTGTTAGAGACAACAGTAGAACCCTTGTTGGTACAGTTCAATTATCAGATTTAATCTTCTCTAAAGAAGATGACGTCTTAAGAGACATCATGGATAAAGACTTTGTTTGCTGCAACGTAAACGAAGACCAAGAAGAAGTTGCTAAGATGTTCAAACGTTACGACTTAACTGCTATGGCAGTTGTTAATAGCGAAAATAAGATTGTCGGTATCATCACCATCGATGACGTCGTCGATATTATGGAACAAGAAGTCAGTGAAGATATCGCTCACATGGCGGCTATTACCGACATGGAAGATCCATATCTTAAGACTCCAATCCTTAAGTTAGTTTTAAAGTGTGTTCCTTGGATTTTAGCATTAATGGTTCTCCAAGTGTTCTCCACAATGATTCTTTCAGGATTTGAAAACGAGATTACCAAATTCGCTATCTTAGCGGTCTTTACTCCATTAATTATGGATGCAGGCGGTAACTCTGGTGGACAAACAACCACAATGATTGTTCGTTCCTTATCTCTTGATGAATTCTCAGGAAAAGATTATGGCAAAGTAGTTCTTAAAGAACTAAGAGTTGCTGCAATTATCGGTGGCATCGTTTCTGTGTTCGCCTTTGGATGGTTAATGTTTGAAATGGGTGTTGGTATTGTTAATACCGATTCTATCTTAGAAAGAATTGCTGTTACTGGTGGTAACTATAACGCATATATGGCAATGATCGCCGCATTAGTGGCCTCTACCTTATTTGTCACAATGATTATCTCCCGTATGGTTGGTTGTTCCCTCCCATTCTTAGCGAAGTTAGTTAAACTTGATCCAGCAGTTATGTGTGGTCCAATCACCACCACAATGGTCGATGTTATTTCATTAATTACTTACTTCCTACTCTGGACACAAATCATTGGTCCACAATTAGGATTTTAAATATTAAAAACCATATAAGAAAAGCCCTGATTTCAACATCAGAGCTTTTTCATTTTGCTTGGTTATAGCTTTATTCAGCTTCTTTGTTTTTGCCCAATACTTGGGAGGCGATTATCGCTGCAATAGCAAACACACCCAATATATAGGTTGCTATACAACTACCACCAACATGAGCCTTCAACATTCCTAATATTGTTTCAACTGAAGAAACCGAGAGGATGGAACCAACGATATAAATAACTAACGACGCTGATAAGACAACTATTGATGCGCGTTGTTTTTCGTTTCCAATTAAACAAGTAGAGACAACAAACATAATGCCAGAAACAAGAATTAGAATATAGCCTGAGATAGCTGTATAAAATTCAGATGGTAACGTTGGGATCGAACCTGAACTAAAAGAAACTAAAAAATCGCGAACGTTGTAGGCAGAATTAATGCTTACGGATAAACTTGATTCATTCCCACCTATAATATGACTCATGCCAAACATAACAATTATTGCAGCAAAAATAGGTGTAATTCCCTTTAAAGAAGTGACAATAATTTGTTTGACACTCTTCTTACTCATAACTATGTTATGGGCAAGTAAAGTACATAGCATTAGTAATACTCCAACAACTAGCATAGTTGTTCCCCAACCATAAGTCATTTTTTCGGTTGTGCCACCACCACTAGCGGATACAAAGTTTTGGGCAGATATTACTAATAAATAAGGAAGAACGCTAACGACAAGTCCAATAATTGGTTTGCGATTAATTTCTTCCTTGAGGAAGGCGGACTTAATTAAATTTTTAATCATAAAGATAAGAGAAATAGAAAGTCCAACTAATCCGCCAAAGTAGGCAATGTTACTAATAACAAATTCGATAACCGAAAAAGCAAAGTGTTCTTTATAAGTGTATTGATTGTATGTAGAGCTTAAATTGCTTGCTCCTTCACCATAAAAATAGCCGATGTTCTTTGTACCGCCAAATAGTCCATCTGCTTTTAAAAAGTCACCAAACATTCCAATGATAAAAAGTAATGAAATTGTCGCAAACAAACTAACGAATATATAAGTTACAACTTTGTTAACTGGTTTTTGCTCTCTAGCTTCGTCAACCTTATTATTTTTCGAATGTGATTTAGATGAATTTAAAATAAAACCATCATCAGGAATTTTTGAACCACATTTTGGGCAATACAATGTTTCATCATCAACTTCGATTCCACAATCTTGACACATTCTTATTCTTTCAATCTTCTTGCCACAATGACGACAGTACTTTTCTCCTGGTTTAACTTCCTTGCCGCATTTAGGACAAGTATCATTTGAAACTAATCTTGTTCCACACTCAGGACAAAATAAGGAATCATCGTCAAATTCCTTGTTACAAACTAAACATTTTTTCATATATAACCTCGTTCATAGGATATTATAAAAATGTTTCGCTTATTAATAAATATTTTTTGATACTATGTAAGAAAAAAACACCCGAAGGTGTTATTCATATAACTTGTAGTTATTGATTTCTTCCCATTTAGGATGAGCCTCAATAATCTTATCAAGTGTTTCATTAAACAATGTTAATTCTTGGTGCTTTCTATTATTAGGAACGTTTCTATAAGCTTTAACAACCTTTCCCAAGGAAAGCATAACTTCGCTTTGTGAATTCTCTAATAATCCAGCAAGCAATAAATATGTTCTAATGACTGGCATTGAATTATCATTTGAGAAATCTTTTCTTAATGAGAATGGGATTTCTTTTTCGTAGTACTCTTCTACCTCTTTAGGATCTTTAGAAAGGATATAAGCATAGATATATTGGCTCTTCGCTTCTAATAAGAGTTTATTTGAACATTCTTTTTCATGAGAATTGATTTCTTCAACCTTATTAAATACAGCGTCATAATCTTTCTTTACTAATAAGTCAAAGATTTCATTAAAAGCGACTTCTGGAATGAATTTAAGGGGTTTCTTGATAGTTTCTTCACTACTATCGTCTTTTTTATTTTCAGGAATAACACCACCATTTTCAGCAGCGAGTCTTTCGTTAAACGCAACTACATCACCTTTGATTTGAGATAAGCGATATCCATCTGTCATTGAATCAAATTTAGCAGGGATGATGTTATAAACAAGCGCTAAAGAATTGATAACTGCGCATGTTAAGAAGAAATAGGCAACATCAGATTCGATACCAGCTATATTCTTGTATGTGAAGAATAAGAAAAGGCATGCGACAATCCAAGCAATATTAAAGACTGTTCCATTCAATAAGAATGGATATGGGTTTGGTTTCTCTTTCTTTTCATAGTTAGGGATAATTTTTGTTTCACCAGTTAAACCATCATAACCACTCATTTTGAATTTTGTTTTTCCAGTCTTATCAACGTAGATTGTGAAATAGAATAAGCAGAATGAGACAACTTTATATCCACCTGCTTTAGCACCCAAAAGGTGACCCATCTCAGTTAATAAACCAGACGCAAGCACTCCGGCAATAACTGAAACAACAATATAAAGCGCGTACATCCACACTTCTTTAAATGAAGAATTAGCAAAATGTGTTTGCAAAACAGTAAAACCATAAATAATGGCGACGGCAAACACTAATAAATAAATAAGGATACTAACAATACTTTCTTTTTTCATAACGATTAACACATACAGGAATTATATATAATTCTCATCACTTCTTCATCAATATCTTTTGAATGATGTGCGATAACTCTTGTGCCCTTTCTTGATGCAATTTCTACAAGTGAGTTAATATCCTTTTCCTTTAGGCCAAGGGCCTTTAAGGTTCTAGGCATACCTAACTCATCAAAATATTTTTGAATTCTCTCAATAGTTTCTAAAGCGGCTTTTTCTTTATCATCCATATGGATGGAGAACACCACTTCACCTAATTTAGCGAATTTATCTAAATCATATTTGTAATAATACTTTGCCCACGCTGGCCAAAGGACCGCTAAGCCTAAGCCATGAGCAATATTAGGGTATAAACCACTTAATGCATGCTCTAATTGGTGAACAGGCATTGAGAAGCCTTTTCCAATATGAGTGATGCCATTATGAGATAAGCTACTATCAAGCATGATCTTAGCGCGATATTCATAATTGGTTGGATTATTAAAACATAATAGTCCGACATCAAAAACATTTTTAATAACCGCTAAAGCGATATCATCAGCGAGTTCATATTCTTCACTTTGATAGAAATATCTTTCTAGTGAATGCATAGCGATATCAACAATACCATATGCAGTTTGTTCTTTACTAACTGAATAAGTAAGTTCTGGATTCTCAATAACAAAGGCAGGTCTATTAAAATCACTATTGAATCCATTCTTCATCATTGTTTCATCATCTTGAACAACACAAGAACTAGACATTTCACTACCTGCAGCTGAGATAGTTAAAATAACTCCAATTGGTAAAGCATGAGTTGGTGTAACCTTGCGTGCATTAAAGTCACGAATATCGCCTTCATAATCATAAGAAACCGCGATACATTTAGCGGTATCAATGACACTTCCACCACCAATTGGTAGGATATAATCGACGCTATTTTCTCTTACGAGTTTAATTCCTTCACGAACAAGATCAAAAGTTGGATTTGCTCTTACTCCTTGAAGAATTACGTACTCAATTTTGCTTTGATTTAAAGAACAAACCACTCTTTCAAGTAATCCACTTTTAATAACTGAACCTTTGCCAATAACGATAAGAACTTTATGCGCATTTCTTTCACTTAAAATTTGGCCAATTTCATTTTCTCTTCCTTGACCAAAGAAAATTTTTGTAGGTGTGTAAAATTCAAAATTTTTCATACATTCTCCGCGCTTTTGATTGCCTTTTGGACATTTTTTTCGAAGTTTTTAGGCTCGATAAAGCTAAAACTGTTAATTAATCCATTAAGTGTCTTGTTTCTATAATTTGACAAATAATACACTGTAGAATTTCCATATCCATACGCATAAAATCTCGCAATGGATTTTCTATTTGTTAAAGTGAGTTTTTTATCAACATCTAACTTCGCAATGAATCTAAGTCCAGATGTATAGAACACGTTATAGATGAACTCATAAAAGAGCTCTTTACCAGCACTATTAATGGTAGCGTTTATAAATGCTTCATTTTGCTTATAGTAGGTAAAAACACATTCGATTAGTGATGTATAGTTTTCAGCGTTAGTGGCGCCCACCACTTTTTCCTCTAAAAACACTTGAGCAAGCAAGTCATAGATGTCGTGATAATGATAATAAAAGGTCTTTCTACTGATGTCACATTTCTTAGACAATTCTAAAACAGAGATGGTATCAATTGGTTGATGCGCCATCATGTCTTTTAATGCTAAAGCTAAAGCGTGTTCGGTTTTCATATTTATTTAATTTTGCAATATTCCTTAGCAACTTCACTACCTACAGCAGCGTTATTTAATACAAGTCTAATGTTACTTTCTAAGGAGTCTCCTCCAGTTAGTTCAACAATAGTCTTGAGTAAGAATGGAGTGCATTCTTTTCCTTTAATGCCTTGTTTATCCATCTCTTTAAGAGCGGTATTGATCGCATTATCAATGACATCTTTTGGCATTTCATATTCAGTTGGAATTGGGTTAGTTAAAAGAATTCCACCAACGAGATTGTTATCTCTTTTTGCTTTAATGATCTTTGCCATTTCACAAGCGTCATTAACTTTATAATCAACTTTTAATCCTGAATGTGAATTATAGAACGCTGGTAATTCTTCTGTTTTATATCCTAAAACAGGAACACCCATTGTTTCTAAATATTCAAGGGTTAAAGGTAAATCTAAGATTGCTTTTGCACCAGCACAAACAACTGTAACATTGGTTTTAGCCAATTCTTGAAGGTCCGCAGAAATATCAAATGTTTCTTGAGCACCTCTATGAACTCCACCAATACCACCAGTAACGAATACTTCTATACCTGCTTGATTAGCAATAATCATTGTAGTGGCAACTGTGGTTGCACCCCACAATTTATTTGCATATACAACAGGAAGATCTCTTCTAGAAACTTTAAGAACTCCCTTTCTTTTACCAAATTGTTCAATTTCTTCTGGAGTCATACCAACGATTGGTTCTCCATCAATAATTCCAATGGTGGCAGGAACGGCACCATGGCTTCTAATAACTTCCTCCACTCTTAAAGCAGTCTCAACATTTTTTGGGTATGGCATACCATGAGAAATAATTGTGCTTTCAAGAGCAACAACTGGTCTATTCTCTTTTAAGGCCTTACTAACTTTTGGATTGATCTTCATTTTCTTGCTCCTATAAATATATTTATTTATCTAATAGTCATTACTATTATATTACCTTGTTTGGTCAGTGTCCAAAAAACTTATCTATCACCTTATTGTTTTTACTTTTTTAGTCAAAAATGTAAAACTATTATTAATGAAAAAGAGAAGCAAAGAAGTTACCAATATCGTTAGATATGAACCATCTATAGAAACTGGATTAGATAACGAAATAGTTAACTCCCGTATTGAACACGGATTAGTTAATGTCGCTAAAAGTCCAACTAATAAAAGCTATACCCAGATTATTTTGGGAAACATTTTTACATTCTTTAATATTTTAATGTTTGCAGTTGCCGCAATCTTATTAGCGGTTGTAGGACCAAAAATTGTTACAAACTTAATGTTCCTCGGAATCATTATTTGTAATTTACTTATTGGCACTATTCAAGAAATCAAGTCAAAGAAGACAGTTGATAAACTCAAACTTCTTAGTGATAGTAAAAACATTGTTAGAAGAGGTGGGGAACTAGTTCCTGTCCTTCCTTCTCAAATTGTTTTAGATGATGTGATTTGTCTTTCTCCTGGAGATCAAATTCCAGTAGACGGAATTATTTTAGGCACCGATGTCATTGAAGTAAATGAATCCCTCCTTACAGGAGAATCTGTTCCTGTTAAAAAAAGTAAAGGCGAAATATTATACGCTGGATCATTTGTTGTCAGCGGCACTAATTACATTAGAGCAGATAAGATTGGTAACGATACTTATATCCAGTCTATTGAAAATAAAGCTAAATTAGCAAAACAACCAAAATCCAAATTAATGATTGCCATTAAGAAAATCATTAAGACAATGGCGTTTATTGCTATCCCATTAGCGTTAGTCGTTTTCTTAAATGAAATGCTCCATAACGTTAATGGTGAAACTAATATCTTCCCAGGATACTGGGGAGAAAGATCCGTTTTCGGTGAATCAGTTAAATATAGTGGCATGACTGTTGCCTATATGATTCCTTGTGGAATGGCTCTTTTAGCTTCTGTTGCTATGGCTACGGGAGTTGTTAAACTCGCCCAAAATAAAACTTTAGCCCAAGACTTATATTCAGTGGAATTACTCTCTAGAGTAGACACTTTATGTTTAGATAAAACTGGCACTTTAACTGATGGCACTATGTCAGTGGAATCATTTGAAATTATTGATAAATCAATAAAAGATGAAGATTTAGAAAAATTAATCAGTTCATATTTATTTGCCTTTAAGGCCACAAACCAAACTTCAACCGCGTTAGAAAATAGATTTGGCAAAACCAAGTCATATGAAATTGAAGATACAGTTCAATTCTCAAGCGCAAGAAAATATTCTGCAGTTAAATTTAAAGAATTAGGTTGGTATGTTTTAGGCGCTCCTGAATATATTACTGGAGACCAAACCATTCTTAGTAGAGTTAACGAGTACGCTAAAAATGGTTTAAGAGTTGTCTTATTAGCAAAAATAGGTGAGAACTTCACAAACGAAGATAAACTTCCAGGCAAAAGAAGCAATGTTGCAATGTTTATCATTAGAGACACGATTAGACCAGAAGTTAAACCAACCATGGAATGGTTTAGAGAAAATGATGTCGATATTAAAGTTATCTCTGGTGATAATATTGGCACAGTTAGTTACATTGCAAAGCAATCTGGTATCGCTAACTGGGATAAAGTTATTGATATGAGCAAAGTCACTGATAAAGATGACTTAGAAGAAATTGTGATGAACAACTCTATATTTGGTAGAGTTAACCCAGACCAAAAAGCAGATATTATTGCAGTTCTTAAAAAGAACAGGAGAACTGTTGGAGTTACAGGTGATGGACTTAATGACTTACTTGCTTTCAAACAAGCTGATTGTTCAATCGCTTTAGCTAATGGAGCGGCCGCGACTAAAAACGTCGCTAATCTAATTTTATTAGATTCCAACTTCTCAAATATGAAAGAAGCTGTCTTCCAAGGAAGACGTGTTGTTAATAATATCCAAAGATCTTCCACATTATTCGTGATGAAAGATTTCTTATGGCTTTTTATCACATTACTCCCAATGTTCTTAGGTGTATCTCATATTATCGAACCAACAGTTATGTCTGTTGTTAATATCTTTGTTACTGGTATTGCCTCAGTCTTTGTCGCTCTTGAACCAGATAAAACAAGAGTTAAAGGTGACTTCTATAAGAATGTTGTTAAAGCTGCCTTAACTGCAGGCTTATATATGTTTATTCCTGTCGTTCTTATTTTCTTATATTTCCTAATTACTCAAGTCACCAAATTTGGTTCTTATAACATCTTAGATATGAATCCTAAATTCGCTGATGGCGAAATGGTTAATTTTGGTTGGACCACAGTAATGAGCATATGCATCACTATATCAGGTTTCATAATTTTCTTTGAAAATTGTCGTCCATTCACTAAGTTTAGAAAAGTGTTATTTGGGTGCACCTTAGGATTAGTAATTTTAGTCTTATGGCTTATTCCAGAATTCTTTACAGTGTACGGTACTGGAATGATTGAATATGGAGCCTCTCATTATGGTAACGCGATTACCGGTATCTTTAATTATGAAATCGCGCATTTAGGACCTAACGCTCAGTTTGCCTTCTATAAGAAAATTTCTCTAGAAGAAGGTTTATTTATCTTGGGTTACGCAGTTATTTCTTATCCACTTTATATTACAAATAAAAAGCTTGGTGGATTATTAATCGACAAGCTCTTATTCTCTCCTCGTGAATATAAAGACGAGTAGTTATTTCTTCATTCTTTTATTTTTAAAATAATCTTTAATAATTTTTGAACACTCATCTTCAAGTACACCACCGGTGACTTCTGGATAATGGTTCAAATTTTTTATATCTAGGAAGTTAAGCGAAGATTCAATCGCTCCACCTTTAGGGTCTTTAGAACCATAATAGACATGACGGATATGAGATTGATATATTGCTCCCATACACATGATGCACGGCTCAATCGTGACATATAAATCACAATCGACAAGTCTCCAATTATCTAACTTTTTATTTGCTTTCCTAATTGCTTCCATCTCCGCGTGAGAGGAAACATCTTTTTTATTCTCACGGTTATTATGTCCTTTAGAAATAACTTTGTTATCTTTAACGATGACACAGCCAATAGGAACTTCATCTTTAAAAGATGCTTTCTCAGCTTCCTTGAGGGCAATAGACATAAAATGTTCATGAATATTTTTCTTCATAAAATAAAACCGCCGCACATGATTAAGGTATTTAAGGCTGCTACATCCCTGTCCTGACCTGGTTCATAGTTAACCATCGCGACGGCAAAGTTATTATATCATCAAGGAACTATAATTAAATAAATAATTATTGTCATAAAAACGATAAATGTATATAATCACTATTGCTAGTTTCTCGAAAAGAAATTAGAAATGGGTCTATAGCTCAGTTGGGA
>DFJP01000067.1 GCA_002373085.1 Caryophanales bacterium UBA3668 | reverse complement strand
TCGTTCGCACGATGGCTCAGACAAGCAAAAAGAACAGCAAATCCGCTGTTCTTTTTTGTTTTATTAATCTTTTATATTGCAAATGTTGTAACAAAAATACGATATGTTTTTAAATATGTCATCGCTGCTACTGAGCCATATTGAGAAGATGTAAACGCTAAGCAAATTCTATCGTTTTTATACATCCTTCCAAACTCATCAGTAACTAGTCCGACGTTATGATTTCTTGGGTATCCAGAGACGCTTTGGTCAACCGAACCAACTAGATGCCATCCACTTGTTCTATCTTTATCAAAAAAGATATCAAATGGGTTTTCATAGCTTGATGCATCAACATAATATAAGTCCGCTGTATCGGCGATGAAGTTAGGAGTTAATCCATCTCCGCCAAATGGAGAACGACCTTTTGCCATATAAAACTTCTTAGTGTTCTCATCGTAGCAATAGTCTCCGTTATTAACTCTTTTGTTATTTCCAACAATTCCATCAGTGAATACTTTGGATTGTCTAATTAATCGATAGTTATTGATGTCAGATAAATCATATTCCCTAACATCCATAAATGAGCCAGTTTTACATCCTACTGTTGTTAATAGAAGGACTCTTCCTTTTTTATCAACACTTAATAAAGATGGTTGACCTGTTCCCCAAGAATTAGTAGCGCAGTCAAAGTCGCTCCAAGGAACAAGAGGGTTAATTGGAGTGTCTGTACCTTCTTTATTGCCATTACATTTAATCCAAGGACCACCATAAGAATGGCTAACAGCGATACCTGTTTCGTTTAATGTACAATCGCTTGGAATACATCCTAAATACGCCATTAAGTATTCATAAGTCTCGTTATTATATTTGAATTCGCCTTTTATAACAGTTGGGTCACATACGTGTCTTTGATCCCATGTATCTTCTGTTGGGGATAAAACTAATTCTTCGTCTTTAAACTTAAGAGTGCCACCTGCAATCTTTCCGTTTCTATGTCCGATATAATCTGTGACATTGCCCCATTCTGCGTTCGTGCAATAAAAGACATTCATCTCATCGTTTTCAACTTTTAAAGATGGGCAATAATTATAGAAATAATCTTCACCATCGTCCCCGACTGTTTCTTCTAAAGAATGTTTAAATAGGAGTTTGGTTTGTCCAATCTCTGGAATGAAATCATTAATTACATCTCCGTATTGCTTATAGTCTTTCATAGAATTATCACTATTGGAGTTACATCCACAAAGAGATAATAAAACACTAACAAGCAATACTCCAGCCTTCTTCATCATTTCTTAAAGACCTCATTTCCAAATGGAATAGAAACAATGCTACCTTTTTTAGTAACAGTTAAGGCACTGGCAATAGATGCTTTTTCCATCGCTTCTTTATGATTCATTCCACTCATTAAGGAAGCAACAAAATATCCAACATAAGTATCTCCAGCAGCAACAGTGTCCACTGCTTTTACTTTATGTGCATCGACTTTAATTCTTTCGTTTTTATTAACTAAAATGCTTCCTTCTTTTCCTAAAGTTACAATTAAGTTTTTGACACCTAAACTCATAATCTTTTCAATGCCTTTTTCAACTGTCTCTTCTTTAGAATATTGTGCTAATTCTACTTCATTTACGATAAAATAGTCGATTTTTGATAGAATTTTTTCATTTATCTCACGATATGGAGCAGGATTATAAACAATCACTTTATCAAACTTTTGGCACTTATTAATGACACATTCATTAGTCTCATTTGGAATCTCATTTTGAAGAACAACAAGGTCATTTTTCTTAATGAGTTCATCAGTCACATCTTCAGGCTTAAGTAGGCCATTTGCCCCTGCCACGATAATGATTTTGTTTTCACCTTTTCCGTCAATAACAATGGTTGCGTTACCAGTGGAAGCTTCTTCACAAATTTTAAAGACAGTGTTAATTTTTAGGTCTTTTAAAATCTCTTCAATTTCTTTTCCATCTCTATCATTTCCACGAGAAGATAAAAATGAAACATTCACTAAAGATGATTTAGCAATCGCCGCGGTTTGGTTAGCGCCTTTACCACCTGGTTGAACTAATCGGTTATTTCCGTACATTGTTTCCCCTGGTAAAGGGAAATGATCACAATAAATGGAATAATCCATGTTCATTGATCCAACAACTAATGCATTTTTCATAATTTTCTTCTCCTTTTCTACCATAACTGGTAAGAATAGATTTTCAATCATCACTTCTCTCTCAGCTTCTTCTTGAGCAATCTTTTGATACGCTCTTCGATAGATAAGCTCAACGATGAGGATATATAGTGAGAAACTGATGAACGGAATGATGTAAGGTACTAAGTAACAAACAACTCCAAACGCTGCTAATAAGGCAACAGATATAAGTGAGAGATGCGCCTTCTTTAAAGCAACTAAAGCGCTTTTTCTGATCATCATCATAAACGTATCATTTTTAATGTAGTTGTTATAAACCATCAAACTGATGAATATAGCAACAGCCACTAAGACAACAACACTTGTGAAGATAAATGATACCCAAACAATAATGTCGTAATTAACTTGTTCTTTATAAATCCAATCAAAGTAGTAAATAGCAGCAATAACAGCGATAAATACCATTCCAAGTATTTCCATTCTCCAAGAGAAGGACCACTGCTCTTTGATTGATATAAAGAAATCTTTATATGGGTGATCATCTTCATCATGAACCATAGAGTGAGCAACTTTATGAAGAGCGATTAACCCAGGGAAGAATAACACCAACGCTGATAAAGCGCTGATAAGAATAAAAACAATATTTAAAACAATAAGGCAGAACATTCTCTGACAAAATAAGAAAAATGGATTTAATAATCTTCTTTCAAATTTTTCTGCCATACGTTTTATTGAATGCTATATGCAAGACTTGTCGCATAAATACGATAAGAGCATAAGAAACTCCAATCTGATGAATGACCTTCGTCACTTCTAGTAAAGGCAACACCAATTCGACCATTATTGATGTAATGACCATATGCATCAGTAATAAGACCAGCGTTATGGTTTCTTAAGAAACCAGTTGTCTCTTGGTTAATAGAACCAATTAATTTCCACTGTTTGTCTGTGTTATTACCTGCAAATAAGACATCGCCAACATTAGTGCCTTCAGTGTCTTCGATATAATAAACATCTAAAGTATCCGCGACGATTGATGGGGATTTACCATCTGTGCCAAATGGTTGACGTCCTTTAACCATTAAGATGCGTCTATTTTCTACGTCATAAGCAAAATCAGCGTTATTGATGATATCCGCTCCAGTTCTACCAGCGCGAATTCCTACTGTGGTAATTTTTGCTCTTTCACGGATTTTTACTGCTTCATCAATATTTGAGAAATCATATTCGCGAATATTTGTGTATGTTCCGTTTGCAGCTCCAATCGTGGTAAATAATAAAACTTTACCTTTGTTATCTACTGACACTAAAGATGGTTGACCAGTTCCCCACATATTTCCTGTGATACCTAATTCAGCGCAAGAAACAATTGGGTTAATCTTAGTGACACCATCTTCTTTGAAATCACATTTAATCCATGGTCCAGCAGGTGTTTTGCTCACCGCTATACCAGTGTCATTTAATGTACAATCACTCGAAATACAGCCAAGAAACGCCATCAAATAGGAATAACTCTCACCATGGAACTTAAATTCACCTTTGATAACACTTGGGTCACATACATGTCGAGAATCCCAATTACCTAAAGTGCTATGTTCAAGTACGTATTCCACATTTGAATATTTAACTTTGTCCTCAATGACTGCACCTTCTCGATAACCGATATAATCAGTAACATTACCTTCGTTTTTGTTCGTGCAGTAATAGATGTATTCTTTGTCGTTTTCAATAAAAACAGATGGACAATAATTGTAGTAACGATCTTGTCCGGCGATTCCATGATCAAAGAGCTTTCTTACTTCTCCAATCTTAGGAATAAAACCTTCAGGCTCTTTCTCTTCTTGAGGAGTGGATTTACATCCAACAGTAAATAAAATTGTGGATAATAGTAAAGATAATCTCTTTAAATCTTTAATCATAAATTAGCCTCATAGACCGCTAAAGTTGATGAATATGATGGTGAAGTTGATTCTTCATCATATGTTGAATATAAGATATCGCATTTGTCTGCTGTTAATAATTTGCCATATGGATCAGTGACAAATTCACCAGAGTAAATTTGATCCCAACCTAATGATTGTTCATCATCTAAATCCATCGTTTTAGAACCAGTAATGTTATCCACTACTGTCCAACCTTGTTCTATATCAGTAATAATTGAAATACTTGCTTTATCAATTTCTACTTCAGTAGTTTGATTTGGTCTATTCGCTGATTGAGGCAATCTATCTCTAACCATATAGAAGGAATTACCATCATTACTAAGAGCAAAGCCGGCGTTTAAAATAATCGCATTGCCTTCTACCTTATCTGTTAAGCCAGTAATTGGTAAAGAGGTATAACCTCCTTCAAGAACCATATTATCTAGATTAGAGAAATCGAATGTTTTAACTGCAGTGAAAGATACTTCTCTTTCACCAACCGCATAGAATAAATATCCTTTGCCTTGTCTATCATAGGACACTAAAGATGGGGAGCCAAAACCATAAGATGCTTCAAAAATCTCTGGGTTTTTAATAATTGGGTTATTACCCACTCTAGTCCAGCTAGAAAGAATATCATTAGTGACTGCAATACCAATATGGTTATTAGTGCCATCATTATTGTTATTTCCGTTATAGGCCATTAAGTATTGATAAGTTGTACCACCATAGGTGAATTGTCCTTTAAGGATAGATGGATTAAAGATGTTTTTATCCCAGCCTTCTTCACTTCCCTTTAAGATAATGTGCTTTTCTTGATAAATCCAAGAACCATCAACTTTTGTCGCTTTTCTTGCTGCAAATACTTGTTTGCCTTCTTTAGATTCATTAGATGCATAAACGACGTATCTCGTATCTCCATCTTCAAAGATGGATCCGTCTTTTGTGTTAAAGCCAAGAACTTCATTAAAGATTGTTCCTGTTCCTTTTAAAGCCTTATCTTCACCATTCTCGTAAGGTGGAATAGAAGGACCTCTGTTACACGCTACTAAAGCGACAACACTCATCAAAGTTGTAATAAATAGAATCTTCTTTTTCATAACTAATCATCTACTCCTTATAAACCCATGTTGGCCTTAATTGTGTTACTGCTATCAAATAATGTGCCACGTCTAGTTTCATTGAAATAGACACCGACATTTTTAATAAAGTATTCAAGATCTTCAAATCTAGTATTATCAGAGGTGAGGTAGAACATTCCAGACCATTTTTCAATGTCTAAAACGTTATCAACGCCTTCAATTGGTTGGCACCAATCAGGGACAAGATAAGATTCAAATGGAATTCTTACATATCCTTCAAATCCGACAGGAATTTGGAATTGGTCACTCTTACAGTAGAATGTATATTCTGCATTAGTCTTAACATCCCAAGCATAGTACATTGCTGGATATCCTTTGATACACCATCTCTCGTACACATCTTTTCCTTCAAATTTAGTAAGTTCATCAAATTGTAATGTAAGACCGATTTCTTTTCTGGAAAGGTTTTTCACGTAACAAGTAATACCTTTGGCGAGTTCTTTTTCTCCAGAAGCGTTAACTCTTGTCCAGTCTGTACGGTCGGTATAAACACCTTTTTCAGACATTTGTAAACACATGTAATTGCCGTATTGGTGACCAGTTTCATATGGTCCAATATGGACAAACATACCATCATCCATAACTTCATAAGAACAAGCATTATCGCCTTCATTCCAGACGATTTCTTCTTTTAAAGCTTCGTTATTGTCGTATTTTAATGGATTAAGGATTTTAACATCACCAATCCATGGACATTCACTTGGTGAATAATATTCCTTAAATTTAAGGAATTCAGCGCCATTCTTCTTTTGGTATAAGGTATCAAATGATTTGCCAGCGCATGTAAGGACTAATACTTGAGTTTTACTTTCTTCAACGATATAACCGATATCACCAAAGACAGCGTTAAAGTCATAGTCATATTTAACAGCAATACCAACTTGGAAAGCTTTGACTTTGGATAAGTCCGCCATATTTTCGGTATATGCTTCTAAAGTACTAACAGGGATAATTAATTCACCATCTAATCCATTTGGATATTTGATGGAGTGATCATTACCACCACTAGAGGCATTGATAACAGTGCCATTATTTACATATTTGGCTTTCTTTTTCGCGCTATTAGATGCTAAATGAGAAATATTGTCATCTTCGTCAATAATTCTAAAGAAGAATGGGAAGTCACCACTAATAGCTTTCATTCTCACAGTAATAGCTAAGCCATTAGAGAAATCACTAATTTGTGGTAAGACAATATTAAATGTCGCAATTGTGTCATTAGTGTCTTTAAGACAAGTAACGTGGTTACCTTCTTCTATACTAGAAATATATTGAACTTCTTCATATGGGAATTCGACTTCTGGAGGAATTGCGTGTCCTTCATTAATCTTAAGAGTGCAACCCCAGTCGTTAACAAAGTGAGAAGCAAAATCCGCAGGATAGATTGTTGATCCGTCATAGATAGAAACTTCTTTTGTAGTGATATCACCAATATCTAAATCCGCAATTACACCTTCTAAATATAAGGCATATAAATCAGCGGAATTAAATGTTTCACTAGACCAATCAGTATTCTTAGAATAAGACGTCATTGGTAAAAGTAAGAAACCGTCATATGAGGCTGGAATGGTTAGCATCTTATCTGAAGAGTAACTATATTCAGTCTTATTTTGTCCTTCTTTATCTAGAAGATAATATTTAGCTCCTGCTGTAGCGGTTGCTCTACCATTATTTCTTGAATTGAAATGAGTTAACATCGATACAGGATTGGTGTCATTATTCTTAATTCTTAAATAAACTCCATCGCTTCCAGATTTTCCATCTGCTAAAACGTGGAATCCTCCATAGGATGTACCAGTTTTAATATTAGCGGAACCGAGTAAATCACCTTTTGGTTCATATTCATCAGTTCTTGGAAGTTGAGTGATATTTAAATAGTCAGTACTTTCATTGACATAGTTATTTGGGAACTCTGCCACAGTTAAAGTTGAACTATCTAAAATTGAATGATCATCAGTAAAGATATCGCCAATAGCAAAGTCCGCGTATGTGTCGTATTTTGTTGATATTTCAAAATACATTGTAATTGCGGTGTATCTAAACGCTCTATCATTTGATCCAACTGCTTTTTCCATTTGAGTGCTGTAGTTCATATAAACATAGCCATCAAAGTTAGCAGGTAAAATAAGGTAGTTATTATAATCTCTTAAGGTAAGATCACTATAAGTGACTTCTGTACCTGAAGCGTTATAGTAAGTATGTTGAACTCCTTGCTTAGGACCAATCATTGCTCCATTAGTGGCTTTGAGTTTTGTGTTGATATAGGTGTTAATACCTGTGTAGTTTTTCATACGCAAGTAAAGTCCTGTTCCAGCAAAACTAACTCCGCCTTGGCCACCTGGAACAACGTGGATAGTCGCTAAAGAGTCTACTTCAGAAGATTTCTTAAAGTTAACTCTTGCTGCTCCATATAAATCCCCTTCTTGAGGAAGAGCTCTTACTCTTTCATAAGGTTTTGCATTTTGATGAACTAATAATCCACCTCCAACAACAAGAGCGGCAAGCGCTAATGTTAAAGGTGTCTTAGTAACATATTTGTTCATATTTACCTCCAATCCTAAACCTTGAGTGTTTTATTAAATATTTCAAAGAATTTTTCTTTATTAACTGACGTTGCTACATGTGTAAGAACTCCGCTATTTTCATCAACAATGGTCTTACCGCGTGTATTCTTTAAATCAATTTCCATCTTCTTTTCTTCAAAGACGAGAATTGATTCATCTAATAATGAGGCAATAGTAAGTGGGTCATGCATCACTGGGACTGTGAATTCATAATGCTTAAACCATTTTTGCATCGCTTTATAAACTAACTTAATGGCAGATGAATCACTATTTTTAAGTTTTTGAATCATCTCATCTGATAATCCAGTTTGGCAAGTGACATTAAATCCCACCATATATAGAGGTGTGCCTGAATGGAAAACAATATACGCTGCTTCAGGATCACAGAAAGCATTCCATTCCGCCCAATCTAAACCATATCCGCCGCCCATAATTCTAATTTCTTTAATCAAAGGAATAATGGTTGGGTCTTTTCTCATCGCGACTGCCATATTGGTGTAAGGACCAACTAAGACAATAGTCACTTCATGAGGATATTTATGAACTTGATTAATGATGAAGTCTACCGCGTGAATATCACTAATAGTTTCTTTTCTCATACTCTCTTCCCATTGAGGAATTAAATATAAACCTTCTTCATCTACAGTTTCTTTATTTCTAATCTCTTGAGGCACTAAATCCTTAATTTGGCTAATTAGAGGGTCGTTACATCCTGGATAGACTTCTACATCATATCCAAGAGTTCTAATTAATTGCTTAGCCATTAAGGCGCGTTTTTTAGCGTTTCTAAAGACGGTAGTCACACCTAAAACATCAAAGGCGTGTGATTCAAGCATTGTGAGTAACGCAAATGAATCGTCAATATCATCACCAATATCGGTGTCTAAGATAATTTTTCTTTTATTGGTCAAATTCGTCATGATGGGTTGTACTCCTCCAATATGAGAAATCACCGTTATCAGCACCCATACCTCTAACAGTATTAGGTTCAACATATCCTGGTTTATTTGCTGGATAACCCCATGAAACACCTAGTAATGCTTTAGTGTTTTGATATGAAGTTGCGTAGAATGCATTGACTTCGTCAAGACCTTGTCTTTTTGCGTAATTTACACGTGAGTCATATTCACTCTTCCAATTAGAAGCACGAATGATTTCAACAAGTGCTTCACCCCATTTAGTTTTGATTTTGTTATATTTAGTGGAAATGCTGAAATAATTCTTATTACTTGTGTCATGTTTTAAGAATGTTGGCTTGAAGTTATATGAATATGGAGTCATTGGACGTTTCATATTATCGATATAAATATCACTGTCACGTCTACCATTCAATGGTTTGTATTTATTGATGTAAGCAAGGTTCATTAATAAAGTCATTTGGTATAAACCAAGTGAGTTGATCCAAGCTTGATCATCTGGGTCACCATTAACTCCAGAAACATAACGATCTGTCCACTCGATTTGAGTGTGTTCGTCGTTCCATTTATAACTTTCATTTTCTACTCCGAAAGCAACAAGTCTTTGTCCTTCTTCGGAATATAAGAAATCTAATAACTTAATAACTTTGTCTGGTCTTTTGCAGTTTCTTGTAACCATGGTTAATAAATAACCATTGCCAGAAATGTCTTGTAAGATAGGTGCTTCACCATCGCTATTTCTAAGCACGAGAGGAACATATTTAATTCCATCACGATATAAGCTTAAAAACGCCATTTGGTAGTCTTGTGGAGTAACTGCACTAACAAAGACATTACCACGAGAAATCTTGATTCTAATGTTTTCAGCTTTATCTGAGAAGTTGGCGGATTTAATGATGCCTTCAGAAGCGCAATCATGTAAGAAACCCAACATTTCTTGATATCTTTCTGTTAAACGGACATCTTGATAGTTACCGTTTTTATCTTCAAATGCAGCGCAGAAATATTGTGCTAACCAATCGATTGAAGAGTTACCTTCGTTAGTAAATGCACCTAATTGGAATGGAATAGCGTCTGGATGTTGTTCCATAATGTATTTACATCCATTGATGAAACTTGTTGGGCTAGTCATTGGGTAGCCAGCTTTAACTGCTTCAGCGTACCAATCTTCTCTAACCATTAAGCAACCATTTGGTTCCATCTTATCAGTGTCATTTACATATTTAGAAGAATAGGCAAAATTAGGAACACCATAGGTGTAGCCATCTCCTTCTTTAAAATAATTCCAAATATCTTCTTGCTCTCTAGTAGCAAATGAAGGTGCCCATCTTTCAATTAATCCATCTAAAGGATATAAATATCCTTGAGCCGCTAATTGTGAACATTGGTTATACCAACATTGAACAGAGATAAGATCTGGTAGTTTATTTCCAGAAATCATTGTTGCAAGTTTTTGTCCATCATCAGTGACAGGGACAGTAAATTTGATATTCACGCCAATCTTTTCTTTGATGATTTGGCTAACTCTATCACTTCCGTAAGAGTTCCATGCAAAAGTCGAATCGTTAACGTACCATTCAACATCCCATGGTTCAACTTTTCCAGATTCATCTTTTAAATATTCCCAGGAATCTTTTTCTGCTGGGGTTAAAGGATAATCTGGGTACACTAAAGCGGTACTCCTTTTGTTTCCACATCCTGGAATAACAAGAGCTACTGACGCTAAGAGTAAAATTAATCTTTGTTTTTTCATTGGCATTTCTCCTCTATTAGCCTTTTAATGAACCAACAATCACACCTTTTGTGAGTGTTTTTAATATAAGTGGGTAAAGAATAAAGATTGGAATTACAGAAATGATAATGGCCGCTAAAGAAACAGTTTCAGGGGCAATCTTTTCTAATAATTCTATTGGTAAAGATACTCCAGCAGCAGGCATTGATGCCTCCTTAATGACTTTCATTAAGTAATACTGAAGTGTCCATAAATTATCACTACTTGTGTAAATCATCGTATCGAAGAATGAGTTCCAGTGTCCGACTGCAATCCATAAAGCAATTGTAGAAATAACTGGCCCTGATAATGGAAGGATGATTCTAAAGAAGATTTTAAATTCACTTGCGCCATCCATAACCGCAGATTCATGAATCTCTTCTGGAATTGTTTTGAAGAAATTAACAAATACTAGCATGTTATAGACAGAGAATAACGCTGGAATGATATAGACAAAGAATGAGTCAAATAACCCCAATAAGTTGATGACCCAGAAATAAGGAATAAGTCCTCCACCAAAGAACATAGTGAAGACAAAGAAACGATAAATCCAGCTTCTACCAATTAAAGATTTTCTACTCATTGCAAATGCCACAATCGCAGTGAATAAAACCCCAGTAATCGTACCTAAAATTGTTCTAGCAATAGTCACTAAATAAGCGCTCCACAAACGATCATCATTTAAAACAACTTGATAGTTTTCTAAAGAAAATACTCTTGGGAATAAATAGATACCACCTTTAATATAGTCAGCGCCTTCGTTAAATGAACCAGCGATAACATAAATTAACGGATAGACGGATAAGGCTGCAAAGATAATCATGAAAGAGACATTAATCCAGTCAAAAACTTTCTTTCTTTGCTTCCTACCAGTGGAGCCAATCATCAGTTGTTTTTTCTTATATACACGATGTAGCACCATATTAAATGACTCCACTTCCGGTAACTCTCTTAGTAATAAAGTTACCAACGCCTAATAAGATGATGGCCACAACTGATTTAAATAAACCAACTGCGGTTGTGTATGAATAAAGCATGTTCACTGCACCATATTTATAAATAAAGGTGTCGAGAACTTCTGATCTAGCTAAGTTAATTTGATTTTGGAATGTCCAAATATGATCAAAACCATTATTTAAAATTCCAGAAACAGAAAGGATGAAGAATAAGACGATTGTTGGTGCGATACTTGGAATAGTAATCTTGAAGATTCTATGGAATCTATTAGCACCATCCATCGCTGCCGCTTCATATAATTGAGGATCAATACCTGCAATCGCGGCAGTATAAATAATTGAACCCCATCCTAATCCTTTTAATAAGGATGTGATGATGATAGTTGGCCAGAACCACGCCGCTTCACCAAAATCAACTGGAGAAGTAACAATACCAGTGTTCATCAAGATTGTATTAACAATACCATCACTATTAATGAGGGTAAGGACAATACCGCCATAAGTAATCCAGGATAAGAAATATGGGAAATATGTAATGGTTTGAATAACTTTTCTAATCTTCTTCCAAGGAAGCTCACTAATTAGAATTGCAAATAAGATAGGAGCTGGGAAGTTAATTAATAATTGCAAGGAGTTAAGTCCTAATGTATTGACCATAACATTTTTAAAGTCAGGGTCTTCGAAGAAGGCAGTAAAGTTATTAAAGCCATTCCATTCGCTATCAAAGATTGCGTCCATGATGTTTAAGTAACCATCACCACTCTTAAAGGCGAGGATTAGACCAAACATTGGTAAATAAGCAAATACTGCAATAAAGATAATGCCTAAAGAGGCCATTAGTAAAAGTTGAGTGTTACTATATGTCCACTTCTTTTGTTTATGTCTTCTTGCAAAAAGAGGGATTTCGTTTAACGAAGCTTCATAAGCTTGTCTCTCTTTGCTTTTTAAAGTAAGCCTATTTAACACAAACGCTCTTCCTTTCTACTAATGTTGGAGAAATGGTAATAACACCATTCTTGCTATCGCTCTTTAATAATTCATCAACAGCGGTTTCACAAATCTTTTTGATATCTTGTCTAACGGTGGTTAACGCTGGAGAAATAAGACTAGAGAATGAGTTATCGTCAAATCCGACTATAGAAATGTCTCTACCAATCTTTTTATCGTTTTCAGCGTAAATGTCATATAAGGCGTATGCGCTTACATCGTTAAAAGCAAAGACTGCATCAACATCGTTTCTTTGAACGATTTTTTTCGCGATTTCTCTAGCGGTATTGAATCTATAATCACCAACGTAAATAAGTGATTCATCGATAGGAAGTCCACTCTTTTTGAGAGATTCCATATATCCCTTTAATCTGTTATCACTAGAAGAAACATCTTTTGGTCCAGTAATACATGCAATACGTTTATGACCCTTCTTAATTAAATAATCAGTCGCTAAAGATCCACCGAGCATGTCATCGTTAACAACTTCAATGTGGTTACCGAAGTTTGTCTCTCTATCGAGAATTGCGTATTTAACCGAAATCTCTTCAAGAGCCTCTTTGAGTTTGTTGCGGTTTTCTTTCTTCAAGGAAACAGAAGCAGGAAGAATAATTAAGTAGTCAACTTGACGTGCTTCCATATGCTTATATAAACCAAGTTCTCTTTCAAAAGAGTTCTCTGAGTTAGCGATTAATAAGGTATATCCTCTTTCTTCTAATACTTTGTCCATTGTCGCTGCGATAGAAGAATAATAAGCATCACTAATCTCAGGCAAGATTAATCCAATAGTCTTAGTGACTTTTGATTTTAAGGAAGAGGCAAAGTAGTTCTTTTCATAATGAAAATCCTTACAGACTTTCATAACTGTATCGATAGTTTCTTGAGATATGTTATCGACTTTACCATTTAATACAAAGCTAACAGTGGTAATTGATACATTTGCAGCTTCTGCAATGTCTTTAATAGTAACGTGCTTCATAGTAACTTGACCTCAAAATTCGTATCAAAGACACCAATCTTACTTGCATCTAATTCAAGGTAGACATTATCTCCGACATTAATTGTTGCATCGTTATTTTTAATAACGACTTCTTCGCCATTAACATCAATGACGTAATATTTATTTGCACCATAATCTAATACTTTATTTACGGTTCCACTTACTCCGCTATCAGCAAGTTTAATATCATCAACTGAAATAGAGAATTTAATATCGTGTAAGTGGAATTTCTTTCCTAATAAGGAATAAACCTTAATCGTATCAGCAGCGTTTGGTTCATATAATTGGCCTAATAATTCATAGTCAAATAATCGAACTTTACGGTATGTCACTTTAGGTGCAGGATTTCCTTTTTTAGTAGCCTCATCAGTTAATCTTTGAATTTCTTCTTCAGAAACCATCGTGTTCTTTATAAAAGACATTGTTCTCTTTTCTGGAACAAGTTTTCCATTAACAATATTTTCAGTTTTTAATGGTTCAACAATCTTCTTAAATTCACTATCAAGAATTTCTAATTCTTCTTGTTTTAAAGAGAATTCATATTTGTCGCCATAGAAGTATTCATTAGTGACGATAAATAGCTTCTCGTTATTGATTTCTAATTCGTTAAGCCATAACTCACCAATCTTTTCTTTATTGATAATTGGCAAGGAGAATTCGTTTCCGGTAGAGAATGAATTGCTATTCACTCTTACATATACATTCTTTTGATCTTTTAATGCTTCTTTTAAGGAATCACATAATTTAACATCGTGACCTAAAACATTGAGTTTTCCTGCTTTTACTACTGCACGATAAGTAAAATCAGTAGCGATACGTGGTAAAAGTGTCTTTTCAGTATCAAGATCAAAGAGATGAACTTTGCTAAAGTCAAATCCGACATTGATTTCTTGTCCAACTGCGAGCTTGTCATTTCTTAAAACACGCATAACAAGTCTAATGCCTTCTTTGGTTTCAACAATTAAGTTACATTCGTTGCCTAATGCTTCAACAATGTTGATTGTGGCGGTTAAGCAATTATCTTTTGTCTCAGAGATATAAAGATGTTCTGGTCTAATACCAACCTTAACTTCTTTATTCTTATAAACATTTAATAAATCTAATTTAGAAAGAACGTTTCTTGGACATTTAATGACTTTATCTCCAACTGTGAGATCGATAATTTCATTACTCTCTTCCTTTAAGGAAGCACGGAAGAAATTCATTTGAGGAGTGCCAATAAATCCGGCAACGAAAACGTTACTTGGATAATCATATAAGTTCATTGGAGAATCAACTTGTTGAATAACTCCATCTTTCATAACAACAATCTTGCTGCCCATAGTCATAGCTTCAACTTGGTCATGGGTAACATAAATAAAGGTTGTCTTTAATGTGTTATGTAATTTAATAATTTCGCTTCTCATTGAGGAACGAAGTTTCGCGTCTAAGTTAGATAATGGTTCATCAAGTAAGAAAACCTTAGGCTTTCTAACGATTGCTCTACCAAGAGCCACTCTTTGACGTTGACCACCAGACATTGCTTTTGGCTTTTTAGTTAATTGATTAGTAATATCAAGGATTTGAGCAGCTTCATGAACACGGCGATTAATTTCATCTTTAGGAATATGCCTGATTTTTAATCCAAAGGCCATATTCTCATAGACTGACATATGTGGGTATAAAGCATAGTTTTGGAACACCATTGCCATATCACGGTCTTTTGGTTCTAATTGGTTCGCTAATTGTCCGTCGATATAGAAGTCACCAGCGGTGATATCTTCTAATCCAGAAATCATTCTTAAAGTTGTGGATTTTCCACATCCTGAAGGACCGACAAAAACCACAAATTCTTCGTCTCCAATTTCCAAGTTGAAATCGTTGACAGCTTTTGTGCCATTATCGTAAATCTTATAAACATGTCGAAGCAAAAGTTTGGCCATAATTATATACCTACTAAATCGTTTTACTAACTATATTGTAATTACATTACTCGCGTAAAGCAAACTATTTATTTCTTTTAATTATTTTTATGTTTTTTGCTCTTCAAAAATAGAGCAGATGAGACTGTTAAAATCGTGGTAAATGAAACTAAAACCACTATTAAAATGTTATTTCTATCCTTAGCTGGATTAGAGAATAATTGATTCGCTAATTGACCATTTAGAATGTAGTTATATTTTTGACTTGCTAAAAGCCTATTAGTAAGTCCTCCACTATGAGATGTATCTCCGTTAGAGTAATCATAGATGTAGACTGAATTGAAATAATTAAGTAACACTCCGTTTCTGTCTATAACACTCTTTTTATTTGTGATAGTTGTGCGATCAGAAGAAGACACATTACAAGAATTGATGTTTGCTACTAAATCAACTAGCTCAACTGCAGCGATAAAGGAAATATTATTTCTATGAATATTAATTCTTCCTTCTCCTAAGTAGTCTAACACTACACTAGTTGAAGTATTCTCATTAGTAACTAATCCATATTGTAATAATGGTTTAACAAAGTTAACTGTGTTCTGATTAATTGAACAAGTATAGATATCTCCAATGTCATAATTTGCGTAAGCATCATAATGTGTTTCTAACGCAAAATAGACAGCGTAAATTGAACTCCAAGTAAACGTTCCTTGGTTAGGATAACTGGTGTCTGCTACTTGATCATCTTTTTTCATAACTAAGTAGCCATCAAAGTTTGGTTTTAACCAAACATCTCCGTCCCAAGTTCTATATGGATATTCAGATATAGTTCCATCAGTGGATAATAAATAATACTTCTTAGATTCGTCTCCATTACTAAATGCACGATAACGATAGTCACTTGTGCAGTTAAAACTTATACGAAGTGGAGTATCAATACCTGTGTTATTTCTAATTCTTATTGAAATAGCGTTACCGCTAGAAAAGTCTTGGCTTTGAGGCATCATCCTAAAAGCAGGAATATCTAACGCTTCAGTGTAGTTATAAGTGATATTGGCACCGACATCCAACATATAATCGTTAATAGTAGAATTAACAGTTACTTTGTAAGAATATAAACGATACGTTGATAATGCTATCCAGAAGTTGCTATTTTCTTTTCCATCAGTAATAACCACTTCTAATTCAGTTGGATTATTTAAATGTCCATATTCATCTCTAACTAAACCACAGTTATGATTTCTTTCTAATCCACTTTCATTAATCGAGATATTCTTTAGTATTTTCCAGGTACCGTATTTAAAAAGGTTACCACCGACACTTCTATCACTAGAATGTGGTTCCATATAAATGACTTGTGCTTCCTTTGATACAGTGGGATTTATTTCAGCACTAGGATGATTGTCTCTAATTGCGTAAATCCTTCCACTAGCTTCGTCATAAGCAAAATCAGCATTATTGAGTACACTATCAACAGTGCCATCATGTTTTCTTAAGCCATTTGTATAGAGCTTACTCTTATTAGCGGTTTGAACTGGATTATTCAAATTAGAAAAATTCCATTTTTCAGCGTAGATATATGTTCCAGTAACATCTCCAGATGTATAGGTGAATAGTACTTGCCCAGCTTTATCAATAGAGACCATTGATGGCTGGCCATATCCCCACTCCCAATCGTTTGGGTCGCTTGATGGAGTAAAATGTTTAAACGGATTAAGACTATCAACTTTAGTCCATGGTCCAATTGGAGTATCACTAACCGCTAAACCTATTTCGTTATTACTATTATCACTAGTGACACATCCTAAATACGCCATTAAATATGAATAAGAATGGCTATTATAACTAAAGACTCCTTTAATGACACTTGGATCACATGTATGTCTAGAATCCCAAGTGTCACTAGTTGGAGATAGAACTATTGATTCACTGCTATAGGTATAAGCGCCGTTATTTAATGTGGCTTTTCTATATCCGATATAATCTGTAACGTTGCCAGCGACTTTATTAGTGCAGTAATAAATATGTCTAGTTCCATCACTTTCTTCCATTATGCTTGGGCAGTAATTATAAAACTTGTCCACTCCAGCAGTTCCATGAGTAAACATTAAAGTAGCAGTTTCACTATCAGCGGATACTTTGATTGTCTTTTCTTTAGGCATAACTAAAGCTAGACTTGTTAGTCCAAATAATGGAATTAGTAATGTAGAGACTAGTTTTTTATTCATATTAAACAAGAAAAGGTGTTATAAAACACCTTTATTTTATAATAATTATC
Source organism: Caryophanales bacterium UBA3668 (assembly GCA_002373085.1). The sequence continues at coordinate 10,667 of DFJP01000067.1, read as the reverse complement.
TTATTATTTATTTAATTTTTTTCTTCTAATGAAGAAGAACATTCCGACAAGAGATAAAACGCCTGTTACAACACAAATATATGTAATTGCAGATTGTTTATTCTCATCAAAGAAGAGAGGGCTGATTGTATTTAATGGGTGTCCTGCTGCTTTAGAGACTTCTTCCCATTTAGCTTGTGCAGTCCATCCAGTATATTTGCCACCTTCGTGACCAGTATCGCCATCAGCGTAGTCAGCAATAATTGCATCAAGTAAGTAGTCTTTGCAATCTGCATCTAATTTATTATATTCAGTTGATAAATTCTCATATTGTTGTTGAGTAACTGAACATGAATTAACTGTTTCAAGTGATTGAATGAATTTAACCGCTGGTTTAAGGCTGCTAAAGTTGTCTGTAAGTGTAAGTGTGTCTTGATTACCATTTGCATCAACATGGACTCCAGTAGACATGCTTGCGTTAGCCCAGTTAAGAATTCTATTCACTTTAACAAGATGACCGCCTTCATCAATATTTGCAGTATATAAATTACCTAAATCAAAATCGATTTTATCAATTGTTGTTCCATAGAATAAGAAATATACAGCAGCAAGATTTTTAGACCAATCAATTCCACTTCCAAAATAAATACGTGAAAACTGTGCTTTTGGAATACAGAACCAAATATCTGCGTTAGCCCACATATTTAATGGCAAATCTTGTGGTCTAGCTCCTTGATAGTCAAACGCTGTTCCGCTTGGACCAGCTGGAATACATTTGATTCCAGTGACTTTAGGATTGATAGGAACTCTACTTGCATTTCCAGCAACGTTTGGAATGACATCAAAATAAGAACCAGCAGCATTATTTGATCTAAGTCTAAACGCCAAATAATCGCCACCAGAAACATCAACTGAATCAAATTGATTCACATAAAATGACACAATTGGGAAATCTGTTGTGGAAGAATTACTGTTTGATTTGATATTGATACCAACGTCAATTTCAGGATCACAAGTGTAATCTGCCATAGCGGATACTCTAACTTCTGGATTATTTGTCATTTCATGAGAAAAGACTAGCCCACCAGCGAGGCCAAGCGTTAACAACGCAGGAAGAATAAGCTTTCTTAATTTCATAAGTCCTCCAAAAAAGCAAAAAATCTTATCAATTTTCGTTTTAGTAAAACGTTTTACTATATTCATATTGTAGATTATTAAATCGATTTTGTAAAGAACAAAAATCACTCAATTTAGAATGTCATGACTTATAATTATTTATAAAGCATTAAGGAATCTAATCTTGCTTAACATAAAAAAGGTACAACCATTTAGCTGTACCTATTTATTAATTTATAAGGGTATATACGCGTATTAACACGCAAGAAAGCCGTTATTTTGCGGAATCTTTCTTTAAAATATCATCAAGTTTATGAAGGTCATCTTCATCAACTTCATAGATATAAGGAACGTTTCTTTCTAACTCGTTATAATCGAGTCCGAAACCTGCGACAAACCTATTTTCGTTCATCGTGTATCCAACGAAATCAACTGGGACAGGAACTTCACGCGCTACTGCTTTATCAATAAGCGCACAAACGTAGATTTTCTTCGCACCATTAAGTTTGATATGTTCAGTTAAGAACTTCATTGAGTAACCACTATCGACAATATCTTCGACAATGATAACCGCGCGATCAGTACAATCGAAGGAAACATCTTTCACTAATCTAACATTGTTGGTTCTTGTTGTTCCATAATATGAAGAGATACGAATGTAGTCAGTGTAAATTGGACTTTTAATGTATTTCATTAAAGTCACCATGAAATTCATAGCCCCTTTCATTACACCCACTAATAAAGGTATCTTGTCTTCTTTGGCGATTTTCTCATCAATCTCATGAGCGATTCTCTCACAGATTTTTTCGATTTCTTGTTCGCTTAGTATAATCCTTTTCATAAGTTTATCCTTATTTTGCTTTCATCATATCATCTACGAACTCTTTATGAGTATCGGAAAGTGATTTGCCTTCTTCTAATGAGGTGATAATTCTAGAGAATAATGGAACTAAGGAGATGACATCAATCTTGTCAGACTTCTTTGATTCTGTTAATGGAATAGAATCAGTAATCACCAACTTATAAAGTTGAGATTGATTAATTCTATCAACTGCGTCTAAAGATAAAACTCCATGAGTTACCGCTGCATAGACTCTTTTAGCGCCGAGTTCCATTAATTTATCAACAGCGATTAATAATGTTCCAGCAGTGTCTACGATATCATCAACGATGATACAGACTTTATCTTTGACATCACCAACAATGGAAAGAATCTCTGCTTTGTTTGGTTTTGGACGACGTTTATCAATAATCGCTAATGGAGCGTTTAATTTCTCCGCTAATCTACTAGTTCTAACAAGTCCACCATGGTCTGGAGAGACACAGATAATGTCATCTTTAATCTTCAAATCTTTGAAATAACGGTAGAAAAGTACCATTGGGGAAACATCATCAACTGGAATATTGAAGAAGCCAGTAATTTGAGAAGCGTGTAAATCAGTTGAGACAATTCTATCCGCTCCTGCAGCAGTTAACATATCCGCTACAAGTTTAGCAGTAATTGGTTGACGTGGTTTTGCTTTACGATCTTGTCTAGCGTAACCGAAATAAGGAATAACACATGTAATTGTTTTTGCGCTTGCTCTTTTACAAGCATCAATGCAGATTAATAATTCCATTAATCTTTCAGTAACAGGAGCACATGTAGATTGGATAATGTAGACATTATCTCCTCTAAATGATTTCTTTCCAGTAAATAAGATTTCTCCATCTGCAAAATGAGTAAGCTCTGTTGGGAGAACCTCTACACCGAGAGTTTTAGCAATTTCAATTGCCATATCGGTGTTAGCAGTTAATGAAACTATCTTTAATCTATCGAGCATAATATTATTTAGCCCCTTTCACTGTTCCAAACACTCTATCGCCACAATCGCCTAGGCCTGGGCATATGTACGCGTTCTCATTTAATTCTCTATCGAGCGCGCCTACATATAAAGGAATATCTGGGTATTTTTCTGAGAAAGCTTTAACTCCTTCTGGAGCGGCAATGATGCAAATAAAGGTAATTTTCTTTGCACCATGCTTTTTAAGCATCTTAACCGCATCAATTGCGCTACCCCCGGTAGCGAGCATTGGATCGATTAAGTAAACATCGTATGTATCAATGTCTGCAGGTAATTTGCAGTAATATTCAACTGGTTCTTTAGTGACTTCGTCACGATATAAACCGATATGTCCACAAGTTGCACCTGGAACAAGTTCAAGCATTCCATCTGCCATTCCTAATCCTGCTCTAAGAATAGGAACAAAGCATAATGATTTACGATTAACGACTGGTTGACTTGTTTTTTCAATTGGAGTTTCAATCTCAACATCATGAGTTTGGATATGTCTTAATGCTTCATATCCTTCTAAGATTGCCACTTCTTTAACCAACAATTTAAATTGGTTAGTACCAGTGTTTTTATCTCTTAATTGAGTAATTTTATGTTTGAGTAATGGGTGGTCTAAGACTACGACATTTTTGTATTGACTGACATCAATCTTCATAACTATTCTTCTTTCTGCTCTTGAGTGTTCTCAATCGCTTTTTTATCTTTTTTGATGTGAACAATGGTGTTGACGAGAATGCCGAGGATTAAGGCACACGCTACTGAAGTAAGAGTGACCTTTCCTATAGTTAATTGTAAACCACCAATTCCAGCAATCAAGATAACAGATACAACAAATAAGTTTTTGTTGTCTCCAAGGTCAACACTTTGAATCATCTTTAATCCTGAGACAGCGATGAATCCGTATAAGGCAATACAGACACCACCCATAACACAGGATGGGATTGTTGATAAGAATGTAGAGAAAGGAGCAACAAAGGCTAACACAAGCGCCATAACAGCGGTAACAAAGATTGTTCTAATAGAAGCGTTTCCACTAATCGCAACTGTTCCAACTGATTCACCATAGGTGGTATTTGGACATCCGCCAAAGAATGCTCCAGCAAATGAACCAACTCCATCACCGAGTAATGTTCTATGTAAACCTGGATCTTTTAATAAGTCTCTATCGATGATAGAACCTAAGTTTCTGTGGTCTGCAATATGTTCTGCAAAGACAACGAATGCTACTGGAACATAAGCAACGACGATTGTTCCAAAGTATGAGAAGAAATCACCAGGACCCGCAAAGTCTTTAAATCCGTTAAATGCTTCAACAAATGTGAATTTTGGTAACCATTCCATATTAACAAACTTTGTGAAGTCGATAACTTTAAGTGCGTCGTTAGAAGCAAGATATCCAATACCAGTGAAGATAGCAGCAACTGCGTAGCCTGCTAAGATACCGAAGATAAATGGAATCATTTTAATCATTTTCTTTCCGTAAACGGAGAAGGCAATTGTCGTAAATAAAGTAACTAAGCCACAAGTGAAAGCAACCCAAGTATTTGTGCTTACGACACTTTCAGTGACTTCATAAGTAGCGTAGAATCCACCATCAACTGGTGTGGCTGTACCAAGAAGAGTGAGATTATCTAATGATTCAACAAATCCACTGACTTCAGTTGTAACAGCGTGTTGGAATGATCCAGAAAGTAAATCACCGACTGCATTACCTGCTAAAGATAATCCAATAATCGCCACTGTTGGACCAATAACAATTGCTGGCATTAATTTGCTAATCCAGTTTGTTCCAACAAATTTAACGATTAAAGCAATGATGACATAAACAAGTCCAGCGCATCCTGCTCCAACAATTAATCCAATATATCCTGCAGCAGCGCTAACTGCACCAGAGAAAGCAGCAAGCATTGAACCAATGAATGCGAATGAGCTTCCTAAGAAAACAGGACTCTTGAATTTGGTAAAGATTAAGTAGACCAGCGTACCAATACCAGCACCGAATAAAGCTGCTGAAGCACTCATCCCGTGACCGATGATTGCTGGAACCGCGATCGTCGCGGCTAAGATGGCAAGGAGTTGTTGTAAAGCGAATACAATTGTTTTACCCCAACTTGGCTTGTCTTCAACGTTGTAGACAATATTTGTCTTTGACATAAGTTCGACCTCCAAACATAAAAAAAATACCCGACACTAAGGACGGGTAATTTCTAGGGAACAAGGGATAAGGTCGCTTTTGGAAGGGGCAGTTCTCTTCCAGAATGGGATGAACTGTAACTTTTTTAAATGCAACGATATCATGTTTTTGCCCCTGACTTACAACTAATTTATCAAACTTAGCGATACTAGACAACAATTATTTTAAGAAAATTTTTTATTGCCAAAAATCGTCAAAAAATAACAAAAATTACTAGCAAAAAGCCAGTTTTTGATACTAGTGAGATAAATTACATCACCTATCTTCTCGGAAATAGGAGACGCCCAAATTGGCTGGTGGCTGATTCTTTTTATTGTTCAGAATTGAAACAATAACCAAGACTATTAACGTGGCCACATACGGAGCCATTTTGAGCACATAAGTGAGATAAGGTGCTCCACCTAAATATGGAGCTAAGAAGGTTGGCGAAATAGATAAACACGCAAATAGGAAAGACGCCCCTATTGCGATAAGTGGTTTCCATAAGGAGAAGATAACAATGCATAATGCTAACCAACCAAAAGCATCAATTCCATCAGCGACATTGAACATTCCTTTAACGTTATCAAGTTCATAGAATGCTCCACCAATGCCGGTTATTGAGCTGCCAATAATCGTGGCTATATAGCGGTAGCGATTAACATTAATTCCTGCTCCGTCAGCGGCTGAAGCATTTTCTCCAACTGCTCTAAGATTAAGTCCAACTCTAGTTTTGTTAATGACAATTGCAGCTACTACCGCAATCACAATTCCTAGATATGTGAACCAAGATTGAGATAAGAATATTTCTCCAAACCACCCAAGGTTTGAATACCATGAAAAAGCGTGCTGTAACGCTAAACCAGCTTCCGCCATTCTTGATGTATCCATCATTCCAATGAATAGGCAAGATAAACCAACACCAAAGGTGGTTAAAGTTAAACCAGTAACGTTTTGATTGCAATGCAATGTCACGGTAAAGAATGAAAATATAACTCCGCCAATCGCTCCAAAGATCATGGAGAAGATTATTGGCATAAAAACAATCATGAATGGGTTAAGGGGAGCATCGCTAGCAATAGAGGCGATATAGATCCTTTCTCCAAGAATGCCTCCTAAAGCACCTAGATACATAATTCCAGGAGTACCCATATTTAAGTGGCCAGACTTTTGATTAATGATTTCTCCAGTCGCTCCAAAAAGGAAAACGGTAGAAAATTTAATCGCTGAAGCTAAAAAGCTAATTACATGAGTCATTATTTTCTACCTCCACTTTAGTGTGATGATGAATTTTGATTTTATATCTTGAGAAAAACTCACAAGCAATGATGATAAAGAAAAACATTCCAGTACATATTGCAGAAAATTGAGCGGAGGCAACATTAATCGCTGAAGCAACTGTCGTTGTGCCTCTTTCAAATACCGCTGATAAGAATGCATAAAATGCTGCTTCTATTGGATCAAAATGACCAAGCCACGCAATTAATACACCAGTGAATCCTTTGCCTCCAACAAGAGAGTCGCTAAAGGATCTGTGAACGCTACAAACAAGCAAGAAACCCAATAAACCACATATAACTCCACTTAAAATCATCGTTCTGATGATGACTCTTTTAACATTGATACCGATGTATCTAGCGGTGTTAATTGATTCACCAACAACCGACACTTCGTAACCATGTTTGCTCTTGGTGACATATAAGAACATGATGACAAAAGTAATAACTGCAAAAGCGATAACGATTGTTCCACTACTGCCCAAAATCTTTGGGAAAGTACCTTGAGATAACATTCCAAAAGTTTGAGAACCATTTTTAATCCAAGCGGAAATGGCTAAAGCACATGAAATTGTAGCGATGTAATTAAGCATCAAAGTGAATAACGTTTCATTGGTGTTTAAGAATGCTTTAAAGATAGCAGGTATCACTGACCAGATAACTCCTGCTAACATTGCGCCTACGGCGCACATAATGAGAATAACTGCGTTAGGTGTTCCTGCTGGCATAAATTTAGCAATACCAGCGCTTACTAAACACCCCACTAAGATTTGTCCTTCAGCACCAATATTCCAGAATTTCATTTTGAAAGCAGGAATTAAGGCTAAAACTACCATCATAATGATGGAGAAAGTAACTAATAAGTTAATGATGGTTGTAATATCAGAAAAATCAAAACAACCTCTAAATAGTTCTTTATAGAAGGTTCCAAAGGAACCAGGTTTGATAATTGCGCATGTAATACCCGCTACTAAGAAGGCCACTAAAACCCCAATAATTCTAATAAGCCAATATTTCCATTTAGCGAGTCCCATTCTTTTTACTACGTAGACCGGGAACTTATGGGTTTTCTTTTTATTCATTGTCATTACTTTTTCCATATTTCCCTCCTAGTTTTCTATTCCCTTAGTCATTAATAATCCAACTTTTTCTTTTGGAGTGACTCGAGGATCAACAATTCCAGTTATACGACCATTTGATAAAATCAAAAGTCGATCACATAAATCTAACAAGACATCTAAATCTTCGCCGACAAAAATAATCGCGGTACCTGTTTTCTTTTGCTCATCAAGGAGTTTGTAAATCAAATACGAAGAGTTGATATCCAAACCTCTTACTGGGTAGGCCGCCATTAAGACTTTTGGTCGAGAAGAGATTTCTCTTCCAACTAAGATTTTTTGAATATTGCCGCCAGATAACTTACTTACTTGAGTGTGTAAATCTGGAGTTTTAATTTCTAACTCTTTAACTAATTTCTCCGCTAGGTCCTTAGGTTTTTCACGATGGAAAAAAGCACCCTTACCCTTGTTATAGGATTTGAGCATCATGTTATCGATGATATCCATATCACCCACTAATCCCATACCTAGTCTATCTTCAGGAACAAATGATAATTTGATACCTAAATTTCTAATTTCAATGGGTTTCTTGCCTTTTAAATCGATAACTTCGTTTTCATAGAAGATGATTTCGCCATCTTTAACAAGCTTAGATATCTCTCTATTTGTGAGTTTAGCCAAATCACATGGTTTTCCGTTTTTATAATGGAATTTATGTTGCTTATCAAGTTCTCTAATTTGCTTTATGTCTTTGTGATAGAAAGTGACTGGTTGATCTTTCTTTGGGTTATAGAAAGTAATCGTTCCAGATGTTTCTTTGTTTAGTCCTGCAATAGTTTCTAGTAACTCTTTTTGTCCGCTTCCAGAGATACCTGCAATACCAAGTATTTCGCTTCCATAGACATTGAATGAGATATCATTAATCACTTCTCTACCTTCAACATTTTTAGCGGAGAGATTTTTAATCTCTAATCGTAATCCAGTATTAGGAACATCACTTCTTTTGATATTCAAATTGATTCTTTTACCCACCATTAGTTCAGCGAGTTTGTTTTCACTACACTTTTTAGTGTCTACAGTTTCAACATATTCACCTTTTCTTAAAACTGCGACACGGTCAGAGATTTCTAATACTTCGTTTAATTTATGAGTAATGATAATGATGGTTTTACCATCATTTTTCATATTCTTTATGATTTTGAATAAGTGTTTTGTTTCTTGAGGAGTAAGAACTGCAGTTGGTTCGTCTAATACTAATGTGTCTACTCCACGATAGAGAATCTTAATAATCTCTAAGGTTTGTTTTTCACTAACAGACATGTCATAGACATGTTTATCTAAATCTAAGTTGAATCCATATTTCTTACACATCTTCTCAATGGTCATTTTGGATTCTTTAATATCAAACTTTGGTTTTTGATTTTTCATGAAGCCAAGTTTTTCATAGATTGCTTTTTGCTCTTTTTTTGATAAACCTAAAACCACATTTTCAGTAGCGGTTAATACTTCCACTAATTTGAAATGTTGATGCACCATGCCAATCCCATAACTAAAGGCATCTCTAGGTGATTTGATATTAACTTCATTACCGTCAATATAGATTCTTCCTTCGTCTTGTTGATAAATACCGTCAAGAACATTTAGCAAGGTTGTTTTACCACTACCATTTTCTCCAAGGATAGAAATAACTTCTCCCTTTTCTATAGAAAAAGATATGTTGTTATTTGCAACAACGTCCCCAAATATTTTCGTGATATTTTCAAATCTAATCTTTTCCATTTTTGTTATTTGAAAAGGGCTGGCAGTTGTACTGCCAACCCCTTATAAGTTACGCGTTTAATTTTGTAATTCCATCAATGTCGATATCAAAATATGGAGCGCTACGGAAAGCGGATTCATCGAAGTAAGTAATTCCATCTTTTGTAACGATTGCTTCTGTTTCAGGAGCATAGTCACCAAGATCATCAACATCAGCAAGTCTTGTGGTGAGATGTTTTCCATCAACTGTGAATTTGGAACAATCAAAGACTTTTCTTGTTCCGTTTTCGAGTTCGGTTTTAATAATTTCACAGGCTGCTTTATATTCTGGGTTAGCACAATCATATTGGACAGAACCAGTAGCGATTGTTCCGGTGTAGTTATTATTAACTTCGCCTTCGATTGCTCTATCTTCATACATAGCGTTAACAACTGCTTCATAATATGGAGCCCAGTTGATTTTAGAATAAGCAACATATGTATTTGGGCATTGTTCAGCAGTGGATACATTATATGTAACATTTGGGACACCACTATTTTCGCATTCACCTGGAGCACCCATTGAATCTGCGTGTTGAGAAATAATAACAGCACCACTATTGATTAATGTTTTTGCACCAGATTGTTCAGCTTCAAAGTCATACCATTCACTTGTGAATGTAACATCCATAACAACATTAGAAACAACTTCTTTAACGCCTAAATACCAAGCAGTATATCCAGAAACAACTTCAGCGTATGGATAAGCACCAACATATCCAAGTTTGATGTTTCCTTTATCATCATAGTTTTTAGCAACTAATTTATTACCATCAATCATAGATTGAAGTTTTAATCCAGCAGCGTAGCCTGCTAAATATCTACCTTCGTAGATAGAAGCAAATGCGTTATGGTAATTGCTCACGTTTTCAGTTTTAGCTTTTGTGCCAGTTGCGTGGCAGAATTGAACTTCTGGATGATCTTTAGCAGCTTCAAGGATGAATGGTTCATGACCAAATGAATCTGCAAAGATAACATTGCAGCCTTGTTTGACTAAATCGTTAGCGGCATCTAAAGCTGCTCTATCTTCTTTGACGTCGGTTTTAATAACTGTAGCTTTAACTCTATCTCCGAGATTATTGACTGCAACCATTAAAGAATCGATGAAGTTCTTATCGTAAGTAGAACTACTGTTGTGTAAACAGATAAGACCAATTTTTACTGGAGTACCTGGTTCGTATTGAGAAGCACTATTTGTGCATCCAGCAACACTTAACGCAAAGCCTGCAAGCATGCCAGGAACTAATAACATTCGCAATTTTTTTGTCATTTTTTTATACCCTCCTTAAAAAACAAAAAACTCCATTATCCATGGAGTCTCTTCTACATAATTCTTTTGTGATTGCAACGGTTTGATTAATCTACAAAAACAAAAAAATGATTCGTAGTACTAGATTATACGGTCTAGTGTAGAGACTACCCACCAATTAGG
>DFJP01000113.1 GCA_002373085.1 Caryophanales bacterium UBA3668 | reverse complement strand
ACGGAAGAAGTTTTGATATGTAATAGTCGCCATTGTGACGGTTTCTTGTTTGATTTCAACGTTCTCTTTGGCTTGAACAGCTTGATGTAAACCATCAGACCATTCTCTTCCTGGAAGAACACGGCCAGTAAATTGGTCAATGATTTGAACTTGTCCTTCAGCATCGACTAAATAATCGACGTCTCTAGCCATAATATAGTTCGCTCTAAGAGCGTTATGAATTCTATGAACTAAATCAGCGTATTCTGGATCATATAAGTTTTTGATACCAAACATTCTGTCCGCTTTAGCGTTACCTGAATCAGTTAAGTTAACAGTCTTTTCTTTAACATCAACAGAGAAATCAACGTCTTTCTTTAATGCTTTAACGAAACGGTCCGCGACTGTATATTGTGAGGCACTAGCGCGTGCGCCACCGGAAATAATAAGTGGGGTACGAGATTCATCAATTAAAATTGAGTCGGCTTCATCGACGATACAGAAATTAAGACCTCTTAAGACACGATAGGCCATTTCGGTTGCCATGTTATCTCTTAAGTAGTCAAATCCTAATTCAGAGTTAGTGGTGTATGTGATATCACATAAATATGCTTCTCTTTTTTCACTTGTGGTTTTTGTTCTAAGGTTAACACCTACGGTGAGTCCTAAGAATCTATAAATTTGGCCCATCCAGTTAGCGTCACGTTCACTTAAGTATTCGTTAACGGTAACAACGTGCACACCATTACCTGCAAGTGCATTAAGATAAACAGCCATGGTTGCGGTTAAGGTTTTACCTTCACCAGTTCTCATTTCTGCAACATCACCAGCATGTAACGCTAATGAACCAATAATTTGAACTTTATATGGGAATTCCCCAATTGTTCTTCTTGCTGCTTCTCTAGCAACAGCAAATGCTTCAACTTTAATATCATCGAGAGTCTTTCCTTGCGAAAGTTGTTCTCTAAAATAAACGGTTTTCGCTCTTAAGTCTTCATCACTTAAAGCTTTCATGGTTTCTTCGAGTGCCATTACTTTATCTGCTATTTTGGCGTAGCGTTTAATGGCCATCTTGTCAAAAAATCCCATCTGATATACCTCCGATTTCTTTTCTTTTTTAAAAGAATTTTAGTGTCCGTTAATAAATATACCATCTATGTATTAGATTTACCTAATACAATTTGACCAATATTCTTATTTTCTTTCTTTTAGATCTATAGTTTTCGCTATAACAAGCACCTTTATTTGTTTTGGAGATGCTTCTTTTATCACTGAAATTGCCTTGTGCATTGTTGCTCCAGTCGTATAAACATCATCGACAATCAATACTTTTTTCCCATATAGTTTTTCAAGGTTTTGTCCGACAATAACTGTATCAATATTTAACCTATTCTTTTTAGATTTAGACGATTGCTTTTCATTCTTCACTTTTATTAAAGCATCCACCATAGGTAGTCCTAGACTTTTATAGATTTCCACCACATGATTGAAGCCTCTTTTTGTATCATCAATTTTATTAGAAGGAACAGGGACAACTATGTATCCTCGATATAGCAGTTTTAAATATGTAAGATACCTAGATAAAAACACATCTTTGAGTTCATAGTCATAGCAGCCTTTGAATGTATAAAGTATCTTCTTAATGGTCTCATCATAATCATAGATAGATAAGCACTTTATAGATCCAATTCTAAAACTTTTGAACTTTGCTTTGAACTCTCGGAAACAGTTCTCACATATAATGCTTTTTGGATTAAAGGAATTATAAAGTGAATGATCATTTATTTCCTTGAAGCATATCTTGCAATGCCTTGTTGCTGGAGTTAATGCTATCGATTGCTCCTTGAGCTTCTCTAGTAAATTCTTTGCCAATGAAAATCACCTCTCCTTCTGGGGCATCTAGTTTTCTTCCGGCACGTCCTGCTATTTGAATTAAAGTGCCTTTATCGTATACAAAAGTGTGAAATTTATACACAATTACCTGCAAATCCTTCACCGTTACGCCTCTTTCTAAAACTGAAGTAGTAACCAAGAATCGATATATTCCATCTCGAAACCCTTGAATAATTTCTTTTCGATTTTGTCTTTTCGAATGGACATAATTACCACCTTTATCAAATATAGAAATTAATTTGTAAAGCGATTCACATTCTTTGATAGTTGGAGCGAATATGAAGACAGGTTTATTGCTCTTTTTATATTTATTAATGTAATAGATGAGCTTTAAAAACATAGTGAATTCATTGCCAATAACTATCTTAGGAACAGGTAGAGGGTGGCGATGGAATCTCGTCTCTAATCTCAATATATCTTTCCCTGTTTTTGAGAAATGTTTTATTACTTCTTCTGATGGAGTTGCGCTCATCATTACATAATGGCCATTAAGAGAATTAAAAAACATAGAGTGCAGTACAGGATCATCCTTGAATGGGAAAGCGTCTATCTCATCAAGAACAATGCAAGAAAAGTAATTTTTATATCGATATAATTGATGCGTCGTTAAAACAATAATGTCGCCTTCTTTTTCTTTTGTGTGACCACCATATAGACTTATTACCTTGTTAAACTTAAATACATTTCTTAACCTATTATATAATTCAATACATACGTCTCTTCTAGGCAACGCAAACGCTATTTTTTCGCCACAATTTATTACATATTTAATCAGTTTTAAAACAATCTCTGTTTTGCCAGATCCACACACAGCAAAAACTAAACTATCTATTCCCTTTTTATAGTTCTCAACAAGTTTATCTGATAATTCTTTTTGTTCTGAGGATAGTTCATATTCAAGATGGATAGGTGCTTTCTTAGGATATGATGGTTTATGTTCTACTTCTTCACCACGAAAAGAGACACATCTACGGCAGTAAGGTTTGCCATTTAAGTAGCCAATAGAATGTATATCGGTGTTGCCACAAATAGGACATTTGTAAGATTCCATATTGATTTATCTCCTATCGTTTGCTTTAATATATGCAATGATTCGCAGGTGAGATCCATTGTTGGTCTGGTGAATCATTTTTTTCTTTTCAATAGACTTTATATTGCATTAATTCTTTTGTTTTGTTTTAATAATAGACAGCCGTATGGCAAGCGATCATAGGGACGTTGATTACCTAGTCGGGATTGTTAAATAAATCTATGTTTAGATCGCTTATTTATGAATCATAGATTCAATGGTAATAGCCTCACTGATATCAATCGATATTACCAGTTGCAGAGTTAGGACTTGTATGCGTAAGGACCGGCACCAGACATGGCGAACAAGGCAACTTGTGATTAATGACCACAGAACACCAGCTGCTTAATAAACTCAACTAAAGCAGTGATGACACCCGCCTAGAACACTAGAGGGAAACATAATGTGTCGATGGAGTCCAAAACAACTAACAAGGTTTATCCTTGTTTTTTTATTTGCTTCTTGCTTATTTTGTATGTTTTTGGTTAAATGTGACTATGGTCGTGGCCATCACTAGTTTGATGCCGACTCACAGGAAACTGTGCAGCTCCATTAACGGGGCTTTTTATTTTTACGTTTTTATAATATTTGCCACGTATTGGACATTTACAAGTTTCTATATTGCATCATCTCCTTCCTTTTGGTTTAATATATGTAGTGATTCGCATATGGAGATCATTAAGTGGTCTTGTGAATCATTTTTTTCTTTTTATAGTCTCAATAAGAGGCTTGTCTTCTTTGTCTATTTTTAATCCCTTCATTGGATTTCTACCTAGTTCACGCCTAGAACTAATCTTTGGTGTATTATGTACAAAAGACACTTTTATCTTAATAGGTTCAATGCTGTGTTTTAGCTGTTTTCTTTTTGGACCCGAAGAAGACGTAAATACTACTATAAAATAGATATTTTTCTTATCGCTCTTCTTATAAAGAAGTGCTGGATGTCCACCATGTCCGTCACTATGTATATAAAATCTTCCTCTTTCTAAATGTTTGTTATAAATCTTTTTCTTGCTCATAATTACTCCTTTCTGTTATAGATTTCGTGTTTCCGGGGATCCGCACACCACAAAAACTAAACTATCTTTTTTGTTGCGGGCTTTAATGTATGGCTTTCCATTAAAATCCCTACATATTAATAAAGAGGAAGAAAAACTGATTTTTTTAATTGAGAAAATTTCATACAAAAAAAGACCTATATAATAGGTCTAATTTTATATTTTTTTATCGTTATTACTTTTCGATATTAGAAATCATGTCGACTCTAGTTTGATGTCTTCCACCTTCAAATTCGGTGTTTAAGAATATATCTACTCTTCTAAGAACATCTTCTAAAGACATAAAGGCTTGTCCAAATGAGATGACATTAGCGTTATTATGTTGTCTCATTAATCTAGCAACATCATCGTTATATGCGATTCCGCATCTAACGCCTTTAACTTTATTAGCGGCGATGGAAATGCCTTCTCCAGAAGTACAAACAACCACACCGTAATCACATTCTTTAGAAGCTACTTTTCTAGCAACACCTTCTCCATAAATTGGATAGTGGCAACTATCTTTTGAATATGTTCCAACATCAATAACTTCGTGTCCTTGTTTTTCTAAGTGTTCTTTAATAGCGTTCTTATATTCTAATCCGCCATGATCACTTCCGACTGCAATTTTCATAGTTGTTTTACTCCTTTTCAATAACATCAAGAATATCTTTTAGTTTGATATTCCCTTCTCTATAAATTTTAACTTCTTTATTTGTAAGGTCAACTAAGGTAGATGGCACTCCCCCTTTAGCAGTTCCTTCAAATATATATCCTAATTCATTTAAGAATATGTGTTTTACTTCATCACTATTTAACGCTGGTTTCTCACCACTTTTATTCGCACTAGGAACAAGTAGTGGAGTCTTGATATAGCATAAGAACTCTTGTAATTCTTTTAAATTAGGAACTCTAATACCAATAATTCCTGTTTCATGAGTAACATAATCAGGAACATTTTTGCTTCTGAGTAAGATTGTAATCTCTCCAGGCATAAAAGCTCTAATTACTTTTTCTGCTCTTTCATCAATATAAGCATATTTAGAAATGTCATTAACATCTCCAAGCATTAAAGTATATGGCTTGTCTTCTGGACGGCATTTAATCTTGTTTAATAAGTTATATGCTTCAAAGTCGTTATAATAGACTCCTAAACCCATTACAGTTTCAGTTGGGAACGCAATAACTTGTGATTTATCTAATGCGTTTTTAGCAAGTTCAAATTCTTTACGCAACATAAGTAATACCTTCATCTTTAATGATATATAGGAATCTTGTTTTACCATAAATATCTTTTTCAAACTTGTACATAATTCCCTTATATTTTGTTTCAATTAAGTGGGTTAGTTCTTCTTCCATATCTTCACCTATTTCAAAAG
This sequence comes from Caryophanales bacterium UBA3668, assembly GCA_002373085.1. The sequence continues at coordinate 9,114 of DFJP01000113.1, read as the reverse complement.
CTAACAAATACTTATCTGCAAGGATTTGCGAATCGATAGTAGACATAATGATTTCATAGTATTTAGTTTTAGGTGTAGCAAATAAAGCAAGGTGTGGTTCGTACTTCAAAGTTTGTGGATCAACAGTGGATTCGTCTCCAATATAAGGAGGATTTGAAATTATGACTGCAACATCTTTTTCATCTTTAATTGGCTCTAGCATATCACCTTGTCTAAAATCTATTTCTACGTGGTGATTTTTTGCGTTAATTTTTGCAATTTGTAGTGAATTTTCGCTAATATCGGTGCAAATCACACTTGAATTTGGAAAATACTCTTTAAGATAGATACCGAGAATTCCTGAGCCAGTTCCGATATCAACAATCTTAATTTTTGGTTCTTTTCCAAACATCTTCACGATCGTTTTTAAGGTAGCAACAGCAAGCTCTTCTGTTTCTTGTCTAGGAATTAGTACATCTTTACTTACAACATAATTTGAGTTAACAAAAAACGCATATCCAAGGACATATTGAAGAGGTTCACCAGCTTCAATTCTAACAATACTGGATTCAATTTTATCTATGTTTTTAACTTGTTCATCAAAATGATTTATAAGGTTAAAAAAATCAGAAAAATTTCCATCGTCTTGAAGGAGAGTTTTTATTGCAGTGTTATTTAAATATTTAGATTTTCTTTTTTGTAAATTGAAATAAAGTTCACGGTAAGTCATTAGTTCTCACCTGCGATTTTTTGAGATTGGTCATAGTGGATTAAGGCTTCAATAATTTCTTCTAAATCCCCTTCCATGACTCTATCTAATTTTTGGATAGTGAAACCAATTCTATGATCGGTAACGCGGTTTTGTGGATAGTTATAAGTTCTAATTTTTTCACTTCTCTCACCAGTACCGATTTTAAGTCTTCTTTCGTTTCCAATTTCTTCTTGTTGTTTTTCAAGCATTGTGGAATACATCTTTGCTCTTAACATTTGCATAGCGATTTCACGGTTTTGAATTTGAGACTTTTCAGTTTGGCACGCAACAACAATACCAGTTGGAATGTGTGTAATACGGACAGCGGACTCAGTTTTGTTAACGTTTTGTCCGCCAGCACCTTGAGAGTGATATGTATCAACTTGTAAGTCGTTTGGATTGATTTCAACATCAATTTCTTCTGCCTCAGGCATAACTAAAACGGTTGCGGTACTTGTGTGAATTCTTCCACTAGCTTCAGTTTTAGGAACTCTTTGAACACGATGTGCTCCAGATTCAAACTTAAGTTTGGAATACACCATTTTGCCTTTAATCATGAATGATACTTGGGAGAAACCACCAGCTTCAGAAGGATATTGATCCATCATTTGAATTTTCCATCCTTGTGCTTCTGCGTATCTTGTATACATTCTAAATAAGTCGCCTGCAAAGATATTGGCTTCATCTCCACCAGCAGCACCTCTAATTTCAACAATGATGTTTTTATCATCATTAGGATCTTTTGGTAAAAGAAGTTCTCTAAGTTCTGCTTCAAGGTTTTCTAATTCTTTAGTTAGTCTTTTAGCCTCTTCTTTACCCATTTCGGATAATTCTGGATCACTATCATTTCCCATTTCGATAGCTTCTTCTAATTCGGCTTGGTATTTTTGGTAACGATTAAAAGCCTCAACTTGAGGTTCTAAGACTGCTCTTTCTTTAGAAATTTCTCTAAAGTGTTTAATATCCTTAACAGTGTTTTCATCAAGTAATTCTTGATCGATTTCTTCTAATCTTTTAGTTGCGACTGTGAGTCGTTGAAACATGCTTTCTTCCATAAATACCTCTTTTGCCTGGTAGATTATACCATAATATTAATATTATAAGAAGAACGAAAAAATTATTCGTTAATATTCTATTAAGTTCTTCAAACTCTTGAAACTCTAATGTATACTTATTAACAGGTAAATTTATGGCGTATAAAGCATTATATAGAACTTATCGTCCTCAGACTTTTGAAGAGGTCGCTGGACAAGAACATATTGTTAAAACTTTAAAAAATGCGTTAGCAACTGGAAAAATCGCTCACGCATATCTTTTTGCAGGTCCTCGTGGAACTGGAAAAACCACAATGGCAAAATTATTTGCCAAAGCACTTAACTGTGAACATGGTTTAGGTTGTCAATGTAACGAATGTAAGAACTGTGTCGCTATCACCGAAGGTAGTCACCCAGATGTTTTAGAACTAGACGCTGCATCCAATAACGGTGTTGATGAAATCCGTGAATTAATTGACAAAGTCAAATACGGAACCATTTTAGGTAAATACAAGGTTTATATTATCGATGAAGTTCATATGTTATCTACAGGTGCATTTAATGCCTTATTAAAGACATTAGAGGAACCACCAGAACATGTTATCTTCATTTTAGCAACTACAGAACCTCATAAGATTCTTCCAACTATCTTAAGTAGATGTCAAAGATATGACTTTAACAAAGTCAGCGAAAAAGATATTAAAGAGAGATTAAGAGCAGTCCTTCAAAATGAAGGAGTTGAGTATAACGAAGAGGCTGTTGAACTCGTTGTTCAACTCGCTGACGGAGGAATGAGAGACGCTCTTTCTATATTAGAAAAAGTTTTAGCGTTCTCTGGCAATACACTTAATGTTAATGACATTCTTTCTATATTTGCTCTTGAGAGCAAGGAAGAAAAAATCAAATTGATTCATTCCATTATCAATCACGATATGAGCGATGTCCTTTCTAGACTTAATAACTATGTTAGCAAAGGAACAGATATCAAAAGACTAACCGAAGATCTTCTTCTTATCCTTAAGGATATTGTTATATTTAACTCTTCCGCTAATAAGGATTATTTAGAAGCATTAAACGAAGAAGAAGCTACTGAATTATCTAGAAACATTCCTAGTGACTTAGCAATCCAAATGATTGATATATTAATGAACACAGTCAAGGATTATAAGAACGTCACTTCTATCAATCCAATCTTTGAAATCACATTAATCAAACTTACTTCTTTAGATACAGTAGTCAAACCAGTTATGACCACTCCAAAAGTGACAAAAGCTGAACCTGTTGTTGAGCAAAAGAAGCAAGAACCTACATATATTTCTACTCCAGAACCTATAAAAGAAGTAGCAAAACCTGTTGTAGAAGAAAAGAAAGAAGAATCTCCACAACTAGAAGGTGATATCACTATTAATGACAACGTTATCTACCTTAAAGACGCAGAAAAAGAAGATAGTTTTGAAATCGATGATTCCTTAATGGTTAACGTTATGGTGGTTTCTAAAAAAGAAATCAAAGCAGAGTTACTTGATGGTTGGAAAAACATCAAACGTTTAGCCACTCACCCAGTAGCAGGCAAAGCAGCAACCTTATTAATTGATGGCCGACCATTAGTGGCCTCTAAAAATATTGTTGTCTTAGAATACGCAATGCCTAAACTTGCTGAAAAAGTTAATAGCAAAGATATGCAAGCAGAGTTACAAACTGTCATCGAACATATTTTCCATAGGAAAATGTTCATCTATGGTGTCAGTAGAAATAAATCAGTGGACCTACAATCCCTATATATGAACCTTTTGCAAATTGGAAGACTACCAAAGGCAAAAGACATTACTTTAGATTTTATTGGAGAATAATTTTATGAACCAAATGCAACAAATGATGATTCAAGCCCAAAAGATGCAAAGAGAACTTCAAAAGGCTTATGATGAACTCGATAAAAAAGAATTCAAAGTCAGCAAAGCTGGCTTAGTGGAAATTGTCGTCTTAGGAAATAGACAAATCCAAAAGATTGATATCGAAAAAGATGGCTTAGATCCAGATAACAAAGAGATGATTGAAGATTTAATCGTCTCTGGTTTAAACGAACTCTTTGAAAAGATTGACGAAGAGAAAGACGCAATCGAAGAAAGAATTACCGGTCGTAAAGGCGGATTCGGTTTCTAATTATGGAAAGACTGAAGTCTTTAGATAATTTAATAGAGAATCTTTATAAACTCCCAGGAGTTGGTAAAAAGAGCGCTGAAAGGATGGCGTATTCTCTTTTAGATTTCTCTGAAGAAGACTTAGACTCCATTGCCCAATCACTAAAAGACTTAAAAAAGAATATTCATTTCTGCCCAACATGCGGAATGATTACAGATATTGATGGCTGCTATATATGTGATGACAAAAATAGAGATGAAAACATCATCATGGTGGTTTCTTATCCAAAAGATGTTATCTCAATTGAAAAGAGCGATTCATTCCACGGACAATATCATGTCCTTAATGGTGAATTATCTTTATCCAAAGGAATGAATGCAGAAGCACTCAATATCAATGCACTTTTAAAAAGATTAGAAGAAGGTCATTTCGAAGAAGTGATTATCGCTACTAATCCAACTGTTGATGGAGAAACAACATCAATGTATTTAGCAAAGCTAATCGAACAATATAACATTAAAGTCACTCGATTAGCGTATGGTCTACAAATCGGAGGAAATCTCGATTATGTAGATCCATTAACATTATCCAAAGCATTAGAAGGACGTCATAAGATTTAGGGGGTTTCTTATATGTTTATCACTCTTGAAGGACCTGAAGGATCAGGAAAAACTACCGCAGTTGAAGCTGCAGTGAAAGCTTTACAAGAAAAAGGATATGAAATTGTTCGTACACGTGAACCAGGTGGTACACCTATCGCTGAACAAATTCGTAATGTCATCCTTGATAAAGCAAATACAAGTATGGACCCACGTACTGAGGCACTTTTATATGCTGCAAGTAGACGTCAACATTTAGTAGAGAAAGTCTGGCCTGCACTTAAAGAAGGCAAGATTGTTATTTGTGACCGTTACTTAGATTCCTCTTTAGCGTATCAAGGAGGCGCTAGAGGATTAGGAGTGGATGAAGTTTTAAATGTTAACTTATTCGCTACTGAAAACACTTGGCCAGATTTGACCTTACTCTTTGATATCAAACCAGAAGTAGGACTAGCAAGGATTGCTAGTAATGCCTCTAGAGAAGTTAATCGTTTAGATTTAGAAAAACTTGAATTCCATAACAAGGTTAGAGATACATTCCTCGCTTTAGCAAAGAAATATCCGGACCGTTATGTAATTATTGATGCCTCTCAATCTAGAGATGAAGTAGCTAAAGCTACTTTAGAGGCAATTATGAATAGACTATGCAAATAGGAAAGTACTTAGAAGAGAATCAACCAATAATATACAAAACATTTGTTAATGCGTTTAAAAACCACACTCTTTCGCATGCGTATTTATTGGTAGGTAATCCAGGTACTCCCTTATATGAGGTCGCTCAATATTTAGCAAAGTCAATTCTATGTGATGATCCATCTCCCCTTGCGTGTAATAACTGTATTACATGTATGCGCATAGATAGTGACAACTATCCAGATATCATCAAACTAGATGGTAGCAAAGCTATCATTAAAAAAGAAGATGTTCTTAACATTGAGAATAGATTTGAAAAGACCGCCTTTGAAACCAAAGGCATTATGATTTACATTGTAAACCAGGTTGAAAACATGAGAGTGGAAGCAGTTAACTCAATGCTTAAATTCTTAGAGGAACCTGAAAGTGAAATCTATGCATTCTTAACTACTAACAATGTTAATAACATCCTCCCAACCATCGTTAGTCGTTGCCAAGTCTTGCCATTAATTAGTATGCCTCGAGATAAAGTCATTAGAGACGCTCAAGGGTTATTAGTCGAACAAGATGATGCAGAATTATTATCTTATTTCTATAACGATGGAGAACTCATCTATGACTTCCTTATGGATGAGGAAGAAAGCGACAACTATAAAGAAGCTAAAAAGGCTCTTAATGGTTTATTAGATGTTATGAGTGGTGGTAATAGAAAAGACGTTGTCTATTACTCTCAAACTAACATCGTTCCGCTTATCAAAACTAAAGAAGAATTAAGGTTTTTTGTCGATTTATTATCACAAGTTTACGAAGATGTTCTTAACGTTCAACTAAATCGAGAAATCAGCCTAAAATTCTATGAGGAAATTTTAAGGAATTTATCCACTAAATTGCCTCATGTTCAAACTTCACTTGTGGAGATATTAAAAACAAGAAATGTTATCAATCTCAACGTCAATATTGGTCTATTAATTGACCACTTAATTATCAATCTCATGAAGGAGTAAAACTCTATGGAAGAAAATTCATTAAATAAATTCAAAGGTTATGTTGGAGTTAAGTTTCACTACTCCACTCACGCATACTTTTTTGGCTTCTCAGATCTCGAAGTAAAACCTGGTGATAAGGTAGTTGTAGAAACTACTCACGGACCAGAACTTGGAGAGATTTGTTTTGATCCAATTGATATCTCACAATATCATCGTGAACTTGGATTAAAACCTATTTTAAGAAAGGCAAATGACGTTGATTTACGTTTACATGAAAATAATATAAAAGACGCCAAAATTGCCTTAGAAATCTGTAAAAATGAAGTAAATAATATGAAATTAGACATGAATCTAATCTCATGTGAATACACTTTAGACAAGAGCAAAGTTATCTTCTCTTATGTCGCTGATGAAAGAGTAGATTTCCGTGAACTCTTAAAGATTTTAGCGGCTAAACTCCACACCAGAATTGAACTTAGACAAATCGGTAGTAGAGATAAGGCAAAACTCATTGGAGGAGTTGGTTTATGTGGCCTTCCACTTTGCTGTGCAACCTTCTTAAATGAGTTTGATGGAATCTCAATCAATAGGGCTAAAAACCAAATGCTCGCCATTAATATTCCTAAACTCTCAGGTCACTGTGGAAAGCTCTTATGCTGCCTTAAATATGAAGACGATGCATATACTGAATTAAAGAAGGGTTTCCCACCTGTTGGCACTAAAGTTTTTATCGATAAAGTTGAGTATGAAGTTACCGCTGTTAATGTAGTGTCAAAGATGGTTAAAATTGATAACCCAGATGACTCTAAATTTTTATCGCTTGAAGAGTTTATGAAACAAACTCATTATCGTCCACGTCCACCAAAAGATGATAAGGACAATAATAAACCTCAAAACAATCAAAACAACAAGCAAAAGAACAATAACAAAAATGAAGCGCGTTAAATCATTCAATAACACTCATCCAGTTTTATATTTAATTGCTACTCCAATTGGAAATCTTGGAGAATTTTCTCCACGCGCAACTGAAATAATTAACGAGATGGATTTAATCGCTGCAGAAGATACAAGAAATTCTTCTGATTTGCTTCACAAGTTTAATATCAAAAAGAATTTCGTCTCTTTAAGAGAGCATAATGAAGTCGAAGCATCCACAAAACTAATTGAAGAAATCAAAGCTGGTAAAAAAGTCGCATATATGTCTGATGCGGGTTACCCAGGTATAAGCGATCCTGGATATATACTCACAAAGATGTGTGTGGAAAATGACATTGCAGTTTCTGTTATCTCTGGTAGCAGTGCTTTTATTAACGCTTTAGTCTCTTCTGGATTAGATACTGGACATTTTTATTTCCATGGGTTCCTTTCTAGCAAAGAAAACGAAGCAAGAAGCGAATTAGAAACACTTAAAAACAAGCAAGAAACCCTTTGTTTTTATGAAAGTCCTCATAGAATCAAAACTACATTAAAAGTAATGTTAGATGTCTTAGGAGATCGAAAAGTGTCTCTACAAAGAGAGCTAACTAAACTAAATGAAGAAAAGATTTATGCTTCATTAAGCGAATTAACTAATATTGATGAATCCACTCTTAAAGGAGAGATGGTCATTATTGTTGAAGGCAATAAAAGTGAAGAAGAATTCACCGATGAAGATGTCTTAAATAAGGTCAATTATTTTATAAATAAAGGGATGTCTAAAAGAGACGCAATTGATGTTGTCTCTGACATCTATAAGATAAGAAAAAATCGAATCAAAGATTTAGTGAAATAGAGGGAGTTATAATCGACTTCCTTTTTATTTCTTAAATATCTTCTTGAAATAATGTCTCTACTTTTCTAAACTAGAAAAGATTTTTTATTAAGGAGGAAGAAATATGGAAACAAGAAACATCGCAATCATCGCACACGTTGACCATGGCAAAACTACACTCGTAGACCAATTATTAAAATCATCCTCCACATTTAGAGCAAACGAAGAATTATCAGATAGAGCAATGGACTCTAATGATATCGAAAGAGAAAGAGGCATTACTATCTTAGCCAAAACTACTTCGATTATTTATCACGACACTAAGATTAATATCTTAGACACTCCAGGCCACGCTGACTTCGGTGGTGAAGTGGAAAGAATTATGAACATGGTGGATGGCTGCTTACTATTAGTGGATGCTTTTGAAGGCACCATGCCACAAACAAGATTCGTTTTAAAGAAAGCATTAGAAGCACATGTAAAGCCAATCGTTGTTATTAATAAAATCGATAGAGCAAATATCGATGTTCAAAAAACTTTGGATGAAGTTTTAACTCTATTTATTGAATTAGGAGCCCCTGATGAATTCTTAGAATTCAAAACTGTTTATACCTCCGCGTTAAAAGGTACATCATCTTATGATGAAGATCCTGCTAAACAAGTAGAAGGAATGGACGCTGTCCTTCAAACAATTATCGATGAAATTCCTGCTCCTAATATGGACAAAGATTCCCCACTTCAATTACAAGTTGCCCTTTTAGACTATAACGACTTTGTCGGTCGTATTGGTATCGGCACAATCAAAAGAGGAACTATCAAAGTTAACGATAACGTTACTGTTTCTAGATTAGATGGAAGCACTACAAACTTTAGAGTTTTGAAACTCTTTGGTTTCCAAGGCTTAAAGAGATTAGAAATTGAAGAAGCTCACGCTGGAGACATCGTCGCAGTCGCAGGCTTAACTGATATCAACGTTGGAGAAACTATTTGTCAAAGTGGACACGTAGAACCTCTCCCACTTATTAGACTTGATGAACCAACCTTACAAATGACTTTTGGTACTAACTCTTCTCCTTTCAGTGGAAAAGATGGAAAACTCTTAACTGCTCGTAAGATTGAAGAGAGACTCTTTAGAGAAACTCAAAGAGATGTCGCCTTAAGAGTGGAAAGAATTCCAAACACTGAAAGTTGGATCGTTTCTGGTAGAGGTGAATTACACCTTTCAATTTTAATTGAAAATATG
>DFJP01000063.1 GCA_002373085.1 Caryophanales bacterium UBA3668 | reverse complement strand
TAAAGAATTACCAAGTAAGAATATCGATACTGGTGCTGGTTTAGAAAGATTTGTGACTGTTATCCAAGATACAGATACCTGCTATGAAACAGATTTATTCTGGCCAATGATTGAAAAGGTTCAAGAATTATCAGGCAAAAAATATGAATCTAATAAGATGGCCTTTAGAGTTATCGCTGACCACATTAGAGCGGTAACATTTGCAACTGCAGATGGAGAAGTTTTCTCTAACGAAGGTAGAGGCTATGTCTTACGTAGATTAGTAAGAAGAGCAGAGAGATTTGGAAGAGTTTTAGGTATTGATAAACCATTCTTATATCAACTAGTTGATATCGTTGTGGAAATCATGAAAGACTTCTATCCATACCTAATTGAAAAAGCAGCATACGTTAAGAAATTAATTATCGCTGAAGAAGAAAAATTCATTAAGACATTATCCAATGGCGAAGCTCTCCTTAACGATTTAATTAAAGAAAGCAAAACATTATCTGGAAAAGATATGTTTAAGTTATATGACACATTTGGATTCCCTAAAGAATTGACTTTAGAAATCTGTGAAGAAAATGGTGTTACAGTTGACATTAATGAATTCAACGAAGAAATGAATAAGCAAAAAGAAAGAGCGAGAGCGGCTCGTGGAGATTTACAATCCATGAATAAGCAATCGATTGATCTAATGCAATTTACCGCGGAAAGCAAATTCAACTATGAAATCACCGAATGTGAAAGCGAAGTCATTGGCTTATTTGCCGATGGTGTCAAAGTTGATACATTAACCGGTGAAGGAGATTTAATTGTTAAAGAAACTCCATTCTACGCGGAAAGCGGTGGACAAGTTGCTGATAAAGGAACCATCTCCAATAAAGAAATGGAAGCTAGAGTCACTAATGTTAACAAGGCTCCTAATAAGCAACATTTACATCACGTTTCTGTTTTATATGGAGAAATTAAAGTTGGTGATAAAGTCAAATTATCAATCGATACATTAAATAGAAACTTAACAGCGAGAAACCATAGTTCAGTTCACTTACTCCAAAGTGCATTAACAGAAGTCCTTGGAAGTCACATTGCTCAAAAAGGTAGCTATGTCTGTTCTGACTATATTCACTTCGACTTCTCACACTTTGAAAAGATGAAAGAAGAAGAGATTGCTGAAGTTGAAAGAAAGGTTAATCGTTGGATTAGCGAAGCTATCCCTGAAGAAACCAAAGTTCTTTCAATTGATGAAGCAAGAAAGATTGGCGCAAAAGCGTTATTTGATGATAAATATGGTGATGTTGTTAGAGTCGTTTGTTTTGGCGAAGTTTCTAAAGAATTCTGTGGTGGAACTCACGTTAAGAATTCTCAAGATATTGGAATCTTTGTCATCGAAAGTGAAGAAAGTGTTGCTAGTGGTGTTCGTCGTATCGTTGCCCGTACTTCTTTAGGAGCTTATGAACTTCTTAAGAAGAGAGAGAATATGCTCAACCAAGCAAGAAATTCTTTAGGTGCTGGATCTTATGGTGAAGTTGCAACTAGACTTAGCACATTATTAAATGAAAAAGCTGATCTTAAAAAGACCGTTGAAACATTACAAAACAAATTAGCAAGTAGTGAAGCTAACTCCATTAATAGCGAATTCACTCAAGCAAATGGATATGAAGTTTTAGTCAAACATATTAAAGACGCGAATAGAAATGCATTAGCGTCATTAATCGATAGACTTAAAGTATCTCATCCAAATTCAGTCATCGTTTTAGTTGGTGATGACGCAAATAGTATTTCAGTTATCTGTAGTGTAAATGGAGAAGCGCTTAAATCCTATAAAGCTGGTGATTTAGTGAGACTTACTGCTGGTGCTTTAGGTGGATCTGGTGGAGGAAGACCAGACTTTGCTAGTGGTGCTGGTAAAGATAAATCAAAGATTGCTGATGCAATTAAATTAGCAAAGGAAACCATCAAGTAATGGAAAAATATATTGGACTTGATTTAGGAACAGTAACCTTAGGAATTGCGACAAGTGATTCTTTAGGATTTGTTCATGGATTAGAGACTTTCCGTTTCCAAAAAGAAGCTTATTCTCAAGCACGTAAACGTGTTCATGAAGTAGTAGCGTCTACTGGAATAAAAAATATTGTAATTGGTTTACCAATTAATATGGATGGTTCTCAAGGTTGGAGAGCTGAGTCATCAATTAAATTTAAGGATGATTTACTTAGTGAAGATCCAACACTCAAGATTGATTTACAAGATGAAAGAATGACAAGTATTTCCGCTCATAAAACACTTTATGAAATGAATGTTTCTACGAAAAAACATAAAGAAACAGTTGACCGTTTAGCGGCGTGTGAAATCTTAGATTTCTATATTCGAACGAAAGGAAATAAGTAACATGGATATTATGGATGAAAAACAAATTACTATCATGGATGAGAACGGTAACGAACGTATAATGGAGATTCTCTTCACATACGAACATCCTGAAAGAAAGAAAAAATATGTCTTCCTCTATGAGAAAGACAACCCTGAAGAAGTTATCGCTATGGAATATAACGATAATGGTGAATTATTTGAAATTGAAAGCGAAGAAGAATATGAAGAAGTAGAAGAAGTCTTTAACGCTTTTAATGAAGATGGATTCGAGGAAGAAGAAAACTAAGATAGATTTCAAAGTAAATCTATTAATTTCTTATAGCATAAGTAAGTCGTTATTGATATAATAACGCTTGATAAAAAGAGGTTTAGACCATGACAGATAAAGTACAATTAACAAAAGTCGGTAAAGAAGAACTTGAAAAAGAACTTAGAAATTTAATCGATGTCGTTCGTGAAGATGTTAAAAAACAATTAGCAGAAGCACGTGCTCAAGGTGACTTAAGCGAAAACGCCGATTACGATGCCGCAAGAAATAGACAAGCCGAAGTTGAAGGCAGAATTAAACAAATCGAAGATATTCTTTCTAACTACGAATTAATTGATGATGAAAAACGTTCCAAGAAAAAAGAAGGCAAAGTTGCCCTTGGTTCTACTGTCACTATCAAATTCTTAGAAAACGGAAAAGAAGCAAAATACATGATTGTTGGTACTGTTGAAAGTGATCCATTTAACAACAAGATTTCCAACGCATGTCCATTAGGCGAAGCTTTAATTGGTAAAGGTGTCGGAGACATCGTTGAAATCAAAGCTAAGAAGAACTACAAGATTGAAGTTCTCAAAGTTGGCGCTTAATAAAAAACTTTAAAATTTAAAAGCCCTTTAGGGCTTTTTTTATTTTTTGAAAAATATTTTTTTAAAAAATTGCTCTAATCGCCCTCTTTATTAATATGAAGGGGGTTTTATTATGATTAAAATCTTAATTGGGGTCGTAGTAGTCACCGTTGCGGTTATTGCTACATTTCTTGTTCTTGACCCAAACATCGGCATTCAGTCTGTCGCAAATGTGACTGAGGTTGCAAATACTTTCTCTGTAGTTGTCGAAGGAGAAGTATATAAAACAGGCACATACACTTTAAAAGATGGAGCGTTGATGTCTGATCTAATTGAGGCTGCGGGTGGATTAACTAATAACGCGGATGAAAGAGCGTTTTATGAAACATCAATCCTTACTAGTGGAATGACTTATTACATCGCTTCAAAATATGATGTCACTGACTTATGTAACGCTAGCGAGATTGAGAAAGTAAATATCAATGTCGATGATGCTCAAACTTTAGCTACAGTTAATGGCATTACTAACACAATTGCTAATTCAATTGTCACTTATCGTAATGATAGTGGCCTATTCTCATCTTTAGAGCAACTTTTAGAAGTCTATGGGATTGGTAATGCAACTTACCGCAAAATCCGTAACTATGTAATCTTACACGCGTGATAATCCTATTTTTGTTTATTTCTCTATTTATAGGAATAAATATAAGAACAGGAGTTATCGTAGGTGTTATCGCTTTAGCGATTTTCTTAACGTATCTATTTATCAAACAAAGTAAAAAGATTGCCTTCATTATGCTTTTTACATCTTTGTTAGGTGTGGGTCTATCGTTTATTAGGCCCACATTTATCAAAGAAAGATATCGCCTATTAGTTACAGAAGTAAAAGATAACTATTATATTGGTTCTTCATCATTAGAAAAATTATATGTGTATGAAAAAGAACACGACCATGAAATAGGAGACGTTCTTTTAATTACCGGATATAAAAAAGAACTCGATTTTGTAACTTTAGAATCAGAATTTGATTTTAAGAATTACCTTAATTCAAAAGGAGTTTATAGCGAGTTAGAAATTAAGAAATTAGAGGTTAAATTTAAAAACCCGATTAGGTTGCACGCTTTTAAACAAAGTTTTCTTCAAAGATTTGATGAAAATACCCAGGGAATAGTGGGATCTATTCTTTTTGGAAGTGGAAAAGAAAGTGAGATTAATGATCTGAGTAGAGAACTTCATTTAGCTCGATTAATCTCTTCTAGTGGCGTTTATCTATATTTCCTATATTCTCTATTTAGAAAGCTACTAGGTTTAGCAATAAAAAAGGAGAAGATTGTAGATCTATTATCGCTATTTCTATTTGTCCCGTATTTATTATTTAGTTTCCCTAAATTCATTGTTATTAAGTTCTTTATTTTAGCAATATTTAGATATATAAATGATTATTATTTAAAAAAGAAATATTCATATATTCAAATAGTCTCTTTTACTGGAATCTTGTTCTTACTTTTGGATTACCATTTAGCGTTACAAGACGGTTTTATTCTTACTTATTTTATTCCGATACTAACATTCTTTATTAATAGCTCATTCAGATTTAAGAAAGAGTTTGTTAAGAGTCTATTTTTAACTTTGCTTATTTCAGTGGGCTTTATTCCTTTCTCAATCAAATATTATTCTGAAATTTCTTTATTCTCTATTCCCTTATTCTTTTTAGTGTCTCCGATATATCTATTTATCTTTCTTTTATCTTTTATGTCTTTATTAGGGATTCCGCTTCAAATATTTATCTCTAATCTAGTTAAAGTTTTAAATAGCTCATTAAAGTTTATCTCACCAGTATTAGTTAAAATTTATGCTTCACCTCTAGATCCAATATTGTTTTTGCTATTTGAGATAATCTTTCTATTATTCATTTACTATTTATCGATAAGACTTAGACCGATGAAAAACCTAACAATGAGTTTCCTCTCATTTATTTTTCTTCTCCATATTCTACCGATAAAGAAAATGATTAGAGACTATGTTTCTTTTATTAATGTAGGTCAAGGGGACTCTACTTTAATTAAATATAAACAGTATTCTATTTTAATTGATACAGGTGGTAATAAATATAAAGACATCGCTAAAGAGGTACTCATTCCATATTTCAAAAAGAATCAGATTTACCATATCGATATGTTAATAACTACTCATGATGATTTTGACCATTCAGGAGCAGCGCCTTCTTTAATTGAGAATTTCACTGTCAAAGAATATATCAAAGACTATCAAAAGTTCCCTCTTAATGTTGGAGGATTAACACTCACTAATTACAATGTATATCCAGAATTATGGAACGAAGAAAATGATGAATCATTAGTGATAAGTTTCAAGATTAATAACTTGAGTTATTTAATTATGGGAGACGCCCCTAAAAAGATTGAGACTGCTATCATGAAAGACAACAAATATATTCCTTGTGACATATTAAAAGTGGGGCATCATGGTTCTAAAACGTCAACGAGTGATGCTTGGATAAAATATCTCCATCCAACGGTAGGAATAATTTCCTGTGGCAAAAATAATTTTTACGGTCATCCTCATAACGAAGTCTTAGCGGTTTTAAAGAAATACAAAGTAAAAATAAGAAGAACTGATATCGAAAGCACAATTACTTTTTGACAGAGTAACTGGCAAAAAGATTATAATAAAAGGGATGATTTATTTTATTTACGGTAATCAAGGTCCAACAGTGAAATCACAGATTAGGAAAATCGGTGAATCTTTTTTGGGTTCAGAAAAACCTGATGACCTTAATTTTATTAAATTAGATGGAAACAACTTTTTAGTCCAAGATGTTGTTGATGAATGTCAATATGTTGCTCTTGGATATGAAAAGAAAGTAGTGTCCTTAGAGAACTGCTATTTTTTGCTTAAACCAAAACCAAAAAATAAAATTGATCAAGATCAAGATTATGAAACACTTTTGAATTTTGTTCAAAGTGGTGGTGTTGAAGAAACATTACTGATTTTATCAGTAACTTCTTCATCTGTAGATGAGAAGAACGAATTATTCAAAGCTTTAAAAGAAAAAGCTAAAATCGTTGAAATAACCGATCCAGATGAAAAAGGATGGAACGAATACGTAAAAGCCTTTGTTAATAAAAAAGGAATTACGATTGATAGAGATGCATTAATTGAACTTGCTACTAGAACGGATGGAGATGTTGGTTTGTTCGCTAATTCAATCCAAGTATTAACTCTATACACTGACCATATCCGTTATAAAGATGTGTGCTTATTAGTGGCGCGTCCATTAGAAGATAATACATTCCTTATTTTCAATTTGCTTCTTGATGGAAATAACGGAGAGGCCGTTAGAATGCTCAAAGATTTAAAGATTAATGGAGTTGAGCCTGTCACCCTCATTTCTCAATTAGCGAACCAATTTCGCTTGTTAAATCAAGTATCTTATCTCTATCGTCAAAGAAAGACTCAAGAAGAAATCGCTAAAGAATTAAAAATCAAACCAGGAAGAGCCTATGTTCTATCTAAATATGTTTATCGTGTTTCTGAAAACACAATTCATCAAGTATTAGATGATTTATATCAATTAGATCTCGACATAAAAAGCGGTCAAGTTGACCGCTATTATGCATTTGAGATGTTTTTGCTAAAATTTAAAACGCAATAAATAAAATTTATTTTAAAGAGTTGACTAATCTTTGTAATTCGCCTTTTTGTCTGCTGGCGGTATTTTTGTGTTGGATACCATCAGAAACGGATTTGTCGATTAATCTGAAAGCATTGACTAAAGCTGCTTCTGCAGTTGCTAAGTCTTTTGCTTCAACAGCAACTCTTACTTTTTTAGAAGCGGTGCGGATAGCACTTTTTGCTGCTCTATTTCTGTCTCTAGCAATTTCATTTGTGCGATTACGTTTGATTTGTGATTTAATGTTTGCCATAAAATTTCCTCTTTTTCTATTTTTGCGTCAGTAGCAATGATACTAAAAGTCTATAAATAATGCAAATATAATTTGTAATTATTTGTTCTTTTTGAGTTTAGCAACTTCTTCGGTGAAATCGTTAACAGTTGCTAAGCGACCATATAGTTCTTCTGGGATTGTGACATCAAATGTGTCTTGAACTGTGGTGATTAATTCAACATAGCTCATAGAATCTCCGCCTAAATCATCGACCCAGTGTCCTTCATCATCAATCTTGAATTTTGGAAGGATAAGAATCTTTGAGAAGATGCTTCTCATTGGTTCTAAGATCTTTTCGACTGTTTCTTTATCAAAGACTTTGCTTGCTTTGCTTTCAGCCTTGAAGTCAAATGAAATATAATCATTTGAATTGGATTCGATACCCTTCTTAACAACGAAACGTTTAACTTTCATGTTGTTAGCGATTGGGAGTTTCTTTCTGCAGAAGTAGAATTCAGTAATTTTTGTTCCTTTTGGAAGCTTTTGACCGATTTCTCTCATCTCTGCTTTAAGAGTTTCGATTTCTTCTTCGGTAGCGTTATTATCGACTTCAACAGCAGCGACAACCTTTTGGTTCTTGCTACCTTTTTGATCAACGCCTAAGACACAGACATTGATAAGGTGTTTGATGCCTTTGAAGAAAATTTCAAGTTCATCTGGGAAGATGTTTTCTCCGTCAGCGTTAATGATGACGTCTTTAATACGACCTTTTAAATAATATCTATTAGTGGCATCGACTTCAGCGATATCACCAGTAGCGAAATAGCCTTCTTCATCAAGTGTAGTATTTTTTTCTTCTCCACCGATAATTTCACGAATGTGAGTAATCTTGGATTTAACGAATAATTCACCAGTGTTAGCGTCTTTTCCTCTTGGCTTAATCTTGTATTGAATTCCGTGTAGTGGAATACCGATTGAACCTTTAAGTCTGAGTTCTACTTGTGGAGCAAGTTCGACAGATGTAATACCGATTTCTGTCATACCATATCCATTATATAATGGATAACCAATACCATTAATCACAGTTTGAGTCTTGCTATCTAAGTAGCCTCCACCGGAAATACAATAACGGATTTTATTACCTAATAATTTCTTTTGGATAATGGTTTGAACTGCTTTATATGGTCCAGCTTCTTCTCTAGAAAGTTTGCCGGTGTTATAACCGATTAACTTATCGATTAATTCTTGTTTAGCTGGAGTTTCTAAGGCGCGTTTTCTCTCTAAACCTTGAGCGATAGAATCCCAGAATAGTGGGACTGAGAAGACGTGAGTGACTTTAAATTTTTGAGCCACGGATTGAACTTCAGATGGTGCTAATGAACGGACAAATACGAAGTTTGCACCGAAATAGAAGTACCATAAGAAGGTCGCGATAAATCCAAAGATGTGATGGAATGGAATCATTGCCATAACTCTTAGTGGACCCATTGATTTTGGATATAAAAGATCTTTTGTTGTCTCTTGGAAATCAAGAGCAGCAGCGATTTGGTTGCAGAGGTTTTCACCATTGAAGACCATGAGTTTGACGTTGCCAGTTGTTCCAGAGGAACAGAAGATAACTTCGTTTTCCCAGTTAGGAGCAAAGTCATAACTGTGTTTTTCTTCTAAGATATCTCTCAATGAGAACTTAGGAACGTCATAGGAATAGTTGTCATCAGTAATGATAGCGACAGCCTTTCCTTGAGCGATTAAGTTATCGGTGCCTTCTTTAGAAGTTCTAGCGTCGACGAGTAATGGCTTATAACCACACATTAAGATGGCAAAGAAGATTTCTCCCCAGTGTGGACCATTAGCAGCCTTTAAAACGATTGGGACGTTTTTTGGCTTTTGAATCATGAAATTCGCTAAGATGGAAGCGATTTCAAAAGTGTGTTTTCTAAATAAAGAATATTTATATTTCTTATTTTTTCCTTTTTGATCAATGTAAGTGTTGACGATTCTCTTCTCGTTTCTCTTTGTTGAGAGAATGAAGATGTCTTCCATTGTTTTGGATGTTTGCAAAATTAAATTTGCTTCAGCACATTTGGCTTTTACTTTGTTGTATTCAGGATACATGTAATGTAGACCTACTTTCTTTCCAGTTTCCTATATTACTATAAATTCAAAAGTTTGAGAATATTATTTGTTTCAGCCTCAATAACCTTAATCTCTATTCGTTCATTTTCAATATTGATAATAGCGTAACTTCCAATAGTCCCATCACGAGGACGAGAAATAGAACCAGGACAAAGAGTGATTAAACCATCATTATCCATATATAACGCGTTTCTATGTGTGTGTCCGTGTATAAATATTTTCACATCCTTTGCCTCATTACTATGTAAAGTTGGAAAGTGCTTCATAAAAATATCGCCCACCGAGGTTTTGATTCTTCTACAGCGGTCGAAGTCATAATAATCGCAATTACCTAGAACTGAATCAAATGGGTAGATAACCATTGAAGAGCTTTGTGAGTCTCCAGCGTGGAGATAATAATCCATGTTTGGATATTGAGAATAAAGCTCTTGAAGGATTTCATCATTCCCATGAGAATCGCTAACGACTAGAATTTTCATAGCGTATGAATAATAGCACATTATTTCTCTTTGAGATAGATAAGAAATGTAGTTATAATATGGTGGGTATATCTAAAAGATATGAATAAAAAAGACGCAAAAATCATTTTCATGGGAACTCCAGAAATCTCTTCTAAAGTTTTAGAGGGACTTATTTTGGATGGATATAACATTATTGCGGTTATTGCTCAACCAGATCGTCCTGTTGGAAGAAAAAAGATTCTAATGCCAGTTCCTACTAAAGTAGTTGCGGAAAAATATAACATCCCAGTATATCAACCAGTAAAGATTAGAAAAGAATATGAATTCGTTAATGATTTACATCCTGATTTAATCCTCACTTTAGCGTATGGTCAAATCGTTCCTCAAGGATTATTAGACATCCCAACATTTGGGGCAATTAATCTCCATGGAAGTTTACTTCCAAAATATCGAGGCGCCGCTCCAATTCAATATGCTTTACTCAATAATGATAAAGTTGCTGGCATGACTCTTATGAGAATGACTAAAGAGATGGACGCTGGAGAGATGTACGCTAAAAAAGAAATAGAGATTGATGAAGAAGATAATTCAACTTCTTTATTTATAAAAATGGGAGATTTAGCCTTAGAACTCGCTAAAGAATCTTTGCCATTATTTTTAGAAGGTAAACTTGAAGGGGTTCCTCAAGATGAATCTCAAGTAACTTTTGCCCCTTCAATCAAACCAGAAGAAGAAAAAATCGATCTTAATAAAACCAAAGAGCAAATCTTTGGCCAAATAAGAGCGTTAAGTGAAACCCCAGGAGCATATTTATATCTTAATGAGTTAAAACTCAAAATCTATAAAGCGAAGATTGTTTCTGATGAGATATTAGGAGAAGCTGGAACAATTGTTAAGGCTGATAAAGGTGGATTATATCTACAAACAATAAACGGAATAATTGCCCTTCTTGATTTACAAAAAGAAGGTAAAAATAGAATGGACTATAAGTCCTTTATTAACGGTAATCAAAACCTTGTTGGGCAATTACTAAAGTAAAAGAATGAATAAAAGCATTGAACTTTCCGTCCATCAATTGGTGGACTTTCTTTTAAGAAGCGGGGATATAGATAACCGCGTTTTTAATCGTTCAAGTCAAACAGAAGGTTCAAGGCTTCATGCGATACATCAAGCTAAACAAGGCAATAACTATATTTCTGAATATCCTCTAAAAGAGACTTTTAACGTTGAAGAAGTTTCTATCACCTTACAAGGTCGAGCAGATGGAATTATCAAGAAAAGTGATAAAGATTACATCATTGATGAAATCAAAACCACAGTCATTGATTTAAAAGAATTTAGAGACGAGAACCTTGAATGGCATTTAGGACAGGCAAAATGCTATGCGTTAATGTTTGCGCATGCTCTTAAGCTAGACACAATTTCTATTAGACTCACTTATATCCGACAAGGAAAAGAAAGCGAAAGGCTAATTGATGATTACACATATTTTGTTACTGAATTAGAAAATGATATCCATGACTTAATGGAACAATACCTCGAATTTCAAAATGTAATCTTTAGATTAAATGAAAAAAGAGATGAGACCATTAAAGAATTAGAGTTTCCATTTGATGACTATCGAAAAGGACAAAAAGAGTTAACTCGTTATGTCTATGGAACAATCAAAAATAAAGAGAAACTATTTATTGAAGCTCCGACAGGAATTGGCAAAACCATGTCGACCATCTTCCCTTCAATCAAATATTTAGCGGAAGATGAAAAAAGTAAAATTTTTTATTTAACTGCAAAAGCAACCGGAAAAGAAAACGCTCATAACGCTTTAAAGATTTTAAAAGATAATGTACTATCTTTAACCGATATTATCATTACCTCTAAAGAGAAGATATGCTTCTGTAAAGATAAAGCGTGTAATCCAGATGAATGCCCTTATGCGAAGGGATACTATAACAAGATTAAAAATGTCATCAAGGAATCAATCCTTCGATATGATGATTTTGATTACGATACGATTTGCTATATAGCAAATAAGCATTCAGTATGTCCATTTGAATTGGAACTTGATTTATCTTTGTTCTCGGATGTTATTGTCTGTGACTATAACTATGTTTATGATCCAATCTCATACATGAAGAGATATTTTGATGAAGACTCTTCTCATTACTTAGTGTTAGTTGATGAGGCTCACAATTTAGTGGAACGTTCTAAATCAATGTATTCCGCAGAATTAAAAAGAAGCCTTTTAGAAAAAGCAAGACAAGGACAAAGGCATATTTCTAATAAGAAAATTAAAACTGTCTTAGCTAAGTTAAATAATCTTTTTGATAAATATGATGATGAATATGAATTTGGTGAAACCAAAGTTGATGATTTTGATGACGAAGTCTATAAGGTATTCAATAGGTTTATCACTGTTTATCAAGAAGTTAATAAAGCAAGCAATAAAGATGTCTCAAAAGATTTAACAAATCTCTATATCGAGATAAATAAATTCATGAAGATTTCTGAATTAATTTCAGAAAGATTCCTACTTTATGTTAAAAAAGATGAAGACGACATTTCTTTAAATATCTACTGTTTAGATGCTTCTAGATTCATTGCCTCTACTTCCGGTAGAATGAACTCTACTGTAATGTTTTCGGCTACCTTGTCTCCGATTTCCTATTATATTGATGTCTTAGGCGGGAATAATGATAAAACTCCATCTTTGGTGTTGGAGTCTCCATTCCCAAAAGAGAATTTGAAATTATTAATTGCTCCAAAGATTTCAACTAGATATAGAAATAGAGAAGCAACTTATGCGGAAGTCGCTAAATACATAATGGCCTTTATCAGCGCTAAGAAAGGCAATTACTTTATTTACTTGCCAAGTTACGAGTATTTAGAGAGGCTCCAAGAGTTTTTATCTTTCTCAGATGATGTCTCTGTTTATATTCAAAATAAGGATATGACCGAAAAGGAGAGAAATGATTTCATTTCTCATTTCAAAAAGAAGAGCAGAAAAACTGTTGTTGGACTTGCAATCATCGGAGGCGCTTTTGGAGAAGGAATCGACTTAGTAGGAGATTCTTTAATCGGAGTTATTATCGTTGGAATCGGACTACCAAAGATTAATTTTGAAAGTAATCAAATCGTGGAGTACTATTCTCAAAACGATGTTAACGGCTTTAATTACGCTTATACATATCCGGGCATGAACAAAGTCATGCAGGCGGTTGGAAGACTCATCAGGAGCGAAACCGATAAAGGAGCTGCTCTATTAATCGATGAAAGATATCGTTGGAACGAATATCGCATTCTTTTTAAGAAAGAATGGGAAGATTATGAAATCGTCTATTCAGAAAATGAAATTACTGAAGCATTACAAAAGTTTTTCAAAAAATAACAATAATGTTATAATTCACTACGTTTATGGAATTTGATCAAAAATTAACAAGAAATTTCTCAATCATTGCACATATCGATCACGGCAAGAGTACACTTGCAGATCGTATTTTAGAAATGACTGGAGCGATTTCTGAAAGAGAAATGAAAGACCAAATCCTCGACTCTATGGACTTAGAAAGAGAAAGAGGAATTACCATTAAATTGAACGCTGTTACATTATCCTACAATAGTGATGATGGAAACACTTATATTTTTAACTTAATTGACACTCCGGGTCACGTCGACTTTACTTATGAAGTATCACGTTCCTTAGCAGCTTGTGAAGGTGCAGTTTTAGTAGTGGACGCTACTCAAGGAGTTGAGGCCCAAACCTTGGCGAATGTCTATTTAGCGATTGATAACAATCTTGAGATTTTACCAGTTATCAACAAAGTTGATTTACCAAGCGCGATGCCTGAATGGGCTAAAAAAGAAATCGAAGAAAGAATTGGCATCCCAGCCTCTGAAGCAGTGGAAGTATCTGCAAAAACTGGACTTCATGTCCATGACTTATTAGAAGCAATCGTTAAATATATCCCAGCGCCAAGCGGAGATGAATCCGCTCCTTTAAAAGCGCTTATCTTTGATAGTTTCTACGATTCATATCGTGGAGTTGTCATTATGATAAGAATCAAAGAAGGCTCTGTAAAGGTAGGAGACCATATTAAACTTATGCAATCCGATAAGGATTACATTGTTACTGAAGTTGGCATTAGAACTCCTAGTGAGATTAAGTTAAAAGAACTTAAATGTGGGCAAGTTGGTTACTTATGCGCCCAAATTAAAGACATCAAAGATGTCCGTCCTGGTGATACAGTGACTTCGTTTGATAAACCTGCTTCAAAAGCTTTACCTGGATATCGTGATATCAATCCAATGGTCTACTGTGGTTTATACCCAGTTGATAGTGATGATTATCAAGATTTAAAAGATGCTTTAGAGAAATTATCTCTAAATGATGCATCATTACAATTCGTTCCAGAAACATCTCAAGCCTTAGGCTTTGGCTTTAGATGTGGCTTCTTAGGGCTTCTCCATATGGATGTTATCCAAGAGAGACTAGAAAGGGAATACAATATCGATCTTATTCTTACCGCTCCATCAGTTATTTATCACGTATATCTCACCGACGGTGAAATGATTCAAATTGATAACCCATCTAAACTTCCAGATTCTTCGAAGATTAATCGTATTGAAGAACCATATGTTAAGGCTAGTATCATGACTCCAAAAGAGTATGTTGGTCCAATTATGGAACTCTGCCAAGAGAAACGTGGCATTTATTTAGACTTACAATATTTTGATGACACAAGAATGATTCTTGTATATGAATTGCCATTGTCCGAAATTGTTTACAATTTCTTTGATAAGCTAAAGAGCTGCACGAAAGGGTATGCTTCATTTGACTATGAACCAT
>DFJP01000035.1 GCA_002373085.1 Caryophanales bacterium UBA3668 | reverse complement strand
ATAACTTCTTTACCTAATTTTTCTCTAATTTCATCTAAGACTTCTTCGAAGTTGACATCTTCTTTATCCATCTTGTTAACAAAGATAAATGTTGGGACGCCTTTTTTCTTGAGCATCTTATAGTGTTTAACAGTGCCGACTTGCACTCCAATAGAGGCATCGATTACTAAGACAGCGCCTTTAACTGCTCCAACAACTCCGATAGCTTCAGAAATAAAGTCATCATTACCTGGGATATCGATTAAGTTAATCTTATGGTCATTATATCTAAGAGGGATAACTGCGGTTTGAATAGAACTACCACGTTTTTGTTCATCTGGTGTGTAATCAGAAATAGTGTTCTTTTTTTCAACTTCACCCTTTTGAGGGATGAGTTTTGAAGTAAACGCGAGTGATTCTACTAAAGTAGTTTTACCACTGCTTTGATGTCCTAAAATGACAACGTTACGGATATTTTCGGTTTTCATATATTACTCCTTAGACCCTAAAGTATTTTGAGTAGCGGCCTCTAGTGATGAGTTGGATTCTTCCTTCATCCACTAATTTGGAAAGTGCTTTTTCAATTGTCACTTTGCTATGGACATATAAGATTCTAAAGACGACGACTTTGCTAATTGGGGTAGCAGAATCGGTAACGACTTTTAAGACTTTCTCTTCTGCTGTACCTTTTTCTTCGTTTACTTCAAGGATGTAATCGAGTTTTTGGTAAGCTTCTAAGATTCTCTTAAGGATAAAGGAGATGAATGGTTCATAATCGTTTTCATTTGTATGCCATCCTTCACCGGATGTCTTAAATGCATCGATATATTCGCCTAAGTGTTGTTTCATTAAGTATGCGATAGCGAAATAATCATCGACATCATAACCATATTTCTTAAGTAAGAAGGAGAGTAATAATCTTGAGACTCTTCCGTTACCGTGGTTATATGGGTGAATACACATGAAATCAAACATAAATGTGGCAATTAATAATAACTTATTAACTTCATCATCTTTTGCACACATATTAAATTGATAAATCAAGTTATCGAGTAAGATAACGACTTCTTCAGGAGCACTGGAGACGAAGATGGTTTTAAATGATCCATCTGGTAAGGATTCTTGAATATAGTTCATAGAATCTTTATAACGTCCACCGAATTCTGGGTTGTAATCTTTATAGATGTAATAGTGGAGTGTAGAAACGAAACTGCGATCTAATGTTTGATATTTATATACTTCTTCAATTAAATCGAGTGCGTTCGCGTAACCTTTGACCATATATTCTTGTAAGTCTTTAGGTTGAGCGTTTCTATTAAAAAGAGCACTCTCACGGTCTTCAGCAATGTATACATTACCGATTTGGTTACTACTAACCACACCGCTACGACGTGCCATACTTTTTAACATGTCTAATTTTTTAGCCTTTTTAACAGGTAAGGTTTTACCTTTGTAGAGCTCAATTGAGTTGAGCAAAGAAACAATGTTTGGTTTGTTCATACCCAAAACAGTTCCCTTTAAGTCGAACATTTTCATTATGTGATACCTCTGATAATATTCTCTTATTTATTTACGATTAAATCAACTAATTCAGTAAAAATCTTTTAAAAATACTTAATTAAAAAGAAAAAATGGGAGTAGTTAACTCCACATTTTCTCTCTTTTGTGCAATGCACAAATAATTAGTTAATTATTAAATTACTCCACAAGGTATGAGTACCGCTAGTAAGACCGCCACTAATCCCCATTCAGCGATTAAGAAGATTTTTCTCGCTTTTGGTTTCATATCAGGAACATAGTTACTCGCTAAGAAGAATGGGATATAGGTAGTAATAAATACTGGAAGGACACCCCACCATGGATAGACCCAAATAAACTTTGTTCCACCTGCGCACGCTGCTAAGAATGATTCAACTAAAGCAAAAAGTAACGCCATAGCAATCGCACCAACTAAACGTGGAGGAAGTTTAATCTTGCCTTTAAATAATTCGTATTTCTTTGTTCGGTCGTGTGGAAGCATCTTCCAGGAGATAATACCTGCTAAAGAGAACATCATTGAGAGTTCCCAGCTTACTCCTACTAATAAAACAAATGTTGATGAATCGTTTGAAACTGCCCATAAAGGATAGCCGGTTGCTTTTCCGATAATTGCGTTCATGATTTCATATAACCAGTGAACACCATATAAAGCTAAACCAGCAAAAACAGCTTCCCAGTTTTTCTTGTGGATTTCTGACCAATAGACATAGAAAACCACCGCTAAAATGAAAATGAAGGTCCAGTTGAAATTAGCCGTATCACGTGGAATGATATGATCTACGGCGTCTTTCATTGCATCTGAGCCATCACCCCAGAATTTGAAATAATCCATATAAAAAGTCCTCTATCCCTATTATACTCTTATTTGATTTTTTCTTGGAAGAGTCTAATGAAGTGTAGAGAACTTTGTATTCTTTTTATTTGTGTTTCTTAATTGATTTTTAAGTTGATGCTTACGTTCGTACATTTCTCTATCTGCGCGTGTAAATACTTGAATAATGGTGGTATCTACTCCAGGAACATAATCTGACATACCAGCGGAGACAACCCCGAATTTGTTATGTTTGACATTTTCATCCATTGCGAGATTAAAGCCTTCTAACATCGCATCTCTTTTTGAATAGCTATCATTTTCAATAATAACCGTGAACTCATCTCCACCTACTCGATAGATATTAATGTTTGGGAAATATTTAGCGATGATTCTTGTTGCTTGAATAATGTATTCATCTCCAGCTTCATGACCCAAAGTATCGTTTGTGCGTTTTAGTTCATTTAAGTCAAAGACGACAACAGCGAATGATCCCATGATATTGTTATTAATTTGATTATCAATTTCAGCTTCATGATCAACATAAGCGTGTTTAGAGTACACTCCGGTAAGAGGATCGATAAGGACTTTAACTTTTGTTTGATCGAGTTCAATTTGTTGTGTTCTTCTTTCTTCTTCAATAACGAATGCATGCAAAGTACATACACCGAAGAGGAATCCAGTAGAATACATTGGTTGAACTGGATAGATAGCTTGTAATCCAATTGCAACCGCCATAAGGAAAGAATATAAACCAATAGCTAAACACTTTCTTTTAGATGCTTTTCTAAATGCACTTGTGTACCAAACATATACAGCAATAACTAAGAACATCAAGCTTTGGATACCACACATTACGTATCTTGCAATTTGAACGATATATTCTCCGCTTTCATTAATTTCAAATAATAGTGGTTGGAAGAAATTGATGACTACTAAAGTAATTTGGATAGCGCATACTGCTGCTCCAATATATAGGACCCCTCTATCTTTCTTATCACCTAAGTGATGATAAACGAATAAGCCAAATAAGAATAATGCTGCTGAAAGCATGATATATGCAAAGTTAGCGACATATGTTAAAGGCAATCCTAATCGTTTTTCTTGCAAGAGACCCCACGCTCCATCAAAACAGTGGAAAAGGATAACGGCAATTAAGAAGAAAAAGTAATGTTTATCACCTGAGAATCTACTTTGTTTTCTGACATTGAGAAAAACATCAATGTTTACGATGATATGAACAAAAATAGCGATGAAACTAACTAATGCGTAAATCATAACTAGTGTTAACTATTATATTATTAGAGGCGTATAAGTCAAAAAAATTAGAATCTAACCTAATTTGAATATAGTCAATAACAATAACGTATATATCTATTATATCATTTAATGTTTACGTCTATTAAATAAAAAGAGCCATGGGTATTTGGCTCTATACTCTATGAACTTGATGCTTGTTTTTATAATATGCTTCTTTATCGTTATACATCATCTTCTCTGCTTCCTTTAATAATGAAAGGATATCTTTACCTTTGCCACATGATTGTCCAAAAGCAGCAATAGAGTTATCTTTCTTAATTCTAGTAGAGAAGAGTTTTACTCTTCCTTTGAAAGAATTCTTATCGACATCGTGGATAATAACCACGAATTCGTCTCCGCTTATACGGCAAATATCATCGTTACGGAAACAATCGATTAAGATCTTGGTTAAATCAGTGATGAGTTTATCTCCAGCTTCATGTCCATATGTATCATTTATTCTTTTTAGACAGTTAAGATCACAGAAGACAATTCCAACATCTTCATCATCATTAAGATTAGCGACTACTTCATCATAACCTCTTCTATTTTTTAACCCAGTAAGGACATCTTTCTTTGAAAGAACATCATATAGTCTCGCTCTTACTTCTGTTTCGTTGATGTTTTTAGCCTGGATAATGACATAGATTAAGGTAATTGCTAAGGCAAAGGCCCCATAAGTTTCTTCGATCTCTGGGTTACAGATATTCATTATGATTGCAATAATTGGCAAGACAAGATATGTCGTAAAGACTATGACTTTCTTTATTCCCCAAGTTTTGATTCTAAACATTAAGATAACGAATATTGATAATAGACATATTCCTGGTATGACAATTGTGAAGTGCCTCCAGAAACCATAACTAATAACTCCATTATTAATAGAGAATATATTTCCGGTAGCTGTTCCTATAATAAGGAACACAAAATCAATAAAACATAATCCGAGAATATATAAAGGGAACCTCTTATTAAATGTTGGTTCTTCTTCCGCAATAAGAGTGTATATGTAATAACTAAAACAAATGATAACTGGTTCAATTAACGCATAAGATAGGAAACTAATTATAGTGACAATCGTATCGTTAGGGATTTTGTCACAAATGAAAAAACTAACCGAATCCACAACTAGTCCAGCGATAATAAACCACACGCATAAACGGAAGTTCTTGAATTTCTTGTGAGATTCTTTTGAACCTTGATACGTTCCAACAAGGACGAGGACTAAAAATGAGGCAGACACTAAATTGGCAATTGATTCATACAGTCTCATAATTTTGTTAACCTGAAACCTTTTTATCATACACTCTTGTATGCTAAAGAAAGCAAAAATATTGTTAACAATAAGAATTAATGGCTTTCTTGCGTGTTTTTGATAATAAATTATCTCGTGCTAAAAAATAAAAAAACGAGACTTTACCATGAAAAGTATTATTGAAATTGTTTTTATACTTATTATTTAATGCAGCTTAAACGTTTCAATTGAAAGCAACTTGAAATAAAAAAGTGACCGTTTTGATGATCACTTTATTTATAGACGATTTTGTTCTTTCCGGTTTCCTTACCTTTATACATTCTCTCATCAGCGAGTTCGACCCACTTCTCTAGAGTAATGCTATCGAAGTAATCAGCTACACCGATGGTGATAGTGATTTGAATGGTTTCACCTTCGAATTCAAACTTTTCTTGTTTGATTCTTTTTCTTAATTCTTCTAATCGAGCAATTGGATGAACTTCTTTATCGTTTTCTAATACGATAATGAATTCTTCTCCTCCATAACGGCAGACAAATGAATCATCTAAGGTTTCACTAGTGATTTCTGCCACTCTTTTGAGGATATAGTCTCCAGTTACGTGACCATGTTTATCATTGATGACTTTAAAGTTATCAATATCAAATAAGGCTAAGGTAAGGTTTTTCTTTTCTTCTAATGATTCATAGAAGTCATATAAACCATAACGGTTTTTGATTTGAGTTAATTCATCAGTTCTAGATTCGTTAGTAATCTTCTTCTCAAGTGATAAAGCGTATTTTAAGAAGACGAATAGATATGACGCAATAAACCCAAATACGACAATTGCGTTTGTGATAAATAAAGTCATTTCTAACCACTTATCAATCGTATAATTTGGTGGATTGAATGAAGAAGTTAAATATAAAGTGAGGTAGATTATTAAAGATAATATTGCCCAAATAATAGAGTTAAAGATCTTTTTGGTTTTTGAGAAATAAGTAGTGAAGAATGAGACAACACATAAACCAATAAGATAGAAGTGGAAACCAGTGTTAAAACCAATCATTGCAGTAGCGGTTGCAATGTAGGCAAAAAATACGTTTCCACATATTAGTGCATATAGGTAATATTTCTTCTTCTCAATGAGAAGGAAGTATAAACAGTAAATAAAAACTACACCTGCGGTGACACCCACCATAATGTAGAGCTTTGTGATAATGAATAGTACAAGATAGAATACATGCAAAATTAAATATACAATATTTGCTGTATAGCAAGTCTTGTCTATAGTCTTATAGTGCTGTTTCTTGTCCACTTCAATAGACATACGATTCTCTCTTCTCGTTTAATATTATAACTTAAATAGTTATTTCCACATATGTTTTTCTTTTATTATTAAAAATAATAATTCACATAAAAAATAAGAGAATAATGTTGTATCACTGTTTTTGTTGATTATAACGACACAATCTATGTGATTAGTAGAAATTAAGATTTCTAAAAGGTTATAATTATATAAATGGACTGGTTAGCGAATTATTTCATCGATAATTTTATTCTTCTCGTTTTAAGCGTGATCATGGTGATCATTGCTATTCAAAGATATAAGCAGCACCCAAAGATCAGCGTTTGTACGATAAGCATTATTTTTATTGCGATTATTTTATCAATCACAACTCGAGTTCAAGAATATGGTCGAGTGGCAGGATATCCTTATCTTGCTCTAACAATGGGAATACTTGGATATACATTAAGACCAGTGTGTATTTTCCTTGTCATCGTTATGGATGAAAAAATTGTTCCAAAGAAATTGAGATGGCTAACCGCTCTTCCGTTATGGATTAACTTAGTTGTTTATTTACTTTCATATATCCCAGGAACAGGAGACATAATCTTTGGCTATGGATATAGTGAACTTGATGGAGCGTATCACTTCAATGGTGGTTTCTTAAGATTCTCTTCACACGTTGTTTCTGCGTTATATTTGCTATTCCTACTATATATTTCATTTGCAAACTTAAGAGCCAAACATATGACTCACGCTTTAGCGGTTCTTATATGCGCAATATCGGTTGTTATCGCGGTTATCATTGAAGTTCATGATTCATATGGTAATGTTCAATTATTAAATGTCACGATTGTCACTAGTACTGCAGTCTATTACCTTTTCCTATATATGGAAAGAACCCAAGTAGACACCTTATCAGGACTATTTAATCGTGAAATGTATTATCGAGATGTAACTAAGATGAGTAGTAGCGCTACCGGTGTCATCCAATTCGATATGAATGGTCTTAAATACATCAACGATAACTTTGGTCACCTTGAAGGTGATAAAGCTTTAAGAACAATTGCTAACTCTATTACTAAAAGTGTGAAACGTAATATGTATGCCTATCGGCTCGGTGGAGACGAGTTTTTAGTCATTGCTAACGGAGGAACCGAAGAAGACATAAAAACGGTTGTAGAGCGCTTTAAAGCCCATTTAAAGGACACTAACTATCATTGCTCTACTGGATATGCCTATCGAAAAGACAAAAATATAGCGTTTACTGACTTACTAGTGGAAGCAGAAAAGAATATGTATCTTGATAAAGAAGAATTCTATAAAACCTCAAAAATCGAAAGAAGAAGAGGAGAGAAAGCATGATAAAAGCCCTTTATAGGGCTTTTTCATTAAGCAAATCAATGATAATGTCTAATATATTGAACATTAAATGCGATAATACAAATAATCAAAATTATATTTTGATATATAAATAAGTATTTAATTACACTTTCAGCAGTGTTCTTTAATGAATTTAACAACTCCAGCACTCCAGCCATGGCATAACGAGTGGCGGTAACCTAAATAACAATATTTACCAAAGTCACGATGCAAATCATGTTGGTTTTCTTTTGCAAATTCATCAATTCTAGCAGTGTCTTTAGCCCAAGAGATATCAAAGTCTTCAAAGAAGGTTGTAGCGCCTAAATCTAGCATTGCTCCATAGTAATCTTTCATAATTTTGATTGCTAAAGCTTCATCTCTACTTGCGATAGCGTTAAGGATGTAATAAGACATGAATGTCGATATACCATTTGCCCCACCTTTTGTGAGCAATTTATATTCTTCATCACTCATCTTGCCTGTTGCTAAATATTTAAGAGCAACAACTTGTTTCATCTCTTTAGCGACTATTTCAACTTTGTTGAGCTTGTTTAACACTGAATCGCAATGAGCAGTGGACATATTAAATTCTTTTAATAACGCTTTTGCTTTATTAATTCCAATAATTGCGATCGCTCTACTACCTGCTAAAACGTCTTTACTATCAACGGTAGGCCAATCGACAAAATATTGAGGGAAATTAAGATCTCCATCATCTTTAATAACGTTATCGTATTGTTCAACAAGCTTTTCGATATATGGAAGCTGTTTTTTGACAAAAGAAACGTTTGATTTGTCATTAAAGTAATAATCAGAAACAACTGCCATCCACCATAAAGAATATGTTGGGAAGTTGTTCATGTAACTTGGTAACTTATGGCCTTTTCTTAAGAAATCAATTGAAGCCTCTAATTCTTTGCTTCTTCCGTATAAAGTGAATAAGGCTAGTGCTTCTGGATGTAAATCTCCAGCCCACACTAATTCGTCTCTTTTAACTCCATCCCAAACAAGTCCATTCAAAGAACATAAATCTACTGTCCTTTTAGCGGCCTCGTATATCTTTTTGATGAGTTCATCGTTGCCTTTATATACATATATTGGCTTTCTTTCGTCTTTTTTGACCACTAAAGCAATGGCTTTGATATATGCTCCACGGTCTTTATCTAAGAAATCAACACGCATGAAACGGAAACCAGATTTTTGTAGACATGCATTAGAGTAAAAAGGCAAGTCGATAGTGTAATCTCTAATAGAATGATCATTAGTTGCGCCATGTTCTCCAACAGTAGAATAACACTCAGATAATGATTCTCCATATCTCACACGGATTTTGATTGGTTTACCTTCATCAATAAAAGAAGTGATGATGTGTGGTTCACCATAATATTCTTTGCCAAAATCTAAAACGATATATCCGTCTTTGATATAGACGCATTTCTCGTTAGTGAGTTCTGGTTGAAGAACTGTTTTCTTTAATAAATAATTCACATTCTTCTTTGAAGAACATTCAATAACCTTTGTAGGTGTAATTGTTTCTAATTTCATGTTACGCAAATCCTATTTAACTATACTAAACCAATTTATTTAGACTTACCATATAAAACCGGGCACATGAAGCGCCCGGTATATTAATTCATTAACAAATTAATTATTTGTTGGTTCTTTTCTTTCTAAGCGTTACAAATAAGATTGCCGCTGAGAAGACTGTCATTAATGAGATAACTACAACCATTGTGTTGAAGCTATTGTTTTCATTAAACATTGGAACTTCTAAGACAGAAACGATTGTGTCATTACCATCGTATGGGTTAGCATCGTGATTGAATTCAGCCCATTTTTCATATCTTGCTTTTGCCGCTGCAAATTCTCCCCATGTTGTGAACATCGCTTTTTGTGAATCTGTTAAATCATTGTATGCAGCTTTAGCTGTTAAGTAGTAGTGATGTTCGTTATCGTTACAATAACCAAGGCTTTCGTTATAGTCAGCCATGTGTAAGCTACCATTTGCGAATGAAGTAACTGCTGCAAAGTTAGCGTTTGTTTGAGCGTCATATCTAACAACTTTTGATTGTCCATCAACGATAGATAACCAGGCGGAACCATCTCTTAATGCGAATGTTGGATTACCAGCCATATTTAAGTCCGCTAAGAGTTGATTTGGAACGTTGAAGCAAAGGAAGTAATTCGTTTGGTCGGTAATAACTTCGATTCTGATTGCTAAGTCATATTGCGTATTTGCACTTCCGGTTGGGTGTCCTAATTCGTAATCTGGATTTTGAGTAGATGGATCAGCAAGATTTGTGAAGTCTTTAGAGTTTCCACGAGCCCATGCATTGTAATAAGTAATTGGCTTACCATTCATTAAGACGTTGTCAAACATATAACGATAGTTATCTGCTGGGCATGCCATGGAGACATTAACTGTATCACGAGCGATATTTGTAATCACTAACCATCTATGGTACTTGCCACCTTGAGAAGCGGTGTTTTCACCCCAGTCGATAACTCCAGTAATTCCTTGATAAGTTCCTATCCAATTTGGAGTTTTTGAGAATGCGACTCTAGATGGACCGTTACTGGTTGTAACATTTGCATAGTAAGTAATGTCTTTATCTAATGTGAATGTTGTATTGTTGTAGTAGCCATAGAATAATCCAGCTTTGAATGTAACGACGACACTGTCTAGTGGAATTTCTTCTAAGCTAAATTTGAAGGAAAGAACGGTATCACCTACTTCAACAGCAATAGGATTGAATTTTTCACTAGCGTTAACTGGGAAACAAGTAACTCCGTCATTTCTTGGATAAGAAATAGTTTCTGGAACGTAATCAATCCATTCTCCTAATGTCTTACCATTAATAACGATACCATCACGTAATGGGATAACTTCGTTATCAACATCTAAGAATTCGCCATAATGGTCGTTGATATAGGCTGTGTTTGTAAAGATTTTTTCTGTTAAAGTAATGTCGAAGAATCCATTATCAATAAAATTGTAAGTGAAATTCATATTGAATGATTCTGGGAAGACAGTTTCTAAATCAGTAACCGCTGTTTTATATGTTCTAATGTCGGCGACAACTAAGCTGCCATTTATATCACCGGCTTTAAGGACAAAGCCACAGAACTTATCGTGTTTAGTGTCTGTTGTGAACTTTGTGACATGCCACTGACCATCATTGACTGGTTCCCAATTGACTGCGTTATATCCGCCATCACTATCGAGGAATTGAATCAAGTATGGTGCACCAACACCATCAATGTTTAATTCAGAAGCATTTGATAATTTGTACCAGAAGTGAACTTCTGTAGTGTCAACTGCAGCAAAAACTTTAGGACTTGAGCTTGTGTTTGTACCATCTGTTATAAATCTAACTTCTGGATTTGCTGCTTTTGCTCCGCTTCCTGCAGCGAAGTAATAAGTGGTGATTGTGTCTCCGGAAGGACCTTCCATTGTTTCAAAGTGGAAATCTGAAAATGATTTTACTTTTGCTGTTTCAAGATGAAGAGGGCCTGTTGGTTCTTCTGCTACTGTTGCAGCTTCAACTCTTGAAGCAACATTATTTTGAGTTGCAACTAAAGCGCCTGCGATAGTGGCAGTAACGAAACCGAAGAGAGCTAAGTATTTGACTGGTTTCATAAAATGATTTTCCACTCAATAAAAGACTATGAGTGGTTTTCTCCTTTCTTTTAAAAAACTAGTTGATAACCTTATTGTAAGTTATTTTTTCTAAGTAAAAATATGAATATCTAAATGTCGATAAAAAATGATATTGATAAATCTATAAATGAGAATCTAGAGCATGATTTCTTTGAAAGCATTGATTGTTTCAATAGAAACACCACAGACGTTAATCAAATAGTTCTCAATTGCTTTAGATAAGTTATTGGTCTCATCACCATAACGGGTAATCATTAATTGGTTGAGTTTTCCCCAAGCGATCATGTTTCCTTCGTTACTATAGATTCCGCTTCCAGTGAAGGCATCGCCTTCAGTGGTGATAGAATCTCTCCATCTTGGTCCTTGAATTGAGAAAGAAGTTAATTCAAAATCTTTGGTCAAATCTTCATAAGAAACACCGAGTAAACCATTAATTAGATAAGAAATGGTTCCTGTTCTATCTGCTCCAGCAGTGCAGTGGTAATAGATTGGATAATTAGATTGATCCGCTAATAAGTCAAAGATGTTTTTAATCGCGGCTGGACTTCCTGCATCAAAATCGTAATAAGCAGAGGAAGTAGAGTTCCATAATTGGTAACCTGGAATGATATTGGTGTATTGCCACATTCCGCATTGATGGTAAGTTAAACGGGAGTCAAATAATGTTTGCCCTCCATCTGTACGAACATCAATTTCAGTTTTAATACCTAAATCATTGAAGAAAGTATCTTTTCCCTTTTCGGTAATGTTATTTAAAAACGCTCCACGGAAAAGTTTGCCGTATTTAACGGTTTTGCCATCCGCTGTTTTCCATCCGCCTAAATCTCTAACGTTATTTAATCCATCAACATAGATTGGGCGTAATGAATAAGTGTCATTAACTTTAAATGAAAGATCATCAAAGATGATTTTGTTATCTTTTTTAATACGATAATAATATGTTTCTCCTGGAATTAAGGTTCTATCTAGAGTGACACTATTGGTGGAAGTAGTTATTGTTTTATATTCCGTAAATGAATGGTCATTACTTAATTCAACTTTATAGCTACCAGATGCATCACCTGACCAAGAAAGAGTGTTTGTAACTTGGTCATTATTACCTGCATTTGCGCTCTTTAATGCCGCAATAATTTCAGCGTCTGTCTCTGCTGATAAATATTGTCTAATGTTTTCTCCAACAATATTGATATTTTTGGTTAATGGAGAAATATACCTTCCATCTAACTTATTAGTAATCGAATATTGAGAATTAGGAATCTCGTTTTCACATTTATAATCGTAGAAGGATTTTTGACAATCTAAGCAATAGTAAAACTCAATGTGACCAGGCTTAAAGAATGTTGGATTAGTGGCTTCATAATGAATCACTCTCTCGTGAGTGTGATTTGGATCATTAATTTTATTAATTGAATTATAATTACTCAACTTTTGGCCATTATTTGAGCATCCAACTAAGAATGCCGCTAATAGGAGTAGAGGTGTAGAGGCTTTATGTTTCATAACTAATCCCTACTTTTTCTTCTTTCCAAGGAAGAATCCACCAATACCTAAACCAATTGCTAAGACTAATCCTCCAGCAATTGCACCGATTAAAGCACCGGTAGGAACGCCAGTATTCTTTTCAATAACAACTGGATCTGGTGGAATAACTGGTCCAACTGGATCAACATCTTTTCCTTGTTTAACTGCTTCTATGGCAGCGTTAATTCTATTTAAAAGAGTATCTACTTGTTCAGTGTTTTGACATAAATCAATAGACATCTTTCCATTAGTGATAATTTGGTTAATCTTTGTGATTTGTTCGGCTGTGCAACCTGTTAAATCAACATTGTCTAATGTTTCATACGCTAATGTGATCGCGGTTTTAATATTACTAACAGAGTCGATAAATGTTTGGTAGGCATTATCAACTTCAATACGGTTAGTCGCATTATTAATTGCAGTTAAAGCGGTTGTTTTTAAGTTAACAACTGTTTCTTTTTGAGTTTGATAGTAGATATCAACATTAACAACTTCATTAATTGTAGTAATAGTTAAGTCTTTATAGTTAGCAAGATCTAAAGCTTGATACTCAGCATATGCATTATACATTTCATCAACTTTTGCGGCTGGAACTTGAGCTTGTTCTTCATTAGTTAACGCAATATAAGCTTCTAAGGCTGCTTTAATCTTGCTATAGCATTCTTTTGTGTATGTAATTTGATCAGGAATCTCATCAATTAAGTTCACAACAACATTAATTGTTTCTTCTTTAGTTTTTTCTTCATCTGTTTTTAACGCAAGAATTGTATTTTTAGCACTTTCAAATGAAGCATCAATATCAGCTTTAGTAAATGCATTAGCAAATGCAGTTTCAGCATCAGCGATTGTTTCTGCAATTGTGATTTGTTCGCTTTCTCTATATAAAGAAACATCAACTAAATTATCTAATGTATCTTTCTTTTCATTTCCGTAAGCGGTAATAGATGTAGGATTATGACGTCCAACAATATAATTGTTGTCTTTATCTAATGTATACCAGGCAGAACCTTCTCTAAAAGAGAATGAAACTGTACCTAAAGATAAATCAGTCACTAATTGGTTAGGAACTTTGATTTCAAATACATAATTTGGTTGGTCGATAGCCATTTGGGTATAAACCGCTAAATCATATGTGACATTAGCGCTTCCAGTTGGGTGACCAGTTTCATAATCTGAATTTTGGGTACTTGGATCATTTAAATTAGTGAAGTCTTTTGAGTTACCACGAGCCCAAGTGTTATATGAAGTGATAGTAGCCCCGTTAATCAAAATATTGTCATGGATATAACGGTCGTTATCAGTGGCGAATGGTTGACTAACATATTCACTATTACGAGGGATGTTGGTCCAAAGGAGGTATTGATGATATTTGCCTCCATTAGGCGAAGTCTTTTCTCCTCGATCATCAGCATTAAGGATTTTTCCGTTAAAATCAACTTCATTAGCGGTTTTAACGAATGTAATTTTCTTATTAAAGTTTGTAGTCTTTTCTGGATTAAGTGTGGACCTAAATGTTAAGTCTTCACTTAAGTTAAATGTCGTTCCATTATAGTAAGCTTTAAATACACCAGCTTTAAAGGTAATAACGATGCTATCCATAGGGAAGAATTCAAGATTAAACTTAAAAGCGATTGTGGTGTCAGTAATCTCGACAGAAACAGGGTTATATACTCCTCCTGCGGAAAGTGGGAAGACATGGACCCCTTCGTTACGTGGATAAGTAAGTCTTGAGCTAGAATAATTAATCCAATAAGAAAGAGTTTGGCCGTTGATTAAAATTCCATCTGCGATATTAATTGGGTTTCCGTTTTCATCTAAGAAAGAATTGAGGTGGTCGTTAACATAGTTGTTAGTTGGGAAAATTCTCTCACTTAATTTGAAATCAATAAAATAATCACCGATATAATTTTGAAGGAAGTTAGCTTGTGAAAAGGAAATAATTTCCGATAAATCTTTTATGGTTGCTGCGTTAACTTGCTTCACTTCAGGAGCGTTCATCATAAACGGAGAAGTTGCGAGTAAAGCAAGCGAAGAAAACATAATCGAGGCAGCTATTTTTTTGTTTTTCATAGTAAGAAACCCTTTCTTTTATTCCTTAACGGCACCAAAGGTAAGACCAGCCACTAAGTGTTTTTGGAAAATAACAAATATGACGAACATTGGAATCATCATTAAGACACCAAAGACCATTTGAACGTTTGGTCTCATCGTGACTAATGAAGTTTCTGATAAGTATTCATAGTAAATGTATAAGTTCAATGTGAATGATTCAGGAGCGGTACTCTTGATATACATTAATGGACCAGCGAAGTCGTTCCATGCTCCAAAGAAACATGAAACCATTAAGTAGATAATGATTGGCTTAATTAATGGAAGAGTTAAACCAAACATTCTAGTTGGTAAGTTGGCTCCATCAAGAATAGCGGCCTCATCAATCTCCTTAGGAATTGAACGAATGAACTGCATAATCATGAAGATATTAAGAATTCCACCTCCAAAGAAACATGGAATAGTTAAAGGTAAGATTGTATTTGTCCAACCCATTTTCCAGAAGATTTGATAGACAGGAATCATAAGTAAGATTCCAGGAATCATAATTGTGCCTAAAGCGACAGTAAATATGACTTTTCTAAATTTGAATTTAATCTTTGTGAAAGCATAGGCGGACATAAAAGCGGTTAAAGGAACTCCGATAACGTTACAAACAACGATAATCATCGTGTTCTTTAATCCAGTTAATAAACCGTTTCTAATTTCTTCGTTTCCAAAAGCTTCTTTATATGACTCAAGAGTCCAAACTTTTGGGAATAAGCCTAAACCTTCTGTGTATCCAACACTTTCTTCATAAGAGAAGAAACTTCTGGTAATTAACACCATAAATGGGAAGATAAAGATAATCACAGGAAGGCAATATAAGAAAATTCTAAATGCCTTCATGGTGAATTCTTTATAAACACTATGAGGTTTAATATGCATTTCCTTTGGCTGGAAATGAGGATTAGAAATATAGCTATCCATATTAGTTATCCCCCTCATAGTAAACAAACTTGTTGTATCTAAAGAGGATTACAGATAATCCTGCAATGATGACGAATAAGATATATGAAAGGGCGGAAGCATAACCAAAGTTATATCCTCCCACTGATTGAGTGGAATTATAAATTGTTAAGCCTAAGAAGGTAAGGTTACCGTTTTTACCTCCGGTTGTGGAGAATTGTAAGACACCTTGGCCAACTTGGAAGGCGGCAATAAAGGCGGAAATAACTTGGAAGAAGATGTATTTAGACATCATTGGAATCGTAATCTTAAAGAAGATTCTTGGACGGGAAATACCATCGATCTCCGCTGCTTCATAATATGATTTAGGAATAGATTTAAATCCCGCAATCCAAAATGGTGAAGATCCACCGATACCGAATAATCCCATAGAGATAAACGATATCATGGCTACTGCCTCTTGCTCACTATCAAAGAAGGCTATTGCCGCATCTGCCGGGAAGTTCCGGATTCCTAATGTGTAGAATAAAGAGTTAAAGAAACCATATGCATCACCAGCGTACATGTACTTATAGATAATTGCAGAAACAATACCTGGAATAAGACATGGTAAGTAATAAAGAATACGGAATACTTTTACGCCTTTAAATTCCTTACTTAAGAAATAGGCCGCAACAAAGGATAAAGTGAGAATAAGAGGAACACTGATTGCGGTATATGTAAATGTTAAGCGTAATGATTTCCAGAAAGATTCATCTTGGAAGGCATGAATGTAGTTATCAAAACCAAAGGTTCCCCAATCATAATTCATGTACTTCTTGATTGTTAAATCTTTAAAGAAGCTTTGGAAAAGCGCTAATAGAAGTGGATAAATAGTGAAAACTGTTAAACTAACAAGCAACGGGAAAATAAGGGTATAACCCACGATATTTTCCTTGATTTTGTTTTTAGTTTTTCTTGTCATAATCTATTTGTTCCAAAGTTTCTCCATATCTCTCTTATAATCAGAGAAATAGTTTGCACGGGCAGTGCCTTTAAAGTCGTAGAAGTTCTTTAAGGTTCTGTCTTTGATATACTTATCAATCATTAATTGTTTTTCTACTTCAAATCCCTTCATAAAGTTCATTGGGATATCTCTTTCTTCATGAGCGATAAATGCTTCATGATTTGGATGATAATTCTCAGTGACTAAGTATTGTTTAAATAATGCGTTAGGATCAGTCGCTAATTTCTTTAAGGCTGGAATACCAGAACCAGCTTCAGAGAAGTCGTTTTGTCCTTGTTCAGAAATAATGTATTTAAGGAAGTCCCACGCTGCTTCTTTTTTGCTATTAGCACAGGCAGTGGTAATTCCATAACCTGAACAGCCCATTCCGATATAAGAAGTTTGTCCTTCACCTAAATCGTCATAAGTAGGAAGA
The DNA here is from genome assembly GCA_002373085.1 of Caryophanales bacterium UBA3668. The sequence goes on along the minus strand of DFJP01000035.1, from coordinate 16,575 downwards.
GAGACGAAATCTAATGTATCAGTTCCTAAAGAAGAGACGTAAGTTGGTAAGTTTGGACGAACCATAAACATCATTGCAGCTTGTTTATTAGTGAATGGGATTTGGGTTCCTCCTGGAGGAGCACTTAAGTAGTTGTCCGCTAAATCGAGGAGTTTACCCCAAGCGTTTTTAGCGATTGTGACTTTTTCTTCTGTATCACCGAAACATGTTCTAGTGACTTTATCGATTAAGTCTCCGCCATAACTCTTTAAGATTGGATAATAAACAGCAGGGAAGTCTAAGTTCATATCAACTGGGAAGAATGTTGCAGAACCTGAATATTGTGTTTTGATTTTGTCTTTGACAGTTTTTGTGTTTAAAGCTTCACAAACACTGACGAATTGAGACCATGTCCAGTTATCGGTTGGATAATCAATTCCAGCGATATCAAAGATTTTCTTATTGTAGCCACAAACGACTTTGTTATAGTCTCTTGGGACCCAATACATTTCATTGCTTCCAGTTTTACATTTAGTCATTTCAACGATTGATTCGTAGAAGTCACTTTCGTTGATATGATCTCTATTCATATAAGAGGAGAGTGAGATTAATAATGATTTACCAGCGCCATCTAAGTCGGCGTTTGTGTAATATTCACAGCTAAAGTCATAGACTTGAACGATATCATCTAATTCATCATATAAGAACGCATTATTGATATAGTCGTTATAGTTAGTCATCTTGACGACTTTGAATTTCTTGTTTTCGTTACCTGGAATAGCTTTATATTTATTAACGAAGTTCATCATCGTTTTATATTCAGCGGTATCGGCAACAACAGCAATACTAATGGTGTCAGGATCTTTTTGAGCTCCACATTGAGTTAAGAATGGAACAACTAATGCTGGCGATAAAAGTAAGAGAGTTAATTTGGCCTTTTTCATATAAGAAACCTCCTATCCAAATATTACTTTGACGTTTCCAAATGGAACTGTCACATGAATATATCCATCAATATATTGAGTGTTAGTGAATCGGACTCCATTTACTGTAACCTTTAAGTTTTCATCAGTAGTCTTGTATTTAAATGTGAGATTGTGATTATGATCAACAACTCCACAGATATTGAAGACTTCCATGACATTCTTCTTAGAACGGATTGAGTAAACAGTGTCTCCATATTTCATATTGTATATTTCGAAATAATCATGGAGATTATTTTCTTTATAAGTGAATGCTAAGGTATTGTTCACTGATGCATCCATGCCATATAAAGCATCTGGGATAGCACGAATGAGAATGACACTTTCAATGAATTCAGCATCTAAGCCTAAGGCTCCGCCACCTTTATTAATCGCGTCTTGAACGGAATAGACCATGTACCATTTTTCATAGTCTTCTTCTTCATGTTGATATTGGATATCATCATAATAGGCATCATAGAAATCTAGACCGCTTCCTCCATAAGCAAGAACTTTGAGGTACCATTTCTTGATTTCGTCTAGTCTCTTGAGAGCGTTTTCAACACCTAAGACTTTGCTTCTTGCCACTAAATCGTAATATGACCAGGCAATAGCAGCGCCTCCATCTTGAAGTTGACGTGACCAAAGTTCATACCCATCTCTATAGAAACGGTAGTAGAAGTTTTCATCTCTAGCAAATCCAAGAGCGTCATTATCTTTTAAAGTGTTATAACGTGGAGCAAATTCGTAGAAGTAGATATCTTCTCCTTTAGAGGTATCGCTTTCAACAATGCGTTGACCATCGATCCATTTCATTACTGATAATTGTTGTTCTTCGGTTCCGATGCCCGCGCAGATGAGTTCTAAGTTTAAGTAGACATATCCATAGTCATGAATATCTCCATTATATTCGTTAATACCGAGAGCAAATCTTCCTGTTTCTGGATTCCAGAATCCACCTTTATTGACGTAGTGGTAATCTCCAGCAGTATATGGTGTAGTGTTTTCTTCAGCAACTACTTCGATATTTCTTTCCATGTTGCTCTTAACTAAGGCTGCAAGTTCATTTAATGAATCAGCGTCATAGTGGTAATATACTTTTTCTTCATATGGGAGCCTATTTTTAATATAGACATTAGAGATATCACTTGCTTCTGTATCCTTAACAGCGTCTTCTAAGACCGCCATCGCTTTAAGCGCTTGATAGAAGTAAGTATTAGCTTCTAAGTTACGCATTGGGGAAACTGTTAAATCCCAATATCCGTTACCAATACCGTGATACGCTAATCTATCAACTGGACTGATGGAATAAGGAACAACTCCATCATGACCATAGAAATATTCAAGTGATAATAATCCGTTTTCACCCTCTAAAGCGTGAGCAAGGAATAAGATTGCCTTTCTTGCTTTATTGATTAAGAGATTTAAGGTATTCATATCTCTAGTGAAAACAAAGTAGTTATATAAGGCTAAAATCCATTGATAAGTCGCGTTAGATTGTCTTGTATCGTAAGATGGTCTAAGGAAATTGATAGTGCCATCAGTGATAGACATTTTCTTACCTTCAACTGGAATGAATTTCACACCGATTTCAGTGATAATTTTTCTATTCCAATCATTTAATAAATACATATCAAAGAATTGACGAGTATATAAGCTAGTGTTGAGGTTTTCGATTGGGGTAGATGCATATTCACTTTGTGGAGCAAAATATTCTGTATCATCTCCAGCAACTTTGAAATAGATGCCATAATCTTTAACGTTTTTACCTGTAAAGCCGATTTCAATATCCACCATTGGAGCGTATCTAGTGTCAATTCCTTCACAAATAGGAAGTAAAGTATCTAAGTGAGTTCTATAGAATTTAAAACTCGCTCCTGTTCCAATACTTTGTTCGGTAGAGAAATAGCCATACCCAGTTTGATGATCACCATGACCAATTTCAAAATTGCCATTTGAAGAATACCAATTTTGTGATTGTTCATTACCGATATCATTGAAATTGAATTCGGTAGTGTGGGTGGCTTCTAAACTGCCATAGTCTAAGATATTTGAAACACTATGAACCCAGGATGGGAATGGCCAACCTTGAGGGACACAATAACCTGTTAAATCATAAGAGGCTTTTGAGAAAGCTGGTTCAAAGGCCATAGGAGTGTTATAAATCATTCCTTGACCATCTTGAGTAGCAATGGTTAAGTAATTAGCAATTTTTGCAATTTTATCTTCACGATAAACTTGTTTAACAGCGTTTTGGAAAGTAACTCCCATTGCTTCCCAGTTTTTAGCAAATCCAGTTCCGTTAGTAACAGCGAATTCACCACAAGATTCACTATCATAACGCATGTTACGATGAGTGAAGTCGTTTAAGAAAGTCGTCATATTGGAATCACTCGCGTTGTAGTGGAGATTAATTCCGTCATATGTGATTTCATCTTTATCGATTGGGTTTTCTTTATTACAGCAAGTTAAAGGAAGAACGCAAAGACAAAGTAATAAAGCAGTTTTAATATTATTTTTCATCTATTTCCCCTTCCTTTTCTTTGAAAAAACGATGATTGATGTCACTATTCCACCCGTTAAGAGAACTCCTCCAGAAATGGAAATAATAAGAATTAAGTTAGTGCTTAAACCATTATTAGGGGTAGAAGATGTATAAGTAAGAATAACGTTTAAGTTATGATTTCCACCGATGATACATTGATAAATGTGATCTCCTTTATCGGTGGTAACTTCTAAGTTATATCCCTCTTGTTCATATTTAGTTAAATAGATACGTTCTCCATAGACTAAAGAGACGTCTTCAAACTCTAATCCATCGATACCAACAACTGTAAATGTCACTAAGCATTTAACAACGCTCCAATTAATGTTCCACTCTTCGTATAAACGGAATGTTCCATGGTCGTCTTTTGAATCTGGGATTGGGCCAGTTAAACCATATTCATCATTAATAATCATGGTTTTTTCTTCGATTAATCGATAACCGATATCCCCATTTTCAAATGATGGGATTTGGGTGTTAGCGTTAATGACGATGGAATACATATGCGCACAATCGTATAAGTAACCATTTTCATCTTTAGTGTTATATATAGAGACACCAATCATATTGGTTTCACCGAATTGACGGAGTTGAATGCCACTGCCATCTTTATTGAAGATGCTACGTAAAGTGATTGGTTCTCCATTTTTAGTTTGATAAATCAAAATGTTATCTAAGAAGTTGATTTTATCAATCCAAGAATTAACGAGTAAGTTGGTTTGGAAAATGCTGTCATTAAAGAGGAACATAATCCAACGATTGCAGTTAGGATCTTCTCTAGCTTCAGAATCCATACGGTTATGAATACCAGAGATATTGATATAGCCAAAGTTCACTAATTCGTTAGCGACTATGGAGAAGCTAAATGCTTCATATTTAGCGCTAGCCTTGCCATAGTCATTATTGACAAAGCGATACGCTCTTCCAACAGTAGCTTTGCTATTATTGATATAAATTTCACAGCCTTCTAAGACTTCAATCATATAGATGGTTGTGCCGTTATATGTTTCGTATTCTTGAGCGGTTAAGGCGAATAAGAAAGCAGAACTTGTCCATTTATTTTGTTCACCATTTCTTAAGTTAGTAACTTCACCAAGAGTTTTGCCTTCATCTTCTTCGCTGAGATAGATTTTAATCTTGGAATAGGCATTAATAGCGGTTAAATCATCATAGATGATATTATTAGTGCCATCGATAGATTCTGAAAGGATATCAATGAAATAATAGTCATTAAGACTATCCGCTCTTACTTGAGCACCAATTAAGGTAATTGGACCAGTAATTGGATCTGGAGTTGAATCTGGAAGTAAGTTTGTTACTTGCTCTTTAGCAGCAGGATTTCCATAAGATGGATTAAGGAATGTATATTCACCGTCTAATTCACAAATCTTGTTTTGATAGATGAGTTCACATCCACTTAAAACCTTAATTTTGTAAATAGTGGTGCCATTATATAAATCAAATTCTTCTTTGCTGAGAGAGAACATGAAAGATTGGCTTTGCCATCTATTGATTACCGCTTCTCTTTTAGAAGTAATTTCTGCAAGAGACTTACCTTCATCATTTTCAGAAAGATAAACGATGACTTTTTCATAGGCATTAATGTGAGTGCCTAGATTAACGTAATAAGTAACTTCTTCAGGCAAATATAGCTCACTTCTTAAGTCGATATAGAAAGAATTATCACCTTCGTCTCCTCTAACTTCAGCGCCGAACAAGGAGAGTTGTTGTTCACTTCTTTGATATTCGACATCTTCTGCCCATTCGAATGATTCATATTTAGCGTTTGAATCGCCATAATGAGTGTTAATAAATCTTTTAGTAGTGGAGTTAACCACGGTTTGAGATTTGTTATTTGGGTAAGTACATCCTTCTAAGATTTCTATCATATAGATAGAACTACCATTATATGTTTCATAATTGGTGTTATTAATTGGGAACATAACTCCCCCACATTCCCATCTATTGATGGTCCATGGACTATTATCAATAAAAGATGATAAATAAACACCTTCTGAAGTGCTATCTAAATAGACTTTAATCTTTTCAGGAGCGTTATATATAGATGTATATCCAGTGCCTTCGGCAGGATAAGTTATTTCAATTTGATAATCACGGATAACAAGATAGTTGCTATTAACATGGTCGCTTCTAATTTGAATACCATAGATATCAGATGCAACTTCTTCTTGGATGGCATTAGCTTTACTAGCTTTGGTGTTTAATGAGGAAAAAACTCCGCAAACCATCGCTAGAGAAACGGATAATAGAGAGATAATTCCTAAATTCTTTTTCATTGCCTTTTTCCTAGATTTTATGATTGAAAGGAATAACTACTTTTTTCTTTACTGATTCATCAGCATCAAAGACAGTAAGGTGTCCGATGATAGAGTCATCAATTGTGGTTGTTGAGATACTTGGTTTACCACCTGAGAAATATGTTAAGAAGTCAGCGACTAAACCTTTATCTCCACCGAAGTGGCCACCGGTTTCACCATTTCTATCAGTGTATTCAATGACTCTTTCAAGATATCCATCAGTCTCTTTATCAAAAGTTCTGACATATACTTTTCCAGCAGATGCAGCAGCTTCGATTTCTCCAAGCGTACCAACAATATGAATTGTTCTTTCTGCTTTCATAGCGCCTAACACTAATGTGTGGCACGCCATTGAACCGTTAGCGAACTTAATAATAACTTCCTGGTGATTTAATAAATCTCCGTCGCATTTATAGATACAACGTCCATGTGGATTATTAGTTTTTAAAGATTCAATCTTCTCTTCTAAGGTCACTTCTTGATAGTTTTTACCAGTGCATTGCCATGGATACCAAGGAAGTAAGTCATTTTTAATATACATCACTTCTGCATTATAAATGCAATTATTTCGTATATGTTCTGGACAATCGACCATACATCTATTGCCCGAACCCGCTGGAGCGTCTTCTCTATTGAAGTAGTTTCTATCTCCATCACTATAAACAGAAACTGGTCTAGTTTCGTTATTAAGCCAGGTGATTAAATCGATGTCGTGGCAGCATTTAGCAAGTAAGAAAGAAGAACCGCATTTTGCTTCGCTGTTCCATTTGCCTCTTAAATAGGAAACAGAAGAGTGATAAGCTCCTACTCTTTCAGTAGTGTTAATGTGGATGATTTTACCGATTTCACCGCTGAGAAGAATTTCTTTAATTCCTCTATAAAGTGGGGAGAAACGTAAAACGTGGCAAATCATTACTTTGCAGTTATTTTCTTTTGCTACTCTAGCAAGTTCTAATAAATCTTTTTCATTATTAGTGATAGGTTTTTCTAACACTAAGTCATAGCCTTGCTTTAAAAATGGGATAGAAGTGGAGATATGGAGGTGATCCATAGTTCCGTTAATGACTAAATCCGCTATTTTGCCTTGTGAAAGGACTTCACTAATATCGGAATAGCATTTTTCTAGTGGCACATTAAAATGCTCACTGACATATTTTTTTCTTTCAATATCTGGATCGACAGCGGCTACAACTTCAATACCATGTAATTGATTCATTGCATATTCGGCATAAACACAAGTGCGGTCACCACAACCCACGAGAATCGCTTTTAGTTTCATAGTTAATTATAAAGATTAAAAAGGTCTTTTCTTGCTTCTATTATATAATCGCTTCTATCAATAAATAACGAAAATCACCAAATCAAATTAATTGACTATAATTTAAAAACTCAAAACTAAAAAATGAGAAATAGAAAAAAATGTTTTTATATATAAAAGGATAAATTAGTCAAAATTTTGATAATAATTATTTTAATTTGCGATATTGAGTTGATATAAAATATATATAGAGATTATGGTCGTCGAATACGAATCCTTAGCGGACGCAAACTTCTATTGTTACTTTGTCAAAAGCGGTACTCCTATTGATGGAAGCGGAACTGGTTGCTATACGATTAAAGCAACTCCTCACTTCCATAGAAATATCGAGTTTTTATTTATCACTAAAGGTACTCAAAAAGTCACTGTTGATGGACAAGAACACGAACTTCACGCGGGTGATATCCTTTTTGTGAACTCTTATGAGCCACATAGTTATGATGATTGTGACGCAGAAGCCTTTATCTTAGTCTTATCTTCTACTTATTTTGAACCATTCCATTTATTCTATTCTGGTTCCTTCCCTCAAATTATGGATAACAAAGAGGCGAATGTTGAACTATTTAAATATATTGAAGAATGGTATGAGAAAAGTAGTAAGAAACAAGAACATTATCAAATCTTTGTAGCTTGTAACCAATTCTTCTCCTTAATTACTGAGAAATATCCAATTGAAGACCAAATCGTATCAAAACAAAGCGCTTTAGTTATTGAAGCACTTAAATACATTAACGATCATTATTGTGACTATAACTTAAGTTTAAAATCATGTTCTTCAGCGATTAACTATTCTAAAGAATATGTTTCTAAACAATTTAACAACGTTATGGGTATCTCTTTTAAGACTTACGTTAATAACTTAAGAGTAAAGAAATACCTCGAATTAGAAAGAAATAAAAAAGGCAGCAAACAGGAACTTGCTAAAGCGTGTGGCTTTGACAGTGTTGCTACCTTCTATCGCGCTCTTAAGAGTCTTAGAGAAGAGAATAATTAAGCGACTATGTCGTTTAATAACTCCTTATAATATTCTAATATTTGTTTTAATTTCTTGCGGGTTCTTCCGCGTTTTTTTTCGCCATAAACCATCGCATGAAGATAAGTTCTATTGCCTTGTGTACTTTGTAAGATAGTAAGGGAAACTTCAAATCCGCCTAGCCAGTAGAAGATTTCGTAATATTCTTTCTTATATTTGAGGTTATACAAATCTCTTTCTTTAGCGTCGTTATACACCATTTGAAAAACACGTTCACATGAAGCGACTAGTTCTAATGGTTTAACAGGAGCTTTTCTTTCTTCACTTGTGGAAGAACAATTTTCAAAAAGTGCAAACATACTATTTAATTCTATTCGTTGTTTCTTTATCAAAGAAGTGAATTCTATCTAAATCGAGAGCGTATTCTTTTTCTTCTCCATTTTTGATTTCATCAACTGTAGTGGTTTTGATAACCACTCTAGTGTTATTGATATATGAATAGATAATTAATTCTTGTCCTAATAATTCGGAAAGGTCACATGTTAATTTAAATGAATTAGAGAGGTTTTCTCTAGTTTTATCATCTTTAAAGACGATATTTTCTGGTCTAACACCAAGGATTAATTCTTTATCAACATAATCTTTTAATAAATCGATATGTGGTTTATCTAATGCAATCTTAACTTCATCATTTTCACTAACGAAGTTATGACCATCAAATTTACCAGGGATAAAGTTCATACTTGGTGAACCGATAAATCCAGCGACAAAGAGGTTGCTTGGAGTGTTAAATAATTCACGTGGTGAACCAATTTGTTGGATGCGGCCATCTTTCATACAAACAATTTTAGTGGCCATAGTCATCGCTTCGGTTTGATCGTGGGTAACATAAATCACAGTAACACCTAAGTTTTGATAAATCTTTGAGATTTCTGTACGCATATGGACACGAAGCTTTGCATCCAAGTTAGATAATGGCTCATCCATCAAGAAAACCTTTGGATTACGAACGATTGCTCTACCAAGAGCCACTCTTTGACGTTGTCCACCAGAAAGAGCAGCTGGTTTTCTTTTAAGATATTGTTCAAGTCCAATAGTTTCAGCGACAGTGGTGACTTTATCGATAATTTCTTCTCTTGTATATCTACGATATTCAAAAGCAGGTTTATCTAAGACTTTCATCACTTCTTCAATTTGTTTATGGACTGATTCAATCTTTGCTTGATCTGTTTCACCTTTGATTGAATTTTCTAATTCTTCAACTTTATCGTGGTCATAGGTCATGACACGTTCTTGATATTTTTCTTGTGCTCTTCTAATGGCGAGTTCTTCCGCTAAATTGTTGCGATAGATGAAATCTTTGATTTCTTCTTTAATCGCTTTCTTTTCTTTGAGTTTAGCGACACCTTGTTCCTTCTTTTCTTTGAACTCTTTTTCGATTTCTTTAACTTCTTGGTTGAATCCTTCTTCATTAACAATCTTATAGACAGGGAATAGGTCTTTACGCATCTTTAAAGAGAACGCCATATTGTCAAAGACTGTCATATGAGGATATAAGGCATAGTTTTGGAAAACCATTGCGATATTTCTATCTTTTGGTGGGACGTTATTGATTAAAACGTCATCAATATAAATCTCACCAGAAGAAATCTCTTCTAAGCCTGCAACCATTCTAAGAGTGGTGGTTTTACCACATCCAGAAGGACCAACGAAGACGACAAATTCTTTGTCATCAACATCTAAGTTAAAATCGAAAACTGCTTGAACATTGTTCGCATAAACTTTGTTCACATGATTAAAATGTAATTTCGCCATAAAATATACGCACCTTGCTATATTCTACTATATATTATCAAAACAATCTTTTAAGCAAAATCTTAAATATTGATATATTTTATTAATACTTTATTAAAAAATGATATACGAAATCATAAGTATTATGATAGGGAAGAAAATATCCTTACCACGAATAATAAAAAATAATAGTGATGAAAAATTAAAAAGTAGACCATGTTTTGATCTACTTTGTTTCGTTATTTGACCTTTATAGCCACCATACTTAGAGGTGGAACAATAAATGAGTTACCGGTAATAGTTTCAGTTTTTCCGTCTGGATTTTTAACGATATTAATCTCGGTCACATCTTTAATGGACACTTTCTCTTCTACTTCATCATAGTTAATGAAGAATTGATATGTTTCTTTTCCATCTGTATACGCTAAACTAAGCACAGCGCGGAAATCATATTCATGTTGAGGGGTCCAAATAAAGGAAATGTGTTTAGTGCCACATTCATACGCGAGTGGTTTAACCATCTTTCCAAGATGAAGGAATTTTTCAAAATATCCAAGTCTCCATTTATTGGTGTTATTGATAAGTCTATTTGGCATTTCATCATCAACCACTAAGTCGTTATCCCAAGCGATATGAGTTTTACCATTTCCATCAATGATGAGAGTGTATAAATCTCCAGCGATGAATGAATACGCCATACGATATGTAAGTGCATATCGATTTGAACCTAAACCATAAACACATTGATTGCCCATAAAGTTATTAATGTATTCGTGATAGATATAGGCATACATTGGGATTGGTTCACCTGGATGATAATTAAGTTCATAACGGTTATCGTTGCATGGGAGTTCACCAATATATGGTTCACTAGCAGCGGTTTCACATCCTAATAAGCATTTCTTTCTATCAATGCTTTTTAAGAGCTTTAAAGTTTCTTCAACTTGCCATTTTCCTGGAGCAGGTACGTGACCGTGTTTATCGCTATAACAGAAATATGGATTACCTCCATGGTTTTGATCTAAAACTTGAATATAGTCTAGATCAGCGTCGACCATCTTCTTTACTTCGTTACGGATAATCTCTTTAGTTTTTTCGCAAGCTGGACACATGTCATAACTTGAACGAATATCTTGAACAATCGCTGATTTCATTTCATAGATTGTGTTAGTGCACATTATGTCTTTAAGATGATCTCTTTCGAATTCTTCTAGACGGGAATATTCTCTTCTATGAGAGACATTGGTCCAACCAAATCCAGAGGTATAAACCCCCAAGAGATAGCCTCTTTTGTGTAATTCATCACGATATTTATAGAAATTATCAATGTCTCCATAAGGTGGCCAAACATATGGTGGAGCCCATGGAGCGGTGCTTTCCCATTGCATTAATAACGCCATGATTTTGGAGTCGGTTTGTTTGCCGTAATAATCCATAACAGATAGACCATTTGTGTAAGGATATAATCCACCTGGTTTCATCTCTAAATCAAAGTCTTTGGTGCCCACTAGTGGATAAGTGATAATAACTGGAGATTCATGATACCAATGTGGGAGTTCGTTATATCTTTCCTTTATGGTTTTTAATTTCTTCCCATTATTTTCATAGAACCAATTACGATATAGCTCACAGGCATCAAAATAATCACCTTCAAAGAAAAGCATTACGCTGTCGAAGTTCATCTCATAGTTTTGACCATAGTCGATATTGGTGAATACTGCCATTTCAGTTTTGATAACATCTTCAAAATAACGGAAATCAATATGTTTAGGAGTAGATTCTTTATCTAACATTGCAAAATAGATTCCTGTTCCGTTATGGATATAGGACATAAATGGAGAGGACACCATATTTGGATACATGTAATAAAGACCTTCAGAAGGATAATCAACATCAAAATAACGGAAGACTGACGCTTCTCTTTGCTTCATTGATGTAACGCGTAGTCCTTCGTTATATGGAACGACGATTTCGCCCTTTCCGTTTTCTTCATTTAGGAGTTTGGAGTGAACACCAATACTCATGATTTCTACTTGTTCTAAAAGTAAATCGGTGTGGTTAATCACTTTAATTGACCATTTGAGTCCGTTTGTTAATTCATTAATAGAAAGAACAACATCAGCTTCTTCGTGTGAATAATAAGCTTTGTTATCTTCATATTTTTCAAATTTGAAAAGCTTCGCTGGTAAATAGTAATGGGTGTTATCTTTCTTTCTCATTCTAAGTGAGAAGAAAGAAACTCCACCTTCTATCATCTCTTCACCTTTGAAGGTCATAGACTTAATAGTCTTGTTAGTGAAATCGATGGTAATTGAGTTGTTATTAAATATATATTTCTTTTCCATAATTAATATAAGTCAGCTTCCTTCGATTCAACGATTTTTTCTCCGTCAAACACGAATGTCTTAAATTCATATTTCTTAAATGTTATGTGTTTGGATGCGCTTTTGATATTTAATGTAGTCTCATTATTATGAGAAACTCCATTATATAGACGGATTAAATATGTATTGTCTTTTCTCTTTTTAAGAGCAGTGATAACAATATCTCTATTTGATACAGTGACTATGTTAGAAGCAACATTTTTACCATCTCCATGTGGATAATATAAAACCTTATACACTGGTTGATTGAATTCGTTAGCGATTCTTTCGCATTCTTCAACTTTGTTAACTCCTATTCTTAATTCAAAATCATGAACGCCTTGTTCGATAGAGGCATCATATCGATCTTTTGGAACAAGAGGATTGATTGGTGAAGTTGGGTGAGCACACCAGGAAGCACCATTTAAGAAAGTAACATAAAGGTTATGTCCTTTTTTAGAAGTGCTATGGATACCGCTTCTATTATAAATAGCAAAGACATCTTCTCCGTTATGAACACCGATAAATCTATTTGATGGGTTTTCAATTCCGTCCGCTTTATAAACTTCACTACCAAATGCCATTTGAGCAAAATATTTATTATCTCCATTAAGTGGGAATTTAATCTTTAAACCTTTATTTCTTTCATTCCATAAAACATGATATTTAACATCAATATATGGAGTGTCTTTATAAATCTTGTAATTAACAATTACATGGTTTTCATCTTTGTAGAATAAAGCTTGAACTTCAGTTAGGAATGGTCCCTTTTCAATAATTGAAACTCCCTTTAAACCTTGAGTTATACCTTTTGAACGGTTATCTAATTTAAAAGCTTTTAAGGAATTTTTGTGTTCTGGTTGAGGCCAGCTATTATCGGAGAAAGTAGCGGTTGTTAAATCATGTAATCTCCATCCCCATGGATCTCCATTATCATCAAATGTCATAGGGATAGAAGCTTCTCCATTTAAGAACTCTTTGCCATTAACTTTAAATGAAGAAATAAGGCCAGTTTTAGAAGAAATAACAACTTCTTTGACTTTGTCAACTAACTTAATATCTCCTTCAAATGATTTATCAGTAGTGGTCTTTTCTTCAAAATCAAAATGAGCGTGATATGAAGTGACTGAATAGGCATCAATCTTTGCTTTGAAAATAATACGAACGCGATGTTGATCCGCGATATTACTTTCTTCTTTGATGATTTGATATGGCACTGGATTGTTGTTCACATCAAATAAAGTGATTTTATATTGTGTATTTGGTGTTCTTATATAAACGTTTGGATAAAGTTCACATTCAACGTAATTATCATATTGATAAGGATATGGATTAAAGAAGACAACATTCTCTTCGTTTGCTGGCGCTTTTGGAAGGTCGCTTGCTAAAGAAGTGAATGCACTAAACATTTCTGCTTTAAGTTCTTCGATAGCTTTATAAGCCTTTCTTAATGATGAATCAGTTCCAGTTTTAATAGCAGTACCTGCTAAAACATCATGGAATTCGATTTGACAAAGTATCTTTTCAGCGTTCTTTAACACTTCTTTGTTATATGAATATTTGCCCGCTATATCGCTGGCGGTACAAATCTTTTCAGTGAAATATAAAGCATTTTCTAATTGGTCATGAGCTAATTTAATCGCGTTGACTGATGAATACGCTTTTGAGAAGACAAAGATGTGTCTTTTCTCTACTGTTACTGGGTTAGTGGAATCAAAATAGTCTTCTAAAGAAGAATGGATGATTTCCCATTCGCCTTTCTTTTCGTTTTGAAGAACCATGATATCTTCTAAATCTTTTTCACTAGATGTTCCTCCATGGTTACCAACTCCCCATAAGACAGGGATGACATCTAAGTCTTTATAGACTTCATATTTCTCTAAGATGCCTTGTTTTGCTCTTCCTAATTCGGTTGTGTAGTTATGAAGTGGATCTTCATATCTTAAGGCTTTAATTCTAGATCCATCATATCCTTCCCATAGGAATGGACCGTGTGGATAGTCTTTAAAGTTTGGAAGAGAAACATACCACGGAAGTGGACGGCAGAAGATGTATCCTTCATAGCCGCATTTCGCGAGGATTTGAGGTAATCCTTTTGTGTGTCCAAAACTATCAAAATTTAAGGCAACTGTTGGTTTTGAATTAAATTTCTCCAAGAAATATTCTCTTCCTAAAGTTATTTGTCTAATAAATGATTCTCCAGAAGGAACTAGACAATCAGGTTGGCAATACCATCCACCCATAATTTTCCATTTTCCATCAAGAACTAGCTTTTGAATTCTTTTAAATAAAGCAGGATCATATTTTTCAATGTATTCATAGAGGATTACTTCGTTATGGCAAAAGATAAAGTCATATTTATCTAATAGATTACATGCAGCGTAGAAAGTCGCTAAAGCGGTGGAAGCGCCTTCATCCCAATCCCATTGCCATACTGGATCGATGTGTGAATTACAAATAAGATGTAAGATTTTTTTCATAGTAAAACCCCTTGTATCTTTATTATTTTTTAATATTCGAGTTATTGTTTTGCACGTATATCATTTTACACGCATATAGTGAAAAGAATAAGACCTGTTTGTTGCTATTTATGTATCATTTTTTAAGAAAAAAGCAAACCATAGATTTTATAGTTTGCCTATTTTAGAAATAAGAGAATGACAACTGCTCCTAAAGAGACAATTACTCCAAGTGATGATAATATCGTTGAAGCAATACCTAGATATTCAATTGATTTTGGATTATATTCTGGATCTTTTTTCCTTAATCTTTTCATCATCGCTAAAGCGATAATTGAAAGAATAAGAATAATTGTAGAGACAATTAGTAACACTATCCTAATTGTGATCATATTGTTTATCTGCTCTATTGTTAAATGATTGTCTGATAAGATTTCAATAAATGTTGTCTTTGTCCAAACTAAAGGCCAAAATCCATCGTTTTTAAGCACGACAATACCAAAAACAAATATAATACTGACAATCATCAATGCTATTGCTAATAGAAAAACAATTGCAGAAATAAAAATTGCGGCTATAAACGTTAATATTTGTTGAGAAAATATTGCGACATCAGAAATAATTGCTGTTAGTAAAGCAGCAAGCACTAGAGAAAACGAAATGATGGTTATTGTTTTTATACTTTTAGCCATTGTTTGTTCCTCTATATATTTTTTGCATATAGTAAATCTACTAATCAGTAATAAGTTTTAGGTTGTAGTTATGTGTTTCGAATATTTGTTTTGCGTATAAAGGACATTCTTGAACTCCAATGAATATTGGTTCAACGTTTGAACCGACACTAGAGAAGTCATTGTGTTCAACAACATAAGTAATGGTTCCATTGACTGCAAAGATTTCTTGATAAGCATAAGAGAACAATATGTTTTCGTTTGGGAAAGATAATTCAATTTTCTTGGTTTCGTCTGTGCTTGTATTGGTTTGATAATAATAACCACCAAATAAGCCAGTTTTATATTCTCCCCAATAGAAGATGTTATAACCCATTAACATGCAGTCATAACCACTTTGAGTCCATGATAATTTTGAAACAATTGTGCAAATGTTAGAGAAAGTATCATATTCAAAGGTTAGATTATAGTTATAAGTATTAGAGGAATCGGTTGTGATACCTGCTTTAGCAAAAATATATAAAATGTGTCCTTTATCATTAACTTGTCCTTGTCCACTAGAAGAGAATAAGCGATAGACATCAGTTTTAGGGGCTGAGACTTTTACTGAACAAGTTAATTTAATAGACTTGCTAATTTTTGCAGTAATAGTAACAGTAGTGTGCTCGTAATACGCACTAACTAGGCCAGTGCTACTAACATCACAATAATCTGAATAATTGCTAGACCAAGTGACATTAGAGTAAGCTTTACCATTTTTAGTAACTTTTAATTGATACTCTTCACCAATAGTTAAATTAAGCTGAGTTTTATTTAGTTTATACTCATCATTTTGTTCTACATTAGTATTTGCGTTTGATCCACACGCCACCATTAAAGGCAATAAAAGTAAGATTAAACCTGATTTTTTCATACAATGATTTTAGTTTTTACTGCCTGTGATGTAAAGCAAAAACCGCAAGTTTATGAATGCAATGAAACTATTTTCGGTGTTTTGAACATTTTTGTTAGTAAAGAATGAAAACATACAAAAATATAAGGACGTTTATTCCTTATATAAATTAGACAAATAAAAACCACTAGTTGTGGATTTATTTACATATTAAGTGTTGCTATTGTTTTCTACTATCAAGATAGTATTTTTCAATTTTAGATCTTGCTCTAACAAAATATTTTTCTAAACTCGGGTCAAA
>DFJP01000095.1 GCA_002373085.1 Caryophanales bacterium UBA3668 | reverse complement strand
GACCAATATCGTGGTTGGTTTAACTCTTCATTAATTGTTTCGGTTGCGTGTAATCACGTTGCTCCATATAAAACTGTTACCTCACACGGTTGGGTTTTAGACGAACACGGCGAACAAATGCATAAATCCAAAGGAAATGGTGTTGATCCAGTTAAAATCGCTAATGTGTATGGCGCTGACATCTTAAGACTTTGGACTGCATCTATTGATTATCAACAAGATGTAAGAATTGGTGAAAATCTTATCAAACAAGTTGCTGAGCAATATCGTAAGATTAGAAACACTCTTAAGTTCATTTCTTGGAATTTAGTTGATTACGATCCAAAAGATGAAGTTAAAGAATTCTCAAGAGTTGATAAATATATTCTTGCTAAATTAAATCGTTTAGTAAAAATTTGTAGAAACAGTTTTGACAAATATGATTTCAGTAGTGCAACAATGGAAATCCTTAATTTCTGTTCCTCAGAATTAAGTGCATTCTATTTAGATATTGCAAAAGATAGTTTATATTGTGATGACAAATCATCCTTAAGAAGAAGACAAATTCAAATTGTCTTATTTAAGATTGCAGAAACACTTCTTAGAATTCTTAATCCAATTCTTCCATTCACAATGGATGAATTTAATAGAAATCTTCCAGGAGAAAGGGCGAATAATGTTCAGTTCCTTGATTATCCAACTTATGTTGAAGAAGATGACACAGCTTTATTCAATGAATATGACAAAGTCATTGCTTTAAGAAAAGATGTTTTAAAGGCCTTAGAAGAAGCTAGAAATAACAAAGTTATTGGCTCTAGCCAAGAAGCAATGGTGAACTTTGAAATTACCGATAAAGAATCCGTGGATATAGTGAAATTATTCACTAAAGAAGAATTCGCTAACTTGTTTGTTGTTTCTGAAGTTGACTATGAAAAAGTTGATAACATGACTCAATACGAAGTCAGCAAAGTAAATGTTAGCCGTCACACTGGCGAAAAGTGTGCTAGATGTTGGAACTATTCTAAGAAGGCGCTTATTCAAGAAGATTGCACTTACTTATGCCCAAGATGTCAGAAAGTGATTCACAAATAATGAAAGAAAAAATAATTAACGTTCTTAAATGGATTTTTAGTTCTTTCATTTGGCTTGGAGTGCTTCTTTTAATCATCGATTTTGTTACCAAACAAGTTGTTGTCGCTAATAAAGAGGCAATCCTTGCTAGTGGTGGAATTGATATTATTCCAGGATTTTTAGGAATCAATTATGTAATTAATCATAATTTTGTTTTTGGCATTTCAACTTTTGATCCAACAGTGAACCGTATTGTGTTTTGTGTTGTTGCTTTATCAATCGTGGTTGTTATACTAATAGTTATGATAACAAAGTGGGATAAGATTAATAAGTTTTACCGTGCCTGTTTAATGATGATTATTGCGGGTGCAATTGGAAATGTTATTGATCGTATTTTCTACACTCCAGAATTCTTAGGAGACGCTAACGGGGTAGTTGACTGGATTGATTTCTATGGTATTTGGAAATTCAATTTTAATATTGCGGATAGTTCGGTTGTTGTCGCGGCAATTATGCTAATTATTTACATGATTGTTCACGATGCAAAAGAAGCAATTGAAAAGAAAAAGAATGAACCAAAAGTGGAAGTTGATAACACTAAAGTTCTCTCTAAAACAGAACAAGAGAAAAATAAGTATTTAGATCAAAAGCAAGATGAATAGATTTGTTGTCGAAAATGAATTTAATGGATATAGATTAGATAAATATTTATCTAATGTTTTAACTGACTTTTCTCGTACTCATATTGCAAAAATCATTGATGAAGGTTTATGCACTGTTAATGATAAAGTTGCTAAAGGCTCTTTAAAACTAAAAGAAGGAGATAGAGTAAATATCTCTATTCCTGAAGTTAAAGAGTTAGAAGTCGAAAAAGAAGACATACCTTTAGATATTGTCTATGAAGATAAAGACATCATCATTGTCAATAAACCTCAAGGGATGGTTACTCATCCGTCTAATGGTCACCTTGAGCACACTTTAGTGAACGCTATTTTAAATCACTCCAAAGATTTAAGCGGTATTAATGGAGTGATGCGTCCCGGCATTGTCCATAGAATTGATAAGGATACTAGTGGGTTAATCTGCATTGCGAAAAACGATAAGGCACATAACAAATTAGCAGAGCAACTTAAAGACCATTCAATGGCTCGAACATATACTGCTTTAGTTAGAGGGGTTATTCCAGAAAATAGTGGAGAAATTAATCTTCCAATTGGTAGAGATCCAAATAATCGCCAAAAGATGGGAGTGACACGCACAAATTCTAAAGAAGCAGTTACTTACTTTAAGGTTCTAAAGAGATATAAAGAGCACACTCTTGTTGAGTGCCACTTAAAAACTGGAAGAACTCACCAAATTAGGGTGCATATGTCTTATATTGGTTTCCCAGTTGAAGGAGATCCGCTTTACGCTGGTAGAAAATATGATACTTTATATAAAAAAGGTCAGCTTTTAGTAGCGACCTCTTTGACTTTGAAACATCCTTCTACTGATGAAGTGATGACTTTCAATATTGATCTTCCTCAATACTTTATTGATGTTTTGCATCAAATTGAAGAATAATTCTTAAAATTTTTCTTAACTAATTTATCAAATTCTTCTTGTCCTAACTTATCGAGAAGAATTTTTTTAATCTTATCGACCTTTTCTCCGGCACCACAAGGGATTGTCATTCCAAGTTTCTTTTCTAATTCATCCTTATAAAGAAGAAACGAATATCTAGCAATAACAGATGCTAATGCAACACTTGGGAATCTTTGCTCTCCCTTAGTTTTAAAAGAAATATCTTTGACGATTGGTTCGTCTTTTTCTCCGAGGTACTTATAATAAGTACTTTCTTTAACAAATTGATCGACATAAATTGCAATGACATCAATATATTTTTGGTGAAGATTGCTTAATGCGCGATTATGCATTTTTGCTTTTAGAGAATTTAAATTCTCTCCCTTTTCATACATTTCGTTATATTTTTCGTTCGATAGTGTGAGCTTAGAATAATCAAACTCTTTCATTAAAGTAGGACCGATTTCTCTAATTTTTTTATCGGTCATTTTTTTAGAATCAGTTACTCCAAGCTCTTTAAGTCTCTGGTATTGGTCTTTTCTCATGTATGCAGCAACAACAATCATTGGTAAATAGAAATCACCAACACCTACTTCGTCGCTACCAATTTGTTCTCCATAGTCGACAATATGGATTTTTTCTTTTTGCTCGACATCTTCTTCTTTCTCAATCCATTCTTCTGCTTCTAAAGAAGCATTTTTGCCTTTAAAGATAATGGATTTCTTTGCTTTTTTAGAAGAATAACCGGTAATTAAGATATCTCCATAGACTGCAAGAAAATCAACGTAATCTCCTTTTGCTTCAACCATAAAAGAAGAGTAAAACTCTTTGATCCTGTTAAAAGTTTCTTCATTTACTTTGATAGTTACTTGCTCAGTTGCCATAAATTGATTTTACGATTATTTATCAAAAGAGTGAAGAATTAGATTTTTATCTTAATCGTTATGAGTTTTCCTATTAGTGGGATATACTATGTATGGAAAGCGAATAAAATTATCATGTTAGACGCATATCGCACATTAGAATTTAGTAAGATTCAAGAGAAAATTTTAGAATTCTGTAAAACAGAAAAAGGTAGAGAAGAAGTCTCTTCTTTAAAAATGCTCGTTGATAAAAACGAACTTAAAAACAAGTTAGAAGAACTTGATGAGATGATGAATATTATCTCTAGGTATGGACCTCTTCCTATTTCTAGTAGTGTTTCTCTTCTATCGCTTATCAATATCGCTAAAAAGACTGCGATGATGACCGCTAACGATTTAGGCCATGTTTTAAATGATATAGAGCAATGCAATAAACTTATCGCTCATTATCAAAAAATTGGAACAGATTTCCCTCATTTAGGAGAATACATTTCTTCAATGGTGGAGCTTTCTTCATTAGAATCTGCAATTAAAAGATGTATTACTCCAAGTTTAACTGTTAGTGATAATGCCTCTCCTGAACTTAAAGAAATTAGAAGAAAGATAAAGTCTTTAGAAGCCTCTTTGAATAGTAAGATCTCTTCTCTAGCGTTCTCTTATTCTCAATATCTTAATGATGGTAATGTCACTATTAGGGAAGGACATTTTGTTTTACCTGTCAAAACCAGTTACAAGAATAAAGTTCTTGGAATTATTTACGATGTTTCCGATAGCGGTAACACAACATTTATTGAACCTCTTGAACTTGTTCAACTCAATAACGATATCGCTTCTAAAAAGTTAGAAGAAAACGAAGAAGTCAGAAAAATATTAAAGCAATTAACCGCGTTAGTTCTCCTACAAGAAGATGAAGTAATCCATAATAACAATGTAATTGGATATTTGGATTTTGTTGCTGGTAAAGCTAATTATGCCTTAAGTGAAGACATGGTGGTTGCTAAACTTAGCGACAAACAAGAAATTCATTTATATGATGCAAAGCATCCTCTCATTGATAGAAATAAAGTGGTTGGTAATGAATATCACTTAGATGAAGAGAAAAGAATTGTGGTTATTTCAGGTCCTAACGCCGGAGGTAAAACCGTATCTTTAAAAGTGGTGGGTCTTCTTTCACTGATGAATCAATGTGGACTAGCGCTTCCAGTAAAAGAAGCAACGCTTGGCATCTTTAATCATATCTATTTAGATATTGGTGATTCTCAATCTTTAAGCGATAATCTATCTACTTTCTCTGGCCATATGAAAAATATTGCCGAAATTTTGGATGTTACCAAAGGTAAAGATTTAGTGTTATTAGACGAACTTGGGACTGGTACAGATCCCAAAGAAGGAGAGATCATTGCTTTAGTAGTTGTTAAATCAATTGAGAAAAAGCATTCGCTCGCATTAATCAGTTCTCACTATTCAAAAATCAAAGAATACGCTTATATTTCTAAAAATATTGAAAATAGTTCCATGCTCTTTAATGAAGAGGAACTCCTTCCAACTTATATCTACAAATATCAAACTCCTGGGAAAAGCTATGGTTTAGAAGTTGCGGGAAGATATGGAATTAATAAAGACGAAATTGAAGAAGTCAAAAAAGAATATCTTTCTAAAGAAAATAATGACTTTGATGTATTAATTGGAAAACTCCAAACCCAAATTGAAGAAAATGAGCGTTTAAGACGCGAAAATGAGCAAACTAGATTAAATCTAGAGAAAGAGAAAAAGTCCCTTGAAAACTCCTACAATGCTCTAAAAAACCAGAAAGATCACCTACTTGAATCTGTCAAAAAAGAAAAAGAACAGTTACTAGACGAAGTGAAATCTCAAATTGACGATGTCATGAAAGAATTAAACAAAGGTGATATCAAACTTCATGAAGCAATTAATCTCAAGAAAAAAGTTGAAGAGATGGAAGATGAAGTTATTGAAGTAACTTATAACGAAGAGATAAAAGAAAACGATTATGTTTCTATGCCAGCCTTGTCTTTAGAAGGAAGAGTAGCGCGTATAAATGGTAAAAAGGCGCATATTCTTTCTCGTGATGGATTAGCGTATGATATCGAAATAAGTAAATTGCATAAAATTGCATCTCCAAAAGTTAATAAAGTTAGATCTAGTGACAATTATTATGAAAACAAGATTAACACGAATGTTGGATTAGAACTTAATATTATCGGAATGAGAAGAGACGAGGCTAAAGAAGCATTAGAAAAATATTTGGATAATTGCAAAATCAAAAACATTAGACAAGTAAGAATTATCCATGGTTTTGGTAGTGGCACGCTTAGAAAGATGGTCCACGAATATTTGTCTACTTTAAAAGGCGTGAAGTATCGCTTAGGTGATATCAATGAAGGAGGAGGCGGAGCAACCGTCGTTATTCTTCATGACTGAAAAACTTAAAGTTTTAATTTCTAACTTAAAGCACTCTCCAGGAGTGTATTTAATGCACGATAAAGAAGGCACGGTTATCTATGTTGGCAAAGCCAAAGATTTACAAAAAAGAGTGTCGCAATATTTCTTAAGACCACAAACCGGAAAAGTTTTTGCTATGGTTCAAAACGTTGATTATTTTGAAACCATCATTGTTCAAAACGAAAAAGAAGCTTTGATTCTCGAAATGAATTTAATTCATGAATATTATCCGAGATATAACATTCTTCTTAAAGATGGAAGTCATTACCCTTATATCGCAATAAAAAAGAAGGGTGATGTTACTCTTACCATTAAAAGAAATAAGAAAGATAAAAATTATGATTATTATGGCCCATTTCCTAATAGTGGAGCGGCCTATAAAATGGTTGACTTATTAAACAAAGTTTACCCAATTAGAAAATGCCGTAATATTCCTTCAACGGTTTGTTTATATTATCATCTTGGTCAATGCCTTGCTCCTTGTGTTAATAAAATTGACGAATCGGTTTATGAGGAATTAAGAAATAAAATTAAAAACTTCCTTAATGGTAATAACCAAGAAGAGTTAAAAGAACTTAAGGCTAAGATGCTAAAAGCAAGTGAAGAACTTAATTTTGAACTCGCTAAAGAGTATAAAGATTTAATTACTTCAATTGAACATATTAATACTTCAATGACTGTTGAATCTAAGGATAAAACTGACCGTGATATTTTTGCCTTTAGTAGTAGAAATGGATATTTATCCATTGCCTTTATGATTTATCGTAATGGAATGCTACTAGGAAAAGAGTCACATGTCGTAGAATCCTTTGGAGAAGAAGAGGACCAAGTAATTGAATTAATCACTCAACTATATGATAGATGTCCGCTTCCTCAAGAAATTGTTGTTAATTCTCAATATATCGTCAGCGAATTATCTGGTTATTTAGATTGCAATGTCATCACTGCGTCTAAAGGTAAATTATATGATTTAGTCATGTCTGCGAAAAGTAACGCGGATAACGCTCTTGATGAATATTTCCTTTCTTCAAAGTTAGATACTGATAAAATTGCCTTACTAGATGAACTTGGGAACATATTAAAAATCAAAACTCCTTATCACATTGAACTTTTTGATAATTCTCATATTCAAGGATCTTCTCCGGTTGGAGCGATGGTGGCTTATGTTAATGGTGAACCTGCTAAAAAGTTATATCGTAAATTTAAAATAGAACATGAAGAAGCACGTGATGATTTTAAGAGTATGGAAGAAGTAATTACCAGACATTATTCACGTTTAAAAAACGAGAATAAGAAATACCCAGATCTCATTTTAGTTGATGGTGGTCTTCCTCAAGTTAATAGCGCTACTAGCGCGCTTAAAAACATCGAGGTAGAAATACCTGTTTTTGGTCTATATAAAGACGATAAACACTCAACTAGTGGATTAATTGATATAAATGGTAATACTTATCCTTTAGAAGATAAGAAGCTATTTTTCTTATTAACTAGAATGCAAGACGAAGTTCATAGATTCGCGATTTCTTTCCACAAAGAAAAAAGAAGCAAAGCAATGACTGTCTCTGTTTTTGATGAAGTAAAGGGATTAGGAAGCAAAAGAAGAGAAGTGATAGCGAAATTCTATCCGGACATCGCTTCATTAAAGAATGCAACTGTAGAAGAGCTAGGCCAAATTCTTCCTGATTCAGTTGCCCAGGATTTATATAATAAATTACATAATTAATCCTTGAAAAAGATAAATGAATTTTGTAATAATATATAAGCGTGTTAGGAAGGGAAGCTTCTTATAACACTATACATGCCCTCGTAGCTCAGTTGGATAGAGCAACTGCCTTCTAAGCCGTAGGTCAGGCGTTCGAGTCGCCTCGAGGGTACCAACTTAAGAATTGAAGGTTAATACTTATTTGTATTAGCCTTTTTTCTTTGTGTGACACTTCTGTGACGCCTGAATCGTATTATATACGTGAGGTAAAAAATATGAAAAAGAAAAAATTAGGATTATTAATCACATCAATTTTGTCAGTCGGTGCTGTTTCTGCTACCATTTTAGCGTCAAATAATATTTCACCATCTTTGAACGCTAGAGCTGATATTGAACCATATACATTAACTATTGACGCCTCAAACAAATCTAATTTTGTGCAAGATGGCGATGTCTATAGAGGAACATTTAAAACCGCTCTTGGAAACGATATCGTTTTTAGAACAAAATCAGCCCCATCTAGTCAGGAAGGTGTTGTCTTTGAATTTACTAGCTTAAGCGATTATTTAATCAATGAAACTCCTCTTAGAGGGGTCACAAGTATCGAATTTACTGGCCATTATTTAAGAAATGGAAGTTTAAGTACATTTGGCTCTCTACACACATATTATCTAGAAGACCTTGATATGGCCAGTTTAGATAAGGACGATCTTACCAATTCTGATAAACGCATAGAACCAGTAAGCGAATATCATCATCAATATGTTGTAGAAACTGGAAACTCGTTTGATAGAGCGGGATCTTTATATTATTACATTGGTAATAAAGACTATGTTTATGAAAATTCAGATTGGGTTATTGAATCAGTAAAATACGTTTTTAGCTGTCAAAGCACTAAAACATATGTCAGTGTGACAAGTTCTGATTCCTCAAAAGGCAATGTTGCTATCGATAATGCGGTAGCGAATGATAAAGGCTATAAAGTTGTCGCTAATGGAACTTCTGTCAAAATTCATGCTTACCCATTCTATAATTATCAAAATGATAATTTCTGTCTCTTTAAGGGATGGCATTTAAATGGCAGCGAGCAAATCATTAGCACCGATGTTGATTACACGTTCGTAACTGAACAAGACGGTGTTTATAAATTTGTTGCAGAATTTATCGAAGCACCAAGTGAAACTTTTAGACAAGGTGTTAGATTATGCTATCAAGAAGAAGATTATGCTGGCTACATGAGATGGTATGAAGAAGATACTGATACATTCGTTAAATCTTATGATGGCGCATATTATGACCTCGAAAGTTATGTTGGCACCATTAGTGGAAAAGGCGATTGTGAAACTCAAAGTTTTGATGAAGATGATTTATGGCATCAACACGCTAGAGGCACATCTGCCCTGACTCCTTATTTACGCTTAAACAAAAATTATAGCAAATACTATAAAGCGGACGGACAAGGCAACCAAGAAAAGGTTGATGTCAAAGACTTCGATCCTGATAAAGTTAGCTGCATTGAATTAGTGCTCGATAAGAGTGATGCGTGTGCAAGAGATGATCTTTCAATTACTGGTGGCAATTTTGCCCACACCAAATTAGATATCGATGATACTGACGGCAAAAAGATTTCTAAATTCTATATCGATAGCTTTACAAAAGACGAAATCAAAATCAGTATTCCTGATAATATTAGTGACGTTAACTTCTTTAAGGTCAAAAGATTGGTGGTTCACTACAAAGTTGAAATTCCTCAACTCAAACAATAAAATGCAATAGAGCTAGACTTTGTCTAGTTCTTTTTTACTTTTCTTATACAAGATTATTGCAAAGCATAAGGCGATAAGTGCCATTACTGCACCACGAATAATCTCAGCAATTAATAGTTTATTACCATTCATCCTTATGAATTTTGTTTCAAAATCGAAGAGAAAATGGATAAACATACCAGGAATGATGCTTTTGCAAAGCATATACATTTCTATTGTCAAAAAACCGAAGATTAAGGCATTAATCACAGTTAAAACCATCATAGCGATGTTTCCATCAGTTAATATGGTTACAGAATGACCTAAAGCAAAGATTAAAGATGAAATGATTACTATCCACTTTATATCGAATGCCTTTCCAAGATAGAATAATACCTCTAAAATATAATTCTTCAGCAATACCCACGAAGAGATATAAATATAAGACTGCAAAAAAGTATTGTATCGATTCGATACAAAATCCCTCTATTGCACAAGGAACAATAATTAAAAGAAGAGGAAGAAAATGCGGTTTTTTAATTTTTTTCTGAAATTTTTTCAAAAAAAGTTCATTTAAAGCAAATAATAATTAATAATTATTCTTTCTTATGCTAACTTTATACTAGGTGATGAAAATGAAACGTAAATTATTTTGGTTAATTCCTCAACTTGCCTTGCTTTTAGTGGGCTGCGGTAATAATAACAATGGTGGTTCTAATGTCGTTCCTCCTCCACAAGTAGTAGAAGAGCTAGGAACATTAAATAATCCTTATACAGTTGAGCAAGCATTAGCGGTTATTGGCACTAACACAAGCCTATCTACAAATGAGATATTTGTTAAAGGTATCGTTAACGCTAATCCTTCATTCAATCCTACATATAATTCATTCAGCGTTTATCTCGTTGATAAGTTCGGAGATAGCAAAAACGTACAAGTTTATTCCGCAACAATTGATGCTAATGCAGAATATACTGATCTTCAAAGAGGTGACACAATCGTTGCTGGTGGTCACTACATGTATTATTCTCAAAAGAGTCAGCCAGAACTTGCTGGTTCTCAAGAATATGGTTATCCAGTTATCTATAAAATTGAAAGAACTGGAGATCCAACTTCATACGAGGATGAAAAAGATAACGGAAAAGCAACTGAATCAGTAACGTTCATTTTTAATGAAAGTGAAAAGAATTACGAAACTAGTTGGGCAGACGATGACTTTGTCATGCAACTTGGAAAAGTAAAAATTGTTAATGATCCAGGAAGCCAATATTCATTCGCACCAGATAATAATTACCCATATCGATTCTATGTTGGCACTTATTTCCATATCAGTGTTACATCTGGAAAATTAAAATATTTCATTTTTGAAACAGAACAATATTACCCATTCTATAAGGAAATGCCTCTTACAAACGCAAAGATGGTCATTGAAAGTAATACAACCACAAAGATATTTGCGGAAACTGGATATAGCAAAATCAAAATTCATAATAGCAACTATGGCCAAACCTCAAATGTTGCTGTCAAACAAGTAAGAATTAAAAAGATTACTGCTATTTATTACGTTTAAAATCAACATAATACTTAAAAGCCTTAATGGGCTTTTTTATTTACTGTCAAATTTACTATTCTTATTAATAGCGTCAAAAAATTGAAATATAGCTTTATAAACAAATGCTTTTTCCACTTAGTGTGACACATTTGTGGCAACCATCGTAATACAATGACGTTGCTTTTATTTTTTAAAATATTTTAAAGAATAATGCTCAAAATCTATTTATGAGAACGGATAGAACACGAAGGAAACAATATAGTAAAAAAACACTTATCGCTTTTGGTCTTTCTTTTGGTTTAGTCTTTTCTCAAGTTTTTGCGATTAATATCTATCGTAAACAAACCGCAATTAAAGTAGACGCTGCTGATTATTCAGGAGTTAGTGGTGGATTTACTCGTGCCGCAGATGGAACTGTCAGCGCATCTTTCCAAGTCACAAATAATGGCTTAGACATGAAAGGATGGCTTTTATGCTTATTTGAAAGCAAACCATCTATTGATAGCAGCAACAAATTAACTAATTCAAATGACGCTCACCCATATAGTTACAGTGCTTGCAAGCATTATTTCTTCGCGTCAAATACATCTCAAACTGGTTCTATTACAGTGAGCTGGTCAGGTACTTCAGGAGACCAAAAAGATAACTGGACTTCTTCAACTTCAACTGGTGCTTCAGGAAAAACATTAAAAGATTATATTAATAATGGCACAAACTGGCACTTAATTATCGGTCCAAGACACTATAACACTTCATGGGGTGATAGTGGTATTGGTGCTGGCTCTAATGGATATTGGGAAAACTGTGACTATTATGTTGGTGCATTAAATGAAGTATTCCCAAGCGAAGATAAAGATATGACTGTTAGTGTTCAATCATATAATGGAACTTATACAGGAGCGAATAGATCGATTACTGTTAACGTTAGTCAACCAAGTAGTGGCTACACAATTAAATATCGAACAGCTTCATCAGGAAGTTATAACTTAATAACTAATCCTACATATAAAGATGTTGGCAACTATACAGTTTATTTCCAAGTAACCGCAAGCGGTTATAAAGCATATTCCGGTAGTGGAACAGTAAAAATTAGTAAGGCTAACCCTACATATACTGCCCCAAAAGGGAAGATTGGTTTGAAGTATACTTCAGAAAATCAAAACCTTATTGAAGCAGGTAGCACTAACGGAGGAACTCTTCTATATTCTTTAGATGGAAGTTCTTATTCAACAGCAATTCCACAAAAGAAATTAGTTGGTACATATACTGTCTATTACAAAATCGAAGGAAATAATAACTATAACGGTGTTTCCGCAAAATCATTAAGTGTCAGCATTTATCCAAATGATAAAACCGCGTTAGAAGATTCTATTTTACAAGCTAATGAATATGTTAGTTCTATCTCGACTTCTTATCCAGAAATCGCTAGTGTATTTAATACTGCAATTGAAGTAGCAACAGAAGTATATGAAGATGACAATAAAACTGTTTTTGAAATTGCTGAAGCAAGATCTCAACTAATTAATTCGTATGATTCTGCACATGCTCAAATTGCTGATATATTAATCGATAAAATCGGGGAAGTTAGATACACAGATAGCTGTTTAGAAGATATCATCAATGCCGAAAACGCTTATCAATCTTTAACTGATGAACAAAAAGCTTTGGTTAGTGATTATAACGACTTAGTGGCTGCAAGAAATCTATATGATAGATTAAATTCTATTTCTGAAACTATCGGTGCTATCGGAGAGGTCACATATGATGAAGATTGCTTAGATAGAATTATGGCAGCTAAAGCAGCGTTTGAAGGTTTAAGTAAAGAAGAACAAGCTCTTGTACCAACTTTATATAACGAACTCAAGTTTGCGGAAGATATCTATAACGTCTTAAAACTCATCTCTGAATTAGGAGAAGTTGAATATAGTAGTGAATATCAAAATGCCTTAGAAGAAGCGAGAAATGCTTATGATGCGCTTGATAGTAATGAACAAGGATTTATCTCCAATTATCAAGAACTATTAGATAAAGAAAGAATATATGAGAATGTTGATAACTTTGTTAATTTGGTAAATAACATTTCCGAAGACCTTGAATATGTCGGAACACATAATCCGGAAATTGATAAGGCAAGAAAAGCATATGATTCTTTATCTCCAAGCGAAAAACTTTTAGTGCCAGAACCTTCTTATAATGCGCTTACTACCGCTGAAGAAGAATATAAAGAATTAAAAGTTGAACACGAAAGAAAAGAAATTGAAGACCGTGAAGCTGGAGTGGCAATTGCGATTGAAGGTGGAAGTGGTATTCCAGACACTATCTCTATTGATGTCAATAGTTCAAGTAATAATAATCAAAACGTTAAAGATAATATCGATTATCAAACCATCGAAAGCATGATAGTTGAAGAAGAAGCTATTTCTTCAATATGCGAAATTAAGTTCTATCAAGAAGTTGAAGGACAAACTGTAGAAGTTTCCTTAAGTGACATCGAAGAAGGATTAACTTTAGTTATTAAGTTAGATGTCCCAACTGATGTTGATGATTCTAATTTCAAAATTGTTTTACTTGATGAAGATAATAATCTAATCGAAATGAGTTATGACTACGATCCTGATACTAGAGTAGCAACAATATTCACAGACAAAGTTGGAACTTTTGCAATAATCACTCCAAGTAGTGAACCAACTGTTGCAAAAGAAGGAATCGATTGGGCAATTATTCTTGCTTTAGGTTCTGTTATTGCTATCGGTGGAGTTGGATATTTATCAATTAAAAATAAAAAGAATAAAGAAGATTAAAACATTTTTAAATGTTAAAAATACAAATAAGTGGAGGTTACTTATATGGATATGGAAAAGAAAGAAAAATTTAACAAAATATTAGGACTAGTTCTTAAGATTACTGGCATCGTTATCGCTATTGTGTACTTTGTATTCTTAATTATTGGAAAGTACATTTTTAAGCCAACGAACGAATTTTGGTACAGCCTTAATATCTTCTCAGGAGCCGGTTCTCCTAACCAATGGGTAAGAGTTATTAGCTATGCTATTTTCGTCTTTACTCTTAGTTGGATTGCCCGTTTCTTACTAAAACAATTGAATAAGATTCTTATCAAAGGCAATGCGATTATTGATTTACTTTGTAGCTTAATTAAATACGTTTCAGTAATCGTCCTATTATTCTTTATCTTAAAGGCCTTTGGAGTTGACACAACCGCAATCGTTACAGGATTAAGTATCGTCACCTTGATTATAGGTTTGGCCTTACAACCATTATTACAAGATGTTATTGCTGGCTTGTTTATCGTTTTTGAACATGTCTTTGAAGTTGGTGACATCGTTGTCATTGGTGGCTTTAGAGGCACTGTTAAAGAAATTGGTATTAGAACCACAAGAATTGAGGACGCTGGTGGGAACACCAAAGTTATTAATAACTCCGAATTAAGAGCGTTAGTAAATATGTCTGATCAATTATCTATCGCTGCTATTGATATCGGAATTGAATATGGTGAATCACTTGAAAGAGTGGAAGCTATCTTAAAAGAACATCTTGATGAAGTTAAAGAATCAATTCCAGAAATTGTTGAAGGACCATTCTACAAAGGCGTTTCTGAACTCGCTGATTCTTCTGTTAATTTGAAGTTTGTTGCTAAATGTAAAGAAGGCTCCAAATATCAAGTTGAAAGAGATATGAACCGTCAATTCAAGTTATTATTTGATAAATACAATGTTAATATCCCATTCCCACAAGTTGTGGTTAATAAGCCAACTACTTTTGAGAATGCATCCGCTAAAGAAATCGAAAAGTCTCAAGAATTTGTTAAAGAACAAAAAGATTTATCGTCACACATCCGTGATGAAGTTGAAAACATTAAATAGTGAATGAAAATGAAAAAAGATGAATTAAACAATCTTAATATTAATAACTCTGATGGTCACTATAATGCGAAAGAAAACCCTTTAAATGATATTAAAGAGGTCAATAAAGTTCCTGAAATAGAGAAATCAGAAAAAGAAGTTTTTCAAACTTCCGAAGAAAATAAAAACGAGGAAGATAGTGGAAATCCTTCTCTAGAAAACTCTAATCAGTCTAATAACGACACCTCAAGTAGCTCTAGTACCGCTGGTGCAACTAGTTCTTCTGCTGCTATTGGAGCGGTTGGAGGAGTAGTAGGAGTTGCTGCTATTTCTACAGTTTTAGTTTTAGGCGTTATTAAATTACCTGTTATTCCAGCAGTGGATGTTAGTCTTATTTCCGCTAGTGCAACTTCATTAGCATTTGCATTAAGCACAAATATTGAGAATCATTCCAATTTAATTATCTCTCTAAAAGGAGAAAATTACTTAGTAAGCACTCCATTCCAAGAATATGTTAAATTCTTAGATTTAAGACAAAACAATGTTTATACCTTATCAGTGTACGAGAATGAAACATCACGTTATTCATCTATTTTCTACACCAACGAAAAAGAAGATATTAATAACGTTACTATTAAGGTAACAAGTTACATCGATGATAAATTACTTTTCTATTTCGAAGATTCTCTCCCAGGAGAAAAAGTTTATACAGTCAATGTCAAAGACAAATCTGGCAAGGCTATTTTCACTGATGAGACCCAAACTCCTAGAGACTATGAAATCGATAATTTCAAAGATGACGTCGCAATATTTGTTTCTGTTAACGGAACTATAACCGCTGGAGTTCAAGTCTTTAAACCTTTATATGACTACGAAAACATAAATTGGGTTTGGGGAGATTATGGAGAAACTGTTACCGCAATTATCCCATCTACAAACGGAACTAACGATTACTATGTAAGAGATATCCGTAACTTTGAAATCGATAGAAAAGAAGCAACTTGCACTGAAGATGGATATTCTATTAGACAAGCAGCCTTTATCGGTCCAGATAAAAACCGTTATGAAGATCAAAGAGAATTCACTCTTCCTGCAAAGGGACATATTTTTGGTGATCTAACTTATGTATGGTCAGAAGATTATAAAACATGTCACGCTCATGGAACTTGTACGGATTGTGAAATTTCCATTAGTGAAAACGTCACTTGTGAAGTAGAAAATATCGTGACTGAAACAGGACTTTCGTACACAAAATATACAGCACCATTCCAAAATGAAAACTTCTCAACAAGATATCATTTTGAAGATTTGACTTATGGCAGTTATCCTCAAAGCAAGGTAACAGATACTAGCCTTATTCAATCTCTTAATAGTCAATATGGAGACCCAATGACTCAAAGTGGAAGTTGGTCTACATATGACTACTATGCTTCAAGTACATCAAATCAATATATGTTCTATGTTGATGTTGATATTAATAGTGATAATCAACTTGATTATCGAGGAGTGTATTTTACTAGCTACCGCCCAATTAATGCAGAAGATGCTTTAGGAAATAGTTCTTATCAATACGATAACGGATATCAAACAAACACTACCTATTGGTTTGAATATGAACCTATTAAATGGAATGTATTAGATCATTATGATGGAAGTTTGTTTATCACTTCTGAAATCATCCTTGATAGTCAATCCCATTATCACCAAAACAAAGACATAGAATTTATCCATAATGGTGGAACAGGCTACGCGAATAATTATGAATTATCTGATATTAGAGCGTGGCTTAATAACGAATTCTATAATTCCGCTTTGCCTAGTAGTAAAAATGATGTCGTTAAATTAACCACAGTTGATAATTCTATTGACTCTACATTAGATAACACTAATGAATATACTTGTAATGATACTGAAGATAAAATCTTCCTGTTATCAAGAAGTGAAATAAAAGAACATCTTTCTACAAGCCAATCAACTGTAAGTGGTACTGACTACGCTAAGTGTCAAGGATTATATGTCGCATTACAAAACGATAAAGCATTTTGGAGTTTACGTACTCCTTATCCAAATGCCGCATATGAAATTAGATATGTCACTAATAACGGAAGCATTAGCTACGATTCAATTAGTAAAACATCATTAGGTGTTAGACCAGCGTGCTGGATTAACATTGATTAATTCAAAAAAAATTAAAAAAAGTCGATTTCAACAATCGACTTTTTGATTTCGAATTAAGATTAGATTATTTCTTTTCTTCGAGAATTTCAGCACGGCGTGCTTTGCATAATTTTGCGAGTTCTGCTAATGCTTTACGAGCTCTACCAGCAGCAGCCTTGTTGCCCTTTTCGACGAATTTTTCATTTTCTGTCACGAATGTTTCGTAAGCTTGTTGAATTTGTTCAAGTGTTGACATTATTTCTATATTCCACCTCGAGTATTATCTACTAGAAGTGGTCCTTTCTACTTTTCATTAAAACAAAAATAAGAAAAAAAGAAAACCCTTTTTTGAACCGAGAAAAGGGTCGTTATGTTGTATGAGTTTATTCAAAGAGATATTTTCTTTCTCTTCGGCGAGGAAATTTCTTAATTTTAGGATAGCCACTAAAAGAGAATAAACCTCGAGGAACGATAAAATCTCCATTATTTGTTTTTTGACTTGCTCCTAAAACTAGAGTTAAAGAAGCAATCTTTGGTGAATGGAAGAAAAGTTTCATAAATGCTTTGCCTAACCATCTAATTGGTTTAGGGAAATGACGAATGATTTCGGTAGAAGTTATACCAGGTTCGGTTAGGACATATTCAATATTTGGATAAGCGTTTTCTTTATATAACTTATAGAAATATGATTCGAT
This sequence comes from Caryophanales bacterium UBA3668, assembly GCA_002373085.1. The sequence goes on along the minus strand of DFJP01000095.1, from coordinate 9,054 downwards.
ATATATCTTAGATATATTGTATTGCTTAAAGGTTTTGAAGTTCGCATTAAGTAAATCAACTTTCTTTCTTATAGAGAACCCTCCAACCACAGATCCTTGAATAACAAATCTTAAGCGGCGAGTAATCTTGCTAGAAAGATAATCGATAAATCTTTTGACTCCGATATAGTTAACTCCAATGGCTAAAGGATAACCATCTTTAGTTTTTCCTTCTCCTTGGAGTATACCAGCGTTAAGAATAACTGTATCAACTTCAGGATATGAATTAATCAATTCATCAATTGCCTTTTCTATAGACTCTATTGATGATTGGTCGTATTTAATTACTCCAATGTCTTTATCTTTATAGATATTCCTTATCTCTTGAGCTTTTTCGATATTTCTAGCAAGTAAAATTACTTTCGCATTTTTCTTAATGAGGTGGTGGCAAGTTTCTAGACCAATTCCACTTGTTGGACCAGTTAAGGCAATTACTCTTCCAGATAAGTCTTCAATGTTTTCTAAATATTTCTCTAATCTCATCTTTACTATTGTAATCATAGACAATAAAAAAGTCCTGTATTTGTTGTAATAAAGAAGGTGTAATGAAATAATATATTTAGCAATAAGTAAAACTTATAAGGAGATATTAATATGCCACCATATGCAATTGTCCTAGTCGTTCTTGGCGCGATTATTTTACTTGTTTTCCTCTGTTCAATTCGCGTTGTTCCTCAAGCACATGAATACATCGTTGAATTTTTAGGAAAATATCGCCGCACCCTTGTAGCGGGACCACACATTCTTGTTCCATTTATGGAAAGAGTTTCAAAGAGAATCACTCTTATGGAGCAAATCTTAGATGCCCCACCTCAACCTGTTATTACTCGTGATAACGTTACCATGCAAATTGATAGTGTTGTCTATTTTAGAGTATTTGATTCTAAGCTTTATGCTTATGGCGCGGTTAATCCTGTAAGCGCTTTAGAAAATCTTACCGCAACAACTTTAAGAAATATCGTTGGTGAATTAGATTTAGATGGTACCTTAACTAGTAGAGATGTCATTAACGCAAAAATGACTTCTATTATTGATAAAGCCACCGATGAATGGGGCATTAGAGTTACTAGAGTCGAACTCAAAAACATCATTCCACCAAAAGAAATCCGTGATGCGATGGAAAAACAAATGAAAGCAGAACGTGATCGTCGTGAAACTTTATTACAAGCTGAAGGCCATAAGGCTGCTGCTGTTACTAGAGCGCAAGGTGATAAAGAAGCTGCTATTTTACAAGCTGAAGGTGAAAGAGACGCTCGTATTGCTCGTGCTGAAGGTGAGGCTAAAGAAATCTATCTTAAAAAGAAAGCTGAAGCTGATGGATATAAAGCTTTAATTGAAGCGGGTATCACTCCAGAAGTACTTGAATTAAAGAGATATGAAACTTTAGCGAAAGTCGCTGATGGACAAGCTAGTAAAGTAATTATTCCAACCGACGTTGTTGAATCAACAAATAAAAACATTCTCTTTTCCGAAACAACCGGTTTAGGAGAAGTTACTAAACAAGGAACTCATCCAGTAAAGGAGCCAAAAGAAGATCCATGCTGCGAAAGATTCGAAAAGAAATAAAATAACATTAAGAGGCTTTGCCTCTTTTTGTGTGCCTTTTTTCTTGAAAAATGGAAACGGGAGAAATAGGATATAAATATGAAACTAATAGATGTTAGAAAAATTCATCAAGGAAAATTCTTATCTTATTATGTTGCTAGTTATATTAATAAAGATGGCGATTTAAAAGAATATGAATTTATCTCTAGAAAGAAAAATGTCACTAACGATAATTTTGGCCAAGTGGTGGTTGAAGGTGTCGGTTTAGTGCCGCTAAGCGAAGATCATCAAAAAATCTTATTACAAAAAGAATTTAGACTAGCCACTAATAGAGATGTTTATAACTTCCCTGCTGGACTAATCGATAAAGGAGAAACTCCTCAAGAGGCAGCAAAAAGAGAACTCAAAGAAGAAACTGGATTAGATTTGATAGAAATAATTGAAACTTTATCTCCTTCTTATGCTTCTCAAGGAACAAGTGATGAATTGATGCAAATAGTGGTGTGTACTTGTAAAGGCGAGATTAAAGAATCTTGCTATGTGGATGAAGAGATCGCCGCAAGATGGTACACCAAAGAAGATATTAAAGAATTATTAAAACAAAATGCATTTATGTCTGTGAGAACTCAAATGTTCTTGTGGCAGTGGTGCAATTCAGAAAAAGTTGCCTAATATATGGCAATTTTTTTATGCATTCATATTCATTATTAACAATATTTTTGTTTCTTAAAAAGTTGGACTATTAGAATACATTTTCGAGAATTTTTCAAACTTTTACTTATGTAACAAAGATAATTGTTGCAATACTAGTCGATAAATTTCTATAATAATTGTGCATAACAAGAACGAATAGGAAGTCCCAAACCTATAGACGACAAAGTGATGCAATTAAACTAAGCTATCATCCATTCAATTTAAAATGTACGACAATTGAATGATTTTTGTCGTTTATAAGGAGAAATAAATAATTATGAAAAAAACAAAGATTATTGTTCCTGCATTAGGCATTATCGCATTTGCTACTGCCGCTTCAATTACAGGAACCATCGCATGGTTTACCGCCAATAACGCTGTTTCAGTCAGTGGTATGCAATTTAAAACACAAGTTGGTAATAACTTACTTATTGCTGATAATCAAACAGGAGCAACATTCACAGACTCTGTCTTTGCTACATCATTAACACAAACTAGAAGAGCTAAACTTGAACCAGTTTCATCTATTGATGGTGTTGGCTTTTATTACACAACAGTTGCTAACGATAATGGTTCTGCAAAAACAGCCTCCCCATTCTACGCTTATAGCGAAGGTGCTTCTTTAGCAGATACAGATGCAGATAAGACTGCACACGATGCTTCCTTTAACACTAGTTATGGCGTTGCTTCCCCAACTACTGGTTGGGCTGGAACAGTCCTTTATGGATATGTTGATTACACATTCTATCTCAAGGCATCTTTAGCCTCAACAGGCGATCGTATTATTATGAACGGATGCACAATGAAATATAACAATGCTGCTCTTGGAGCAAGCGATAAAGCTTGGAGAATTGGTGTTTTTGCTCATGAAGCATCAGCTAGCACAAGTGCTGGTGTAACAACCGTTACAACATACACAACCGCAATGGCTGCTGGAGATAACAAAACAATCTTATCCCCATCTGGCGCAGATTACTTTACCAAAGAAGGTGGAACAAGTGATACTGTTGTTAATGCAGTCAGTGGCGTCAGTGGAACAGCTCCAACATATGCTGATGTTACTAATTTCAACAGCCAAGCAATTATCTATGAAGCATTAGGTGATGGAGAAGCAAATAAAGTCTTTAAGGTTGTTGTCCGTCTCTGGCTCGAAGGTGAAGACACAAAATGTTACGTTGATAACTACAAGACATTAACTGAAGATTACACACTCAGCCTCAGCTTTGTTACAGAACTCGCATCAGTAAGTCCTTCTGTAGCTGTTTCCAACATTGGTTAATAGTATAATCTAACTATAAAGATCCTCGATTCATTCGGGGATTTTTTATTACTTTATAAAATAAAACTTGCTACTTTTCATTTGAAGTGGTATGTTATATGAGAGTTAAAAGTACAACTACAGTGATGTAGTGCCACAAAACTAAAGGGTCTTAATAAATTAAGAAGGATTAAGATAGCCAGTTGCCTTAGGAGATGTAAATCTCGCCAATGTATTGGATGATAGGCAACTGGCATTTTTATATCTTCGTTGGGACATTAATTCGCCTCCACCTTCTGGGGCACACCTCACATTATGTACGAATTAGAATACGTTAGAAGACGAAAAAGAAGAAAAAGAGCAGTGATCATCGGTGGTATTTCTACCGTTGTCGTTTCGACATTGTCAATTATTGCCTTTTTAGGTCGTTTCGTTGGTACATTCACTGTGTCGCTTGATACTGGTAATGTTAAGCTAGCGCTTTCTGAAAAAAGTACATTTGCGAATCCAACTGCTTTCTTAAGAGTTAATAGTATTGCCAGTTTTGCTGAATATACTTATCACTCAATTGAGAAAGAAACTCATGAAGTCATTGACAGTGAAGAATCTTCAGTAGACTTGGGTGCTAATTACAAACTTGATGGAGTGACAGTGGAATCACTTAACTTCCTTAAGTACACCTTCTATGTAAAAAACGTCGGAAACACAGTTGCAAGCTACAAATTCACACTTAATTTAGTGGAATCAAAGCCAGCAAATGATGGAAGAACGTTAGATGACACTCTTAGGGTGATGATCTATCAAAACACAGCAAGTAATGAGCACAATCACACAGTCTATGGAAAAAGACTCAGTCAACCAAGAATTGTTAATGGCAATCCAGACTATCGCCCTCCTATATCTATTAATGAGGAACAGGCGCCTATGGCCGGGTATGATTTCCCAGGATATGCCGAGATATTCCAATCTCAAACAGTTATTACTAGCTTCATGGTACCGCAAATTGATGCAGGTGAAATGAGAAGGTACACAATAGTGACCTGGCTTGAAGGATTCATGTCAGATTCCGAGGCTGCACCAGTAGGTGCAACAATAAAATTAGGAGTTGAAATTAACGCTTATGAAATTTAATAAGAAATTAGTCGTTGCAACTTTATCTACAGCATTAGGTCTTGGTATCGTCGGTAGTATTACTGGTACCGTTGCTTGGTATCAATACTCTACAAGGGCGACAACATCTATCATCGGAAGTTCCGGAGGTAAAACCGGTGTTCTCCAAATCAAAATGGCAGGAGCAGAAGACTCTACTTACACTAGAGACTTGTATACCGCCACATTAACATCTGGTAGATCAAACACAGTTCTTTATCCATGTACATTCGGTGGCATTGATAATAATGTTGCTCTTCCGGCAACAGCAAAACGTAATCCAAGTGTCGGAGTAGGCAACCCAGAGAACTGGGCAGATGCAACTTCCGCAGTTGATTACATTCAATACTCTGTTACTTTAAGAGCACAACAATATAATGCGTCTACCGAACAAGTTGAACCACTTCAAAATATTAATATCTACTTATCTGATATTATGCTTGAAGATGCTGATACAACTGCAGGAGATTTAACTAGTGCATTAAGAATGCATATTCACACAAATGATGGTACAACTGATAAATATTTCCTTATCGGTTCAGCTGCTACAACATTAGACACTTATGGACATCTCGATGTCGATGGTGATGGTGTTGCTGACAAGGTTGGTGGATATGAAACAGATCCAAATCATAACAATGTAGTTATGTATGGTGTTGAGAATTCTCAACAAAAATGCATGGGTATCTCTGATGTTGAAGGTACAACAACCGCAATTGGTAAAACCAATGCTTCTGGTACATTAAATGTAACAGTGACACTTTGGCTTGAAGGTTGGGCACAATTAAACCCATATACATCACCAAATACCGATGTTAAAGCAATGTGGAGCAACAGCACAATTGGTAAGACCATTCATGCTGGATTGACATTCGATGTCGATACACAATTTGATGCATAATCAATAAATAATTATTTATGTCTTTAAAAATTTAGGGGAGAGGAGGAAAGTATGAAAGCTAGTAGAAAAGTAAATATCGCTTTAGCTGTGATGTCTTCATGCGTTACAGTTGGAATATTCGGCGCAGTTACTGGTACACTCGCGTGGTATGTCAATAGCACACGTGTAACCGTTTCTTTTACTGGTACATCCGTGCGTAGTAGTTTACATTTACAAATTGGCATTATTGATAATGACAATATTTTCAGTGATGACGACTTACTTAACTACAATCTTGTCAGAGAATATCAAGATAGTCATGGTGCAGACTTATGCGATGGAAATTCCATTGTATGGAATAGATCATCTAGCTTACCAAGCGATGCGATTAATCACTATCTAGCAGGGACACATACTTTCGCAACTACAGAACTCTCCCCTGTTTCTTCTAAATCCAGATTAAAGACAGTCACAAGTGATATCTCTTTATATGAAGCTCCAAAAGTGGGAAATCTTAATCCAACTGGAGTAGCAGAAAAAAGAGGATATATCCAGATTCCATTCGCATTTAAAGTTTTAAGTAACGAAGACGTTCCATTAGATAATAAGGAAGTCTGGTTATCAGACGCTTTAACTGAAAGTGACGCAACTAATGTTGATCAAGCGATTAGAATTCACGTATATAACAATCATGGAAAAGATGAACATGATGTCATCAAACACGATTCATTTATTATCAACCCATCTTCAAATAATGACGGAGCAACGACCGTCGCTGGAATGCTAAATTTGGATGGAAATGATACATATGATTACGATGTTGATCATGAATTAATTTATGGAGAATATGGTGATGTGACACCTACTTTCTCTACAAATTCTTATGAAGATGACGCTGGATTTGATGAAGACGCCATTTACGACGTAAATGACACACATGATACTAGTGGTAGAGCAACAACTTTTACCGCTAAACACAATAAAGAATGTAAATCAATTTCTAACTGGGATACTTTTAAAGCAGGATTTAAATACGCTGATTATTACGGTATGAATTCTGTTAAACCAGAAATTGCCGCAAGTGGTGATTATACTGGTGGTAAACCTATCGCATACACTGATAGTGCATGCAAAATTGGATATTCTAAATTAACTATTTGGCTTGAAGGATGGGACCATGCGATTATTGATTCTGCAATTGGTCACGAATTCAACCTTGGATTAACATTTGAAGTAAACAAAATCGGAACTAATCACTAAAATGAAAAGCAAAAAACTAATTCTTACTTTCTATGTAGGTCTTGTTGCTTTAAGTTCTGTTGGTCTAGGTTTCTCCATTGCGTGGTACGCTAGTAGCGCGAATTTGTATGTGGATACATTTAATGTATCAATTATTGGAGAAGCAGGGCTATTTATATCCGAATCCAGCGATATTGAAACCGCTGGGACTGAGATTCAATATGACTTCACTGATGGCAAGCTTTTTGAGCCTGTCACAAGTGCGTATTCATCAACTTGGATGAATGAAAAGAGTGAATTTCCAAAATTTTACGTTGAAAACGAACGTTTTTCAGCAACTGAATATATTCCTCCTCTTAGACCGCACACATCAGGATATCTCTCTAAAAAGTTTTACTTATTCTCTGATCAAAATGTTAACGTGACAATTGATCCAGGAGATTTAGCAATCGGAGAGAAGGCTACTTATATTGAACCAGATTCTCTTTTTAATAACGCGTACGCGAGCACACTCTATAACGAGATACAAGCGAGCAAAGATGAAAAAGATGAACCTTTAAAGAATCTCACCGTGGATGAGCTCAAAGAAAGACTCAACAAACTCCCTAAAGCAATGCGTTTTTCTGTGTTAATTCCCGATGAAGACAATTATCAATATGCGATAATTGACCCAAATAGAGACGAAAATGAAGTCCAATTTGGAGGATTACTTGATGTTGACGTTGATAGATATTACGATTTTTATAGGAACGATCTTGGAAATCTCTATGAAAGAGTCTATGGAGAAATAAACGATAGAAGCTTAATCGTTTACGATGATGAAGTTGATCATGACTCTTCATACACCGATCCAACTATTGAAGGAAATGCCTTCAACGCTAAACATAAAGCTAATGTTAAAACATTTAATTACGAAGCTTCACTTGCAAACGGTCTAACATTTGAAAAAGAAAAGGCATATACATTAGACCAATTTGAAAGAGAAGACTTATTCAAACCGTTTGTCATTCCAGTGTACGCACATAAACCTCAAGAAATCATTCTCTCAATCTATATTGAAGGATGGGACCTTGAAAGTGTTAATTACACGATGGGAGCGACATTCGACGCTGCTATATCATTCACAGTAGACCATGCAATGATTTAGAAGATAGGAGAAAAAATATATGGAAGCTTATTTCGAATATTTACGTGAGATGCTTGTCAAGTTCTTTGAAGATCTTGGAGTATTCTTCTACAAGTGGTGGGTATCACCATGGGAAAACGTTCCTGGCAATTTTGAGTTATACAATTCGATTTTCCAATCGCATGTTAATGACTTTGGATTCCTTGGATGGTTTTTCTACGTCCTCTTCTTCATTTTCTTTGTTGCGTTAATCGGCGCAATTGGTTTTGGTCTATTTATTTTACTCAGAAAATATGTTCGCTTTGTTAAAAGAGAGCTTGATAAAGACGAACTCCGTCGTCAAGTTGAAAGACTTAACTACGAATTATATGCCGCAATTCAAGAAAGAGATAAGATTTTAAATCTTAAAACTGCTTATATGGGTATTAAACCTCAAGAAGGAAGTGAAGCTGCTGAAGTTATTGAAGAAGTTCAATCTCGTTTCCCAAAACTTATTTCTGTTGATCATGCCTATAAAGATAAGAACACTCAAATCTTAAATAAAGAAGGCTTATCTCTTGAAGAATTATGTAACTCTATGAGAAACTTCGCTGCTAGCAAGCTTCACTTATATTACACAATCGATCAAATTAGAGAATTATTCGCTGGTATTGCTACTAGTAAACTCATCATCCTTGAAGGTATCTCTGGTACAGGTAAAACTTCCTTAGCAAATGCTTTAGGAAAGTTCTTCTCCTTTGATACTTCTATTATTCCAGTCCAACCATCATGGAAAGACCGTTCAGAATTATTAGGCTACTACAATGAATTTACTAAAAAATTCAACGAATCTGAATTCTTAAAAGCGTTATATGTCACAACATATCGTAAAGATTTAAATGTCATCTGTTTAGATGAAATGAACTTAGCGAGAATTGAATATTACTTCGCTGAATTCTTATCCGTCATGGAAATGACCGAAAAAGATAAATGGATTATCGATTTAATTCCTGACACAGTTAAAGGTGATCCAATTCACTTAACTGAAGGTAAACTCATTATTCCTCAAAACGTCATCTTCTTTGGCACCGCCAATAACGATGATAGTACTTATACAATTTCCGATAAGGTTTATGACCGTGCTAT
>DFJP01000082.1 GCA_002373085.1 Caryophanales bacterium UBA3668 | reverse complement strand
TTAAGAGAATTAAGAAAGAAATCTGGTGGTTTCTTCGGTTCTGGTGAATCTACTGGTTCCGTCGGTGTTGTCACTATCAATATGCCAAGAATCGCATACTTAGCAACTGATAAAGAAGACTTTTATCAAAGATTAGACAAGATTATGGATATCTCTGCTAGATCCTTAAAGGTCAAAAGAAACACCATTACCAAACTCTTAGAAGCTGGATTGTATCCATACACCAAGAGATACCTTGGAACATTCAATAACCACTTCTCCACAATTGGTTTAGTCGGTATGAATGAAGCTTGCTTAAATGCTAGATGGATTAAGAAAGACTTAACAAACAAAGAAGCTCAAGAATTCACTAAAGAAGTTCTTAACCACATGAGAAATAAACTCTCTGATTATCAAGAACTCTATGGTGACCTCTATAACTTAGAAGCTACTCCAGCAGAATCAACTGCATATCGTTTAGCAAAACACGACAAAGAAAAATATCCAGATATCATTACTGCTAGTGAAGAAGGAAGAACTCCATATTACACTAACTCTTCCCACTTACCAGTTGGCTTTACCGATGACATCTTTGCCGCTCTTGATATTCAAGATGAATTACAAACTCTTTATACTTCCGGTACAGTTTTCCACGCCTTCTTAGGTGAAAAACTTCCAAACTGGAAATCTTGTATGAATCTTGTTAGAAAGATTGCTGAAAACTATCACTTACCATATTACACAATGTCCCCAACATACTCTGTATGTAAGGAACACGGTTATATCACAGGTGAACAATACATCTGTCCAAAATGTGGTGCTAGAACAGAAGTTTATTCTCGTATTACTGGCTACTATCGTCCAATTCAAAACTGGAATGATGGTAAGAGCGAAGAATTCCTCAACCGTAAAACATATAACTTAAAGAATTCCAAACTCACACATGGTATCGATAGAGCAGAAGAAGCATGTGATGAAGCTGTTAAAACATTAAATGAAACATTACTCTTTGGAACAAAGACATGTCCAAACTGTAAGATGGCTAAAATGTTACTCGAAAAAGCTGGTGTCCCATATAAATGGGTTGACGCTGAAGAGAATGTCGAACTCACAAATTCTTACAACGTAAGAAAAGCACCAACATTATTAGTCCCAAACGGCGATCAAATCTTAACATTTGAAAACGCCTCCAACATTAAAGGTTATATCGAAAGCTTAAAATAATATGAACTACGATGTAATTGTCATTGGTGGCGGACCAGCCGGAATGACAGCCGCTCTTTATACATTAAGAGCTGGTAAGAGTGTTCTCGTGTTAGAAAAAGAAGGGTTTGGCGGTCAAATCGCCACCTCTCCTCGCCTAGAGAATTTCCCTACTATCGAATCTATTTCTGGTAGCGAATGGAGTGATAAGTTATTTGAACAAATCACAAACTTAGGCGCTGCATTTGAACTCGAAGATGTTCAAAGTGTTAGAAAAGAAAATAATACATTCTTCGTTAAAACCGATTATAACGAATATGAAGCAAAAGCTGTCATTATCGCTAACGGAGTTAAACCTCGTAAAATGGGTTTACCAAACGAAGATGAATTAGTAGGAAAAGGCATCTCTTATTGTGCTGTCTGTGACGGACCTTTCTATAAAGGAAAAGAAATCTACTTAGTAGGCGACGCTAATACCGCCCTTCAATACGCCTTATTATTAGCGAACTACTGTCCAAAAATTCATATGCTTACTCTATTTGACAAACTCTTTGGAGATAAGATTCTTATCGATAGAGTTCTTCAAACAGAGAATATAGATATTCGTCATAATTTGTCTATGACAAAGATTAACGGAACTACTCAACTCGAATCTGTCGAATTCGAAGACACAATTAGTCATGAAAAAGTTGTTTATGAAACCAATAACTTATTCATCGCTATTGGACAAGTTCCACAAAACGAATTCTTAAAAGATCTTGTAACCCTAGACCACGGCTTCATTGTTACTAACGAAGTAATGGAAACCGCAATCCCTGGTCTATACGCTGCAGGAGATACAAGACTTAAGGAAAATAAGCAAGTCATTACAGCATGTAATGATGGCGCGGTTGCCGCGATGAGTGCTGTTAAATATATCAACAGCAACTTCTGATTTTCCTGTCACAGCCCCTTTCTTAAAGGAAGGGGTTTTCTTTTTTTATATTTTGCATGACAATTAATTATAGAAAGGCGGTATTACTTATGGTTGTTTCAATAAGAATGACACAAGAAGAAAAAGAATTAGCAAATGCCTACGCCAAATTAAGTGGGGTCTCTTTAAGCGAAGCAATCAAACGCGCTTTCTTCGATAAAATTGAAGAAGAATATGATATCGCTTTGGCTAATGATGCCACTAAAGAAATTGAAAGAGATCCAACAACTCATTCCATCGATGAAGTCAAAAAGATGCTTGATTTGTAAAAACTTAACTAATCTTTGTATACAAAGCTAATTCAAAGAAACTCCCTGAAACGGGAGTTTTCTTTATAAGAAAAGAGGCTTAATAGCCTCTTAGATCTACATCCTTAACATATTGAGATAAGATATCCATATATTTTTTTGCAGTCTCTTCTTTAACTTCGTGTAGTTCTTTATTTGGCACTCCATCAGAGACTTTGAATTGTTGAAGGAATAATCGTTTAGATCCTTCTAATAATTTTCCAATTTCATATATCGAATCAATATCGTGATATTCTTCAATCAAAGTAGTTCTAAATTCATAATCCACTTTGTCTTCTTTAAGAATCTCAATTGACTGTCTTAATAAATTAATATCAATTGATCTGTTGATAATGATGTCATAAATCTTATTGAAGGAATGTTTGATATCCATAGAAACATAGTCAATTAGTTTCTCATCAATTAGTGATTTAAGCATAGCAGGATTTGATCCATTCGTGTCTAATTTCACTAAATAGCCAAGTTCTTTAATCTTTTTGATCTTTTCTGGGAGGTCTTTCATAAGAGTTGGTTCTCCTCCAGAGATGACCACTCCATCAAGAATTCCCACTCTCTTTTTGAGGAAAGAAAGTATTTCATCAAACGGGATTTGAGGAACATTTCCTTTTACTAATGTTTCATAGTTATGGCAATAAGGACATTGAAAATTACACGCTTGAGTATATAAAACACAAGCGACCTTTTCAGGATAGTCTAATAAAGTAAATTTATTAACACTGACAAATTCCATATAACAAATTATACCTATTGATAAATATTTTTGCTACAATAGAGAACATGAAAAAGTACGATAATATTTCTTGGGACGAATATTTTATGGGTATGGCGGTTCTTTCCGCTTTAAGAAGTAAGGACCCTAACACCAAAGTTGGTGCAGTTATCGTTAGTCCAGATAACAAAG
>DFJP01000100.1 GCA_002373085.1 Caryophanales bacterium UBA3668 | reverse complement strand
TATTTTTGAGTTCGTTATCAATATTTGAGGCATTAGCAGGATGAGGAATATAAATGTTTCCACTTGCAATACTTCCTCTTTCAGAAGTTGGTAAAGTAGGTACATCTAAAGTGTGAGTTGATGTATCTCTACTAATGTCACCTTCAGTAACAGTAACTGTACGGGTATAACTCATATTGGAGTTACCGTATTGGATAACATATTCAAGTTCATAAGTGCCAACTTTACCATAGTTAACACTTCCATTAACTTCGATATAGTTTGTGATGTCTTTGCCGTCTGAAGTAGCAGCAACACCATTAAAGACATCGAAATATTGTCCTTTGGCCCAATTAACATTATCAATTCCTAAAATGCTAATGTGGTCAGCATTAGTGCCTACTGGAATAGAACTTGTTTCATCTTCTCCTAAATCATCTGTGATAGTTGGATCGATTGGTCCAGGAGTATCTCCTCCAGCACCGCTATTGGTGTATTTATAAGAACAATACAAAACGTTATCAGTGTCATACCACTCAAAGAGATATTCAGGTAATTTATCACTATAAACGTGGACGTTTAAATATTTGCCACCAGGAACATTATCAATATCGTTACCAATAACTTCTTCATGATTAAGTTTTAATGTTTTAAATGTGTGGCCTGTCATCGCAAATGGATCTACTTCATAAGAAAGTTGCATCCATTGTCCATCGCCATAGAACATTTTAAACGAAAGTTTAGCGTCACCAGTTGGTCCTGGATCAGGAGTAACAGGAGTGTGGCTATATTTAAATGAGAAATAGGTTTCTCCAGCGTCATCAACCCACTCAAACAAGTAATCGGTTAATTGGTCAGTGCTAACATGAACATTAACGTATTTTCCATCAGGAAGATTATCAACTTCAGTAGCGGCTAACTTATTACCATTAAGTTTTAAATAAGAATATGTATGCCCAGTTACCGCAAATGGATCATTATCATATGTTAATTTCATCCATGAGCCATCCGCATAGAAGTTTGCGAATTGCATAGTGATAGTAACTGGTTTTGGTGGGTCAGGAATGACTTTAGCATTAACGTTAATACCGTAAGTAGTGGTTTTAGTAATTTCGCCTTCTGTATAACTAACAGTAACAGTTTGATTACCGGTTTTAGACATATCATATCCACTAAAAGTGGATTTAGATGTTACGTCACTAGTTTTATTATTTTTATAAGTTGCGATAACTGTTGGTTTAACAAATTCATCGTCTTGAATGTAACTAGTTTTAGGATTATTTACAGAAATAGAGTCTAAAGATTCATCAACGGGATCAATGATTGTTCCTCCTCCGCCTCCACCTTCTCCAGATGGGGTGTTGCCTTTTGGAGAGCAACCAATAAGCATGCCTAAAACAAATAAAGTAGACAAAGCGTTAATAAATCTCTTCTTCATAAATATTCCTCGTTATGTTTTGAGTAAATAACTTCCCAACCTGTAGATAGTTAGGAAATCGTTTTCCTAAATACTATCTTACTATTTTATTCTCGTTAGTTCAAGTTTTATTAAGGCAAAGTCAAAAGAAAAGGCCCATAACGTCACGCGTATGGGCCTTCGTGTTTCTTTATTAAATTATTTTTTCTTAATACGGCCTTTGTTTGCACCTTTTGAGTTGTGCACTAAGACTTTGCCATCTTGGTTTTCCGCCATCTTCTTGGAATAATCTAACGCTTCTTTTTGAGTATCAAATAGCTTGATTGCTTTTTGTCCTCCCGCGTACTTGACTTCCCATTTACCATCTGCTCTTTTAACTAAGTGATAGGTACGGAAATTAACTTCTTCCTTCTTTGCTGCTGCTGGTTTTTTATTTGGAACAGCTTGTTTCACAGCAGGTTTTTTTGGAGCAGGTTTTGCTTTTTTAACTGCCATAATAAGATCTCCTTTATCTTTTTCTTGATAATATAATTATATTACTTTTGAATTTGAAAAGTATTAATTATCCTCTTGCCTATTCTTCTCTTTTCTTTTTTCTCACCAGATAAGAAATAGTAATAAAAGCAACGCCAATAAAGGATAGTGATGTGATTGTAACGCTTGTTGTGACAACGTTTCCTCCACACCCATTATTGTTTTGAGGTGGATTATCCTCACTTGGTCTTTTGGTAATTAAAACATCATAAGTAGTAATGACACCTTCGAAAGTTACTGTAATAGTCTGTTTATTAGCTGGTTCGCTTGAATCAAAACCGGTATATGTTGCTTTATTAGAAACATCAACAACGCTTCCATCTTCGTAAGTAGCTTGAACAATAGGAGTAACAAATTCTTCTCCAATATAATAATGAGATTTAACTGGGTTTATAACTTCTAGTTTTGTAACCGCTGGTGGTAGGGCTTCAATAACATTAATCGTATATGAAGTGGTCTTTCCTTCATAAGTAACTGTAATAGTCTTTTGTCCTGACGTTGTAGAACCAAATCCACTAAAAGAGGCGCTTTCTTTCACGTTTTGAGTACTTCCATCATCATAATGAGCAATGACATCTGGCTTAACAAATTTCTCATTGATTTGATATTCGGTTTTTGGATTATCAATAGTGATGCTCACTAAAGTTTTTTCGTGATAATAACCAGAACATGCTGATTTAGTTTCAGCGTTTGTATTACCCCAAATACGACATGCATATTCTGGATGGTCAATAAATGGGTTTCTATTTCCTTGGAGGTATTCAGCACCTTCATTTCTATTTTGTTCTCTTTGTTGAACAGGGTATTTTAAATTCCATTTGAGCATATGAGATAATCTACCCATTAAGTTATCTCTATTTTTGTTAGATGTTGGATGTGAATCAGCTTCAATAAGAGATAATGAAGAAGACGCAACTACACAGTAGAAAATAATTCTAGCGGAATCACCACGATATGATTCAATTCCAAAATCTTCCATTGCTGGATCCCATCCACTAGATTGGTTGCACTTTCCTTCAACGTAGAATGAGTTGCCTCTACTTCCATTTTCTGCATTTAATGTTGGTCGAGGCATATGAATATCGTTTTCAACTAAGTTGCCTCCGTGACTCTTTGGCCAAACATGTTCTCTATTCATTCCACTAGTTGCGGAGTTACTAGAATAGAAAGTTAATAGTTTAGTGCCATAAGGTTGACCGTTACTATCATATTTAACAGAATTTGGATCATAATCTGTATATTTGAATTGTCCAGATGGGGAAGTACCCATACCGGAATATCCCACTGTATTTTTTCTCTTAGTAGCGTTAAGACTACGAAGCGCTCTTAATAAATCGTCTCCTTCTAACGAATCGCTAATAGAGGAATAATACGTATCTCCATCATGATTGGTGTAATAACAAAATGCTTCTGAATAGTTAGATTTGCTATTTGAAAAAGCTGCCATCCCAATTGAGGAGCAAGCTAAAATGCCTAATAGGCCTAATGTAATAAAATTCTTGCGCATACGTTTAAATTATACTATGTATAATAAAAAAGGGAACAACTAAGTTCCCTAATCAAGTTTTATACGAATTAATCAAGTTTTAAACCAGAGACATTTTCAACTGGCAAAGAGAAAATGATGCCTTGCCCCATAGTGTCTAATCCCGCAGCCTTATTAATTGCCGCCATAACATTATCTCTAATGTTTTCATTCACTAGGATATAAAGCATTTCTTTAGATGGGGTAATAACGATGCCATATTTCTTTTCAATGTCTTTAGTTCCGCTTCCTCTAGCGTGCGCAATTGTGCCACCTCTAGCGCCTGCTTCTCTAGCCGCGTCCATGACCTTGTCTGAGTGGCCTTCGTTAACAATAACGACTACCACTTCATATTTTTCTTTTTTGACTTCTTTTTCTGCCATAAGTTTTACCCCCTTACAGTTTGGGTTAAGAATTTATAAATCTTAACTCCCATAACACTAGTTAATCTAATTGTATACGCAATACCACGATTATTCTTACTTGCTACGAAGTAGACATCTAATTCTTTTTTGATATCTGGCACTGCATCTTCTCTAACAATGGAGTAGACAATATCTTTTCCAGTATCTTCACTTCCTAAGATATCTCTAATCGCATTACTCGCTGTTCCTTCACCGTATTTTAAGAATTGAGCGGAACTCTTATTGAGTTTAAAAATACGCATGATATTGTCACCTTGTCCACGTGGAACAATAACTGTGTATAACACTAATCTTTTAATATCGTCACGCGTTTCAAAAGCAGGACGTTGTTCTTCTATAGAAGCAACTTCCTTTTTCTCCTTTTTAGCTGCTTTAGTAGGCTTTTTTGGAGCAGGTTTAGTTTTTGTAACTACTTTCTTTTCTTTTTCCGCCATAGATATATTTTACACCTTAATTGAAATGGATAATTTCGTTATTACGAACATCGTGGATTTGATCTCTGACAACATGTAAGGCATGGATAGTCTGGAACTTATTCGCTAAGCCTAATAGTTGAATTGCCATAATAGGAGTTAAAGCCACCATAGAAACAACACCAAAAGCAGAATCATAGAATTCTACTCCGTGTGTAATACCGTTTTTGGAAGAGAATAAACCGATTACCAAAGGTAAAACAAAGCTTACCGCCATTGGACCAGAGGCTGTTCCACCAGAGTCAAAGGCAATTGCTGTATATAAATCTGGAACAAAGAACATCATTGTTAATGAAATTAAATATCCAGGGATGATGTACCACATAATTGAGAATTTGAAGATTGCTCTAATAACTGATAAACAGATAGC
Organism: Caryophanales bacterium UBA3668; assembly: GCA_002373085.1. The sequence continues at coordinate 12,760 of DFJP01000100.1, read as the reverse complement.
GGCACCAACACCGATAGAAAGAGTGATGAGTACAGTTCCCTTTTTAAGTTGGCCACTAGACATATCTTCAATTTGAGTTGTTAAAACATGGACTGCAGGTTCACATAAGATAGTGACCGCACCAATAACGAAAGCAATAATGATAACTAACCAATCTGGTTCGTTAGCGAGTTCTTGTCCAACCTTTAATCCAATTGGAGACATCGTAGAACCAACTGCAGTTAAGAATAAAGTTAAACCAATAAATGAAACAAGGAATCCGTTTAATAATGAAAGGACTTTTTTCGCTGATAACTTGATATAAATTGCTTCATAAATGAAGAAGATAACTAAAATTGGGGAAAGAGCCATAGCAACTTCAACCATTGATCCCATGCTTGAATAATTTGCTTTAGGTAATAAAGCATCTAAGAACTTAGATCCAATATAACCCCAATCAACCGTTAAAGATAAATCAGGGGAAGCAGCTTCTGGAACTGTATATTCATGGAATCCAGAAGAGTTAATTAAAATCAAAATGACCATCGTTAGAATAGGACCAATAGAGGCTAAACCAACTAAACCGAAGGAACTATCTTTTGATTTATTACCACCACGAGTCATAGCAACTCCAGCGCCAAGAGCTAAGATAAATGGAACAGTTGCGCTGCCAGTAGTGATCCCACCTGCATCAAAGATAAACGGTAAGAAAGCGTGGTTAGCTTCATCAACTTGTAGTAAGCAAATAAGCATAAAAACAAGTAGGTAGAAGGCTAAATACCAAACATTGAGTGATTTTCTAAAGATAATTCTAAGAATACCAATAACAACAAAGATGCCTACTCCAGCTGCAATTGCACCAATCAACAAGATTGGGTTTAAACCAGCTTGTTTAGACATAATTAAGATACTTGGTTCAGCGCATGTTACTAACGCTCCTAATAGGAAAGCAAAAATAATAACGACAATTAATCGCTTTTGCTTAGATAAAGAAGCACCCATATATTCGCCAACTCGAATTAAGCTATTTTGAGCGCCAATTTGGAAGAATGACAAACCAGAAATCATGATGGTTGCACCAATAGATAACATGACATAGTCATTGTTATTAATCGGAGCAAAACCAGATAAAGAAAGAGCAAAAACAATTGCCACAATTGGCAAAATTGAAATTGCACTATTCAAAAATGATTTAAAGTATTTGTTCGTCATCATACTACATTGATTATACTTTTAGGGGCTTGTTTATCAAAACAAAAAATATCTGATTATTTTTTCACGTTTGGGAAAAGAGTGAAAAATTCTTTAGGTGTAGGAGCAGTGAATTTCATTGTTTTTCCCGTTAGTGGATGAACTAACTCTAATTCATAGGCATGAAGACCAAGCCTTTTGATTGGGTTAGTAGGATTTCCATATTTATCATCACCGATGATATTATGACCAATATCACCCATATGAACACGGATTTGATTTTTTCTACCAGAATCAATATGGACATCTAATAAGGAGTAGTTACCATTCTCTGCGATTACTTTGTAATGGGTAATTGATAATTGTCCATCACCCGGTTTTTTTGATGAATACATCATGTTTTGGCTATTCTTTTTTAAGTAGGACTTAATAGTGCCACTTTTTTGTTCTAAGATTCCATCAACGATAGCGATATATCCACGTGATTTCACTAAGTCATTCCATTTATCTTGAAGAGCTTCTTGTAGTTTTTGATTTTTAGCCACCATCAAAACTCCAGAGGTGTCTTCGTCGATTCTATGAACAACAAAGATACGGTTATGTTTGTCTTTTTGTTGAACATAATCTGTTAACATACGATATGCAGTCGCACCTTTTTCTTTATCGCTAGCGATAGAGAGCAGACCACTAGGTTTATTAATAACAATCATTTCATCATTTTCAAAAATGATAGGAAGATTACTTCTAGTTTTCTTTCTGATTGGAGTCTTAGAAATGATAACTGTGTCACCTTTATATAACTTAAAGTTATATTGAGAGATAGGCGCTCCATCAACACTGACACGATGATTGGTTAATAATGACTTCACGGAGTTACGAGATTGTCCTTTTAAAGTTTCTAAAAGAAATTCTAAAAGTTCAGAGTCTTTCCTAACTGGAAATTCTCTTATTCCTGAATAGTCTTTGGAGTGGTGTTCAAATCTTTGTTTATTCTTGTTCATATTATTTGCTCATTTTTCTTTTAATCATTTCCATGAAGAGTTTAGCAACATTAATCTTTGTTGTTTTTTCAAACTCTTCAAAGAAGGCATTGGAGTTAATCTCACATAATATTGGTTCATTATTTTCACCAAATAGGAGATCAAGACCCGCGTATTCGATATCAAATGCTTTCGCGATTTTTTCTGCAGTCTCTAAATATTTGTCTGTTAACGGAAATTCTCTACTAGAGGCAGTTTGACCGAAGTTACTTCTAAAATCACTTTCGTTATATCTTTGGAACGCTCCGACAATCTTTCCATCAACAATAAGGACACGTAATGACTTTCCATAACTTGACGCAATATATTCTTGGAACTGAATTGGTTGACGACAGTTTTCGGTGTATAGACTCACTAATTCTTCCTTGGTGTTACATAGATAAACACCTGTTCCTAAAGAGCCATAAACCTTCTTAAAAACAAGTGGTAAACCAAGCTCTTCAATAACGGTATCAAGGAATTTTAGGTTACTTCCTACAAGTTTAGGGGAATAAAAGAGAGGTCCTGCAATAGTTTTAGGCATATTGATATCTAGGTCACTACACATGATATTTGTGAGCATTTTGTCATCACACATTTTGATGAAATCTGCTTTATTAAATAAGCGATATCCAGCCTTCTCTAAGATTCTTGCTAAATAGATATCTTTATCTAAATAAATCACAAAATCACATTTAGGAATTTTGACTACTGCTTTGTGATCTTTTAGGACCGCTAAAGAGCCATCGTTAACTAGATGAGTCAAAGAAATACCGAGTTTATTCCCTTCCTCGGTAAATCTTTTTATTTTGTAAGCGTTATGCCCTATGTCTTGGTTAGTAATAATAATTCCGTTCATTAGTTATTCAAATTTGTAGTTTTCTTCAAGGAGATTATTAATATAATTAATTTTTCCTTCGTTATACTTTTTAATGTCGTGATTTACTCTAGTAAATAAAGTCTTTCTAAATTCATTATATTTTTGCACTCTTGCGTAGCTTTCTCTTAAGAGAGTTTTAAACGCTAAGAAGCGTCTATATGTTAAAGATGCATATTCCATTACTCGTAAAGTAATGCCACATCCGTATACTTTACTCTTTTTAACTAACACAATACAGTCAATAGTGGATAATTCAGGAAGTCTTTTATAGTCTTTTGATTCTAACATCATCGCAATTGTTGATGAGTCAACAAAGTTTTTGGTGGATAAAAGAATATCAACATTTCTAAAAGAACGACAGTTATTAATAGAAGTCGCACCAATATGTTCAACATTGAATTTGAACTGTGGCAAATTGAAAAGGAGATTGTCTCTTTCAGAGGCAAAAGCTTGTTCCCATTGTTGTGGTTTATATTCAAATATTTCCATGACTACGCTCCATCAATATGCCTATCGCAAATTGGTTCATTGCTATCTTTTTCAAACATTGTTGCTGATTTTCCCTTTGAATGGTTACTAGATACATTTTTACGATTAACGTATTGGTGGAAGACCTCAATTTCTTTAACTGAATTAAACTTTGCCATATAGAAACTATCACCCATAACTCCAGAGAGGACCTTTGGATATCTACCTGCTCCCACTAACTCTTTAGCAAAGGTTCTTTTAATATCTTCATCGGAATAGAAATATTGAACATTGTCTCTTCTACTACTAGTTGCACAGTACGCTTTAGGCGAACAAACAGGTGTAGGATTTAAGTCTGCCATCACATCCGCATATATTTGATACATGTTCACGGAATTCGCGTAATTATGCATGTCAGGAGTGTATCCTCCAGGTGTACGAATGTTAACCTCTAATCCAACGATATCTCCAACGTCTGCAAATCCTTCAATCTTTTTGTTAACCCTAAAGTATTCGATGTGGAAACATCTCTTTTTTAAACCAAAAGCTTTAACAGTGTCTCTACCAATCTTTTCAAATTTAGGATCAATAAACGGATTGCTGTAATAGAAGAACTCTGATCCGGAAATAAGAACATCACTAATTGATGGTGGACATTCTAGTGAGGCCATAAAAACAACGTTACTATTCCAATCTGCAATTCCATCAAATGTAACTATGTCTCCAGAGACAAATCTTTCGCAAATATATTGAACATTTTGTGGTTTTTTATTGTAGAAAGAGCATAATTCATCATAATTTGTAATTTTGAAGCTTTCTTCAGCACCAACACCAATATCAGGTTTTACAAATAGTGGATAGCCATTTTCTTTAGCGAATTTTTCTAGAGATTCAAAATCATTAACTAAGATGTATGGAGCAACTTTTGCTCCTGCTTTTTCAAAAGCTTTTTTCATGAGTGATTTTCTTTGATAGTTGTCTAACTCATGTTCTCTTAAACCAGTATCAACCCAGAATAAATCTCTTAAAATAGAATCTTTTCTAAGCCAATATTCATTATTGCTTTCAATATAATCAATGTGGCCATATTTTCTTTCAAAATAACCCACAGCAGCTTTCTCTTCATCGAAGTTATCAAGGACATTGACCTTGTAATATTCATGAAGTGCTTCTTTTAATTCTGGGCGTAATTCATCATATGGTTGATCACCAATTCCGAGCACTCTAAAGCCAACGTTTTTAAGCGCTACTGCGAATTGGTAATAAGTTTCTGGGAAATTAGGTGATATCAAAACAAAATTTTTCATACCCTAATATTTTATATTAAATATCATTTCATGTTAAATATTAAAAATATCCAAATATTTGGATATCTAGAATCTATCAAGCAATAGTAGGGCAACAAAAATATAAGCCTTGTCCAATGATTTAATCTCTTAAAATGCATATTTATTGAAAATAAGAGTGAGTGATATTATTATTTTCATTGACACTTTAGTCAACTATAAAAATATGCCAAAGACAAAAGAACAATTTGAACAAATTAGACAAGAACGTATAAACACGATTATGGAGTCAGCGTTAAAACTCTTCGCAATGAAGGGGTATGATGCAGTTTCTTTAGATGAAGTTAGTAAAGACGCTAATTGTTCACATGGACTTCTATATCACTATTTTGAAAGTAAAAAAGATTTGTATATAGCGGTAGTGAATAAAATAGTTAAGCCATATATGAAAGGTATGATTGTTGGCATTAACTTTGATCAAAAAGCTAAATTCACTGCTCACGACTTAATTGAGGCAACGCTTAAACGAATAAAAATGGTGGATGATAGAAATCCGTGGATCATATATCTATTTCTGAACATCCATCTTCAAAAGAATTTATTCAATAAAAAAGTATGTGAAAGAACACCGGCCTTCCAATATATCGAGGATTTAATCAAAAGAGGTCAAGAAGAAGGAGACTTCAATAGTCATAACCCTGTTGAGCTCACAATAAGTGTTCTATCCACATTTAAAGGTCTCGCGTTTACACGTATACACATTGGATTTAAGAGGTTTCTCAGTCCATCCAGTGATATCATCATGAGAATGTTATATAAATAGGAGGTAATAACTGCATGACAATGTTTCAAAAATTAAAACTGATTTTAAAAAGTGTTAGACAATACAAAAAATATGCTCTAATTACTCCTTTATTCATGGTTGGCGAAGCTGCTATGGAATGCGCTATGCCATTTATCATGGGTATCTTTGTTGACCAAATTAAGCAACTCACCACACCTGATAGTTTCTTCCATTCTGAAGGATCTATTCCAGTGTTCTATATCGCTTTAATCTTAATCGGTATGGCAATTGTTTCACTTATCTGTGGAATCTTAGGTGGTAAGTTTGCATCTATCGCTTCTGTTGGATTAGCTGCCAACTTAAGAAGTGATTTATACAAGAAATTAGCAAGTTTCTCATTCACAAATATTGATAAGTTCTCTGCTTCATCTTTAGTCACAAGAATGACAACAGATATCAATAATATCCAAATGGGATTCCAAATGATGATTCGTATCGTCGTTAGAGCCCCATTAATGTTAATCTTCTCCGCAGTTATGACTTTCGTTGGAGGAGGAATGATGGGATTCTTATTTGCAGCCCTTGTTCCAATCGTTGCATTTGGTTTCTTCTTCATCATTAAAAGTGCAATGAAAGTCTTCACAAGAGTCTTTAAAAAGTACGACGCTCTTAACCAATCCATTCAAGAAAATGTCAGTGGAATTAGAGTCGTAAAATCATATGTCCGTGAAGACTTTGAGAAGGATAAATTTAACAACGCTAGTGATGCGATTACAAAAGAGTTTATTCACGGTGAAAAAATCGTTGCTTTGAATAACCCATTAATCAACACTGCTATACATCTTTCTAATATTATTATTATCGGTGTTGGTTCCTACATTGTTTATTCAACTTCAAGCTGGGATGGTCTAGATTGGTCAGGTGGATCTTTAACAATTGGTCAAATGTCCGCTCTTATCACTTACGGTATTCAAATCTTAATGTCCTTAATGATGATTTCTATGATCATGGTCATGATTGCTTTATCAATTGAAACCGTTAGACGTGTCTCTGAAGTTTTAGCAGAAGAACCAACAATTAAAAACCCAGAAAATCCAATTGAAGAAATCAATTCAGGTTCGGTTGATTTCAACAATGTGAACTTCAAATATAAAGAAGAAAGTGAAAATTATGCCCTAAAAAATATCGATATTCATATCAAAAGCGGTCAATTTATCGGTATTTTAGGTTCTACCGGTTCAGGTAAAACTTCTGTCATTAATTTGATTTCTAGACTATACGACACCACTGAAGGAGAAGTCCTTGTTGATGGCCATAATGTTAAAGAATATGACTTAGAAGTTTTAAGAAATAATGTCGCTGTTGTTTTACAAAAGAACGTCTTATTCTCAGGCACAATTGAAAGCAATCTTAAGTGGGGAAATGAAAACGCGACAGAAGAAGAAATGTGGCACGCTTGCAAGATTGCTCAAGCTGAAGAAATCGTTAGAGCTAAGCCTGATCTCCTTCAAAGCAAAGTCGAACAAGGTGGCGCTAATTTCTCTGGCGGACAAAAGCAAAGACTTTGTATTGCTAGAGCGATTTTAAAGAATCCAAAAATCCTCATTTTAGACGACTCAACAAGCGCAGTTGATACTAAAACTGATAGGTTAATTCGTAAAGGTTTGAAAGAAGACCTTCCAAACATGACTAAAATTGTCATCGCACAGCGTATTAGTTCTATTGAAGATGCTGATCAAATCATCATCATGGAAAACGGCACAATCGATGCAATTGGAACTCATGATGAATTGATGAAGAATAACGAAATTTATCGTGAGACATATCTCACTCAAAATAGAGTAGGAGGTGATAAATAATGCCACCAGTTAGAATAAGAGAAAGAGGAAAAGCAAAAAAAGGCACTATGAAACGCCTTTTGAAACAGCTTTTCAAACTCTATCCAGGAAAATTATTATTATCACTTGCCTGTTTAATCTTTAACGTATTCGGCAATATTTCATCATCTGTTTTTGCTTCCTTAGCAACAGCGGCGTTAACTGCAGCAGGCGCGCAAGGTAAAAATCCATTCGTAGATATTTATCCAGTTAGCTCTGCTTTCGGATTTACTCTTAACACAAACCTTGTGTACTTATTAATTGTTTTAGGTTCAATTTATTTTGTTGGTATTTTAGCAAGCTGGACATGGAACAGAACCATGGCGATTGTTACACAATCATTCATGAACGACTTCAGAAAAAAGATGTTCTCTCACATGCAAGATTTGCCAATCAAATATTTTGATACACATGCTCACGGAGCAATCATGTCTTTGTATACAAACGATATTGATACAATTAGACAATTCATCTCCCAAGCTTTACCAAGTTTAATCCAAACAGGATTAGTTTCTATCTTTGTCTTCATCATTATGATGATTACATCTGTATGGATGACTTTAGTCATCGTTGGTGGATTCTTCATCATGTTAGCGGTTACTAAGGTAATCGGAGGAAAATCCTCTAAATTCTTTGTCAAGCAACAAATCGCCCTCGCTCAAGTTGAAGGTAATATCGAAGAATCAATCAAAGGCCTTAAAGTTATTAAAGTTTTCTCTCACGAAGAAAAGAGTGCGGAAGAATTTGATAAACTCAATGAAGAGCTTAGAGACTACGCGACAACCGCGAATATCCACGGAAACATCATGATGCCTGTTATGGGCAATATAGGCAACTTTTTATACATTCTATGCGGATTAATGGGTGCCTTTATCTATGTTTTCAGCCTACCAAACTTATCTGCATCAGGATTTGAAGTTATCTCAGGCGACTCCGCTAGGTTTGCCGGTATGATTGCCCTCTTCTTAATGATGAGTAGAATGTTCGCTAATAACGTTAACCAATTCTCTCAACAAGTCATCTTCATCGTTATGGGTATGGCGGGTGCTTCACGCTGCTTAGATTTAATTGATGAAAAACCAGAAACCGATGATGGCTACGTTTACTTATGTAATGTTAAATACAAAGAAGATGGTAGTTTCGAAGAAACTGAAGAACACACTCATGATTATGCATGGAAACATCAACATCATGATGGCACTCTTGAATATAAACCATTACAAGGCGATATCGTCTTGGATCAAGTTGATTTCTCTTACGATGGAAATAGATTAGTCCTTGAAGATGTTTCAATTTACGCTCACCCAGGACAAAAGATTGCTTTTGTCGGAGCTACAGGTGCAGGAAAAACAACTATTACAAACTTAATCAATAGATTCTATGACATCGCTGACGGAAAGATTAGATATGATGGCATTAACATCAACAAGATTAAGAAAGCTGACTTAAGAAAGTCGTTAGGTATTGTCTTACAAGACACTAACTTATTTACTGGAACAGTAATGGAAAACATCCGTTATGGTCGATTAGAGGCAACTGATGAAGAATGTATCAACGCTGCTAAGATTGCTAATGCACATGATTTCATCACTCGTTTACCAGAAGGATATAACACTGTATTAAGTGGTGATGGTGCTAACCTTTCTCAAGGTCAAAGACAACTTCTCTCTATTGCTAGAGCAGCGGTTGCAGATGCACCAGTGATGATTTTAGACGAAGCTACTTCCTCAATTGATACTCGTACCGAAAAACTTGTTCAAGCAGGTACTGATAAGCTTATGGAAGGTAGAACCGTCTTTGTTATCGCACATAGATTATCAACAGTCCAAAATTCTAACGCAATTATGGTCTTGGACCATGGTCACATTATTGAACGTGGTACTCATAATGATTTAATTGCGCAAAAAGGTGTTTACTATCGACTCTACACTGGAGCGTTCGAATTAGAATAATGGACAAAATTGAGTATTGCTACCATACGCATACAAGTAGATGTGGCCACGCATACGGAAAGGACGAGGAATTCGTTCTTTCTGCTATAGAAGCAGGAGTTAAAAGACTTGGCTTTTCTGACCACATCTTTTTTCCTAATGTTATCCAACCAGGTATCAGAGGAACTTATGATCAATTAGATGACTATCTCAATTCTATTCAATCTCTTAAAGAGAAATACAAAAACCAAATTGATATCATTGTTGGTTTTGAAGCTGAATATGGTGATTACTATTTGGATTATTATAAATGGCTAATTGAGAGCAAAAAGATTGATTATCTAATTATGGGGCAACACTTTTTGGTAAAACCAAATAATCTATCTTATTATTCCTCGGTTGAAGATTATGTAACTTCAGTGGAGAAAGGTCTAGATACTGGTTTGTTCAAATATATTGCTCACCCAGATATCTTTGTCATGTTTAATAGAGGCTGGGATAGTTCTTTAGAACCATATGCGAGAAGGATACTTAAAAAGTGTGAGGAGACAAATACTCCAATAGAAATTAATATTCTCGGTCTAAGAGGCAAAAGATTATATCCAAGCGATGAGTTCTTTGAATTAGCGAGAGAATATAATGTAAAAGTAGTGGCAGGAGTAGACGCTCACGAACCAAATCAATTCTCAAAAGAAGCATTTCAAATAGCAATTGAGTTTGCAAAAAAACATCATCTAGAAATAATCGATTTCAAAATATAGAAAAAGCGGATTCCCATGTAGGTTTCCGCTTCTTTTTTAATATCTCTTAGTGAATTTATTGATATGACGATAGACACCTTTAAGGTCTGGATACATCTCTAGATAGACCTTGCGATATAAGTCTTCGTATTGTTCAACTGCCTCAGGATTTGGAGTGAATGTTGTCGTCTTATGAGACATTGCTTTCATTGCTTCTTCAACAGTTTTAAATTCACCTGCTGCTACAAATGTTGCAATTGCCGCACCTAACGAAGTTGTTTCATAGGTTTGCACTCTACTAACTGGAAGATTGAAGATATCTGCAGTGATTTGGCAGATAATATCACTCTGTGATCCTCCACCTGAAATTCTTAATTCTTTGACTTTGTGTTTTTGACTCTTTTCAATTGATTCAAGTCCTTCTTTTAGAGCATATCCAATACCTTCGATGATTGCTCTATAGAGGTGCTCTCTAGTGTGAGTGTCACTAAAACCGATAATTCCACCTTTTGCTAAAGGTCTTCTTAATCCTGGTCCCCAATATGGTTGAAGGACTAAGCCATCACTTCCTGGTGGAATTTCTCCTAATCTCTTATTAAGTAATTCTTCAACTGCCATCTTTTGGATTTTAGCTTCATCAATAACTTCAGAAGCAAAGTTCTTAGAGAACCAAGAAAGCATCCAATATCCACGATAGATTTGAACTTCCATATTGTACCAATTTGGAACTGCAGCTGGATAAGCAGGTAAGAATGGTTCTGGTTCATGATATTTTCTATTACTAACTTCAATAGTGCACGCTGTTCCATAGGATATCGCACCTACTGATTTATCTAAAGCACCTAAACCTAGGGTTTCGCATGCTTTATCACTTCCAGAAGCATATAACTTAATACCTTCTGGTAATCCAGTTAAATCACAAATCTCTTTAGAGATTGTACCAATTACTTCACCTGGTTGTTTTAAATCAAAAAGCATTCTTTGTGGAATACCAAAGATAACTCCTTTAAGAGCTTTTTCTCCATACCACTTTCTCGCTTTAAAGTTCATTGGGTAGTGGCCAGTTAAGTTAGCAGCACTATCAGCGAGGGTGCCAGTTAATTTATATGTTAAATATGTAGAAATATTTACGTATTTTTCTGTTTTAGCCCATGTCTCTGGTTCGTTTTCTTTAATCCAATGCGCCATTGTGCGGCTACGATTGAGTTTAATAGTCTCACCCATACCCACAAGCCTAAATAATGCACGATATAGGAGAGGATACTTTTCAGAACCCTTTGCCATACGTTGGTCTAACCAAAGAATTGATTTTCTAATTGGTTTATAATCTTTATCTAGTTGAACAGATGAATCTCTAAAGGTTGCAATCGTGCTTCCGACAATTCGATCTAGTTTATCTTTATTATCTTTAGCGAGTTCTTTAAGGCATATGACAAGGTTGTCATAATAGAAATCTGGGTCTTGCTCCGCATAACCTTTATCCGTGGAAATATAGGCTGGCTCATATTTTCTTTTCACGATAGCTTCAATTTCGCCCTTATTATTTATAAGCGAGGTACGAAGGGATTGTGTTCCAAAATCAATGGTTAACACAAGAGGTAATTTATTATTCATAATCGTCATCTCCACATAAATTATAGTTTTTTTATCTTTGATTTTGAAATACTGAATTTTTCAGTAAGGATTTTTATACATATAAAATGTATCTATAGATACCTTTTATCAGTTTAAGTTATATGATTTAAAAAATGTTGATACAACAAAATTTTTTATAATTCCACTACCACATATATGCGCCTGTGAGATAAAATATATTACGCTTGTGAGCGTGATACGTAGACGCTCACTTGATATGCCCTTAGGAGGAAAAATATGGCTGAAAAGAAATATGTTTACGCCTTTGAGGAAGCTTACGGATTAGGTAAGGAACTCTTAGGTGGTAAAGGTGCCGGCTTAGCTGAAATGACACACATTGGTGTCCCAGTCCCAGAAGGATTTACAATTTCCACTGAAGCTTGCACACTCTACTATGAAAGTGGCAAAAAAATCCCAGACTTTGTTAAAACACAAGTCTTCGATGCAATTAAAGAGGTCGAAAAGAAAACCGGAAAAACATTCGGTGGCGACCACAATCCACTTTTAGTCTCAGTCCGTTCTGGCGCTCGTGTTAGTATGCCAGGTATGATGGACACAATCTTAAACTTAGGTTTAAATGACAAAACCGCTGCTGCTCTTGCAAGAGAGACAGGCAACGAAAGATTCGCTATGGATAGCTTCCGTAGATTCATTCTTATGTTCACCAACATTGCCAAAGGTCACCCAAGAACCGAAATGGACAAAATGTTAGATGACTTAAAGAAAGAAAAAGGTTACAAGCTCGATACAGAAGTTACAACCGAAGAATTAAAAGTCTTAGTCGCAAAATACAAAGACTACTACAAGAAGACATTTGGTGAAGAATTCCCAACTGATCCACGCGAACAATTAATGGAAGCTGTCGCAGCTGTCTTTAGAAGCTGGGACAACCCACGTGCTAACATCTATCGTATGCAATACTCAATCCCATATTCATGGGGTACTGCAGTTAACGTTCAATCCATGGCCT
>DFJP01000105.1 GCA_002373085.1 Caryophanales bacterium UBA3668 | reverse complement strand
TGATAATCAAATAACCAAATTCTATTATCAGAAAAAAAGCAGCGGCCTTCCTCACAAGGTAGCTGCAGTTGCCACATGTCGTAAACTTGCCTGTACTATCTTCGGTATGTTTACTAGTGGAGTTTGTTTCGAAACTAAGTAAATTATACCTAGTTTTTTAAACAATCCATATAGCAAACTTGTTTTCATTGTGCCTTCTTCAAAGAAAAAGTCACCAAAAAGAAAAACATTAAATCTACTTGACTTAACTTATTTAATTTCTTTTGCTTTAATTAAAATTAAATACTTTACGTGAAAAAAAAGGATCGGACAACCGATCCTATTTGTTATTGTTCGTAAGATACTAATGCGGTAATTAAGTCTGCACGTGTAAGTGGTTTATACAAGTAGTAACCTTGGACAACCATTTCACTATCAAGATTCTTAAGTGCTTTGAATTGTGCTTCATTTTCAACACCAACGCAAGCAATAGAGATACCGACGTTTTTCGCATTTTTAACAATATCAGCAACTGCCTTGAGTTGAATTGGATCTTTATCAATCTTGGTAATTAAGTCACGAGCAATCTTAACTTCGTTAAAGCCAAGATCTTTAAGTTTTTCACTACCAATATACGCACCTGTATATCTATCAACAGAGAAATAGATATGATAGTTAGATAATTCGTCAGCAAATCTCTTAATCTTATCGATGTTATCAGGAATCATCTCTTCTGGAATTTCAAATGAGATGAAGTTATTTGGAAGATTATTTGCTTCGCAAAGTTTAATAACCGCTTTGATTAAGTTAGGATCTTTTAAGTAAGTTTGGTCGATGTTAATAGCGATACGACCGAAATCATGAAGCTTAAAGATGCTCTTGCCATAATCTTTATAAAGCTTACCAACAAAGTTAACGATAGACTCTGTAATGATATGAGTCTTATTTTCGCTTTCAGCGATACGGGAAATCTCTTCAGCGTTAAAGAAGATATTTCTATGAACGTCGTTAATACGGAGAAGAATTTCAGCACCGAAGATATGACGATTCTTAACTGAAACGATTGGTTGAAGATTAACTGAGTTAGATGTTTGACCAGAGAATTCGTTTTCAATAACTGAAAGCATGAAGTCACGTTTAGAAGCACTACGGCTAATTGGATAGTCGCAGAAGTAAATAAAGTCTTTGTTTCTATCGTAGCTAGTGTTGTGATAAACATCAGTCATATGTCTAATAAAATCATCCGCAGATGCGTATCCACGTGGATAACCTATTGGTAAATAAGTTAAATTAAATTTGTCTTTACTTCCATCATCAAAATAATGTTCTTTTGAGAGTTCGTAAATATTTTCACAGATATTTAAAATATCTGCGTGACCTTTATTAGCAAGGTGAATCGCTAAAGTGGTTGGGTTATAGATAAAGACATCATTAGTTTTTAATTTGTTCTTAATATTTCTAATTAAGCATCTAGTTGCAAATAAGAAGCCTTCACTGCCTTGAGAAGAAATAAAGTCTTCACTATTATCAATACTAATTAAAAGAATATATCCACGACCATTTGAGTAATATTCGTTTTTAAGGGTATTTAAGAGTGATAAATAAGAGAAGGTGAGGAATTCTCTATCGAATAAGTCTTTCGTGTTAATTTCACTACTAGAATCATTTCTAGTGCATAACAAAGTACGTAAAGGACTCTTACGGTCATTTAATGTTAAGGAAATATCATAACCGCTCTTATTAATGGTTGCGCTCTTTTTCTTATATGTTTTAATTGGACAATCGTGACATGGTCTGTCTAAGCCATAAAAACATTTATGACATGGTTTACCAACTTCGGCTTTTGGGAATGCTTTCTTTAATCCGTTAGAAAGATAAACGAGGTTAAAATCATCATTGACTTTATACATCATATAATCACTCATAGAGAGGATGTATTCATTTTCAGAATTACGGACATCAACATAATCCGCTCCTTCTTTTTGATTAAAGTAACCAGATAATCTAGAACAGATAACAAAGAAAGATTCTCTTAAATAAGAATTGAGGTTCAAAACTCCTTTTCTATTAAAGAAGTAAACTAAAGAAATCGGAAATCCGCTTCTATTTCTTGCTAATTGATAAAATCCACTAGTAATTCCATATAAATCGAATTGACGACCCAAAAGGTTATTAGCGTGATTTCTACTAAAGAAATAATACGAATTATCAGGATCAGCATTATTCGCTAATAAGTTAACAAAATACGGATCAATCTTATCTCCAACTTTAAATAAGTTAGAATTATCAGCAGTGACATAAGGCATGTAAGCTTTAATCGCTTCATTATAATATATAATGCCTGCTTCATCGATATTGTGATAACTTGCTAAATCGTTAACTAATTTCTTTAAGACCTTAATGTTCTTTTCGTTATCAACTGTGTCATAGTTAAGTTCATAAATACATGAGACAATTTTTGACATATAGTTGACATTCATTGAAGTATTCATCAAAGTGTCTTTTTCACTATTTCTTTCAGTTCTATTTGGAATAAAGAAGTTAATTTCTTTGTCCTGTCTTTTCGCGTATCTTAAGTCGCTTAAAATATATTCTTCAGTGGAATATGGATAAACAACTGCAGCGAATTTAGGAGAATAATTCTCTAATCCGTTAACGCCTCTAACAACAACACCGCTATCAGGTAAGGAGAGTTCTAATTGTTCTTTAACTCTACTTAATGAAGAAATAACAGGAAGATAAATTAATAAACTCTTACCATCTTCACCATAAATAAATAGAGGATTTGAATAATCTTCAAATACTTTTGCGTATAGGTTAAGAATTCTATCCTTGTCCTCTTCTTCTAAAGGACGATTGATTGGATAAGAAATAGAGATAACCATATTACGGAATGATTGAGATAAATAGATGATATGAGCAATATTCTTTTTGAATGATTCAAAAGTAATGAGCTTCTTTGACTTATCGATATATTCTAAATTCAAAGATGAATAGTCTTGCTCTCTAATAACAAGGAATCCACCATCGAGTTTCTTTTTTAAATCATCGACCATTTCATTTAATTCATCGATTTCAACGATATTTTGGTCATCGTATCTTTCAAAACTAATGTCATTTTTAATAATCTTTTTAAAGTTACGGTATGTCTTTGCGTAGATTTGATTAAAGAAGATTTCTCTAACCATTCTCGAGATATAGAAAATAACAAAAACATATCCAAATAAAAGGAAGACTAAAATAACAACTGCGACAATTAAAAAGGCAATGTCTTCTTTAATGACATAAACCACAGCTAAAGGAGCAATGATTAAGGAGGCTAAAACCGCCATAAAGACTGGGAGCAAAGAGAACGACTTCAAAATAGTTTTAATACTATTTTTCTTTTTGTTTCTTTCCATTAGAATTGTCCTCCTCTTAAGACATCGTTTCTACCAATATCTCCGATAGTAGCAGCTACAGCTTTTCCTAAATCAATATAACGTTCAAGGACTTTTAGATAGTCATCTACTTTTGTATTTTCATTTAAAGAATTTTGTACAACTTTGATACTTACGAAAGGAACATCTTTAATGTTTGCTGCCAAAGCAGCACCACTTGAGTTATGATCAACAACAATCTTTTCGTCACTAATGCCGAAAACATGCTTTTTTTGATAAATTAATCTAGTTGCTTCCTCAGATAAGTTATCGGTAGAAAGGAAATAAGCGTTATAAGAAGTAACGTATGTTCTTTTAGCAATACCTTTCTTTAGGTAAGTAATAATATCGTTTTGAACTTTATACTCTCTTTTAAATCCCGGAATTTCTCCTAGTCCGACATTTGAAATTGAAGTTAAGTCAATATTAGTGTCGATAATCGAACTAGAGATAACAATGTCACCAGTGGCAACTCCTTTATCTAATCCAAAGCATCTACCAACGCAGATAACTAAGTCAATATAGTGTTTTTGAAGAATATATGTCACAACAGCGCTTGTTAAAGCAGAACTATATAAACCAGAAATAACCAAAACTTCTTGATTGAAAATAGTACCTGTTGATGCCTTAAATTTATTAAGGATAAGTTCTTCTTTTCTATTTAAAAGAACACGATCGAAATATAGAACATCATCATGAGACGCACCTAATACGACAATCATTTTTGATTACCTCCTTCGAAAGTATTTTCTTTAAGCAACGCTTGGAAATCATCAATTGAGACAGCTTTAGAATAATAGAATCCTTGAATCGTATCGATTCCCATTCTTCTAAGAGCTTCAACTTGTTCTTTCTTTTCAACACCTTCAGCGATAACTTCCATTCCATTAACGTGACCTAAATCAATAAGGAATTTAACGATAGATTTAGTCTTTTCATCTGTTAAGATTAAATCAATGTAAGATTTATCAATCTTAATCGCATCAAAAGGAATGTTCTTTAAGTTAGAAATTTGAGAATAACCAACTCCATAGTCATCCATTAAGACTCGAATACCAGTGTCTTTCAGTTTCTTAATAACAGAAACAGATAAGAATTGGTTAACTTGTGAAGTTGTTTCAGTAATTTCAATTTCCACTAAAGAGGTTGGAACTTGATACTTATTAAGCAAGTTCATAATTGTATCAATAAATGTATGAGAGAAGAATTCATATAACGAGAAGTTACATGAAACAGGCACCACTCTACGACCTCTTTTAAGCGCGTTAGAAACATCTCTAATCGCTGCTTCGAAAATATAGATGTCAATAGAAGAAAGCAAGCCTAATTCCTCCGCTCTTTCAACGAATGTTCCAGGAGTAAGTAGACCTCGCTTAGGAGAGTTCCATCTCGCTAAAGCTTCGCAAGAAACAATTTCTTTCTTTTTTAAATTATACTTAAGTTGATAATATGGAACGAATTCACCATGTTCAAGAGCGTAATTAATCTCTTCAAACAAGTCATCTTCGTGTTCAATTTTTTCTTTCTTTGTATATTTAACAAATGATTCGAAGTTTGCTTCACCATTGCTTCTAGCAATTAAAGCATTTTCAATCGCGCCAGTAAGGTTTTCATCTGGTTCAACTTCTGTAACTCCAAAGAATGGTTGAGCCCAAATCTTTAGATCTTTTTCTTTAACAATTTCAAAGACTTTATTTGTTAATTCGGTAGCGACATTTTTCACTTCTTCTTCAGTAACACCAAACATATAGATGAAGAAAACACCACGATTAAATCCAAAAACATTTGTCTTCAACGAGAATAAACCTTTGCCAAATGAATATTTTTCATCAATGAAATTAGAAATTTCATAATTTAATTGAACCGAGGCATCGGTTTTTAAAATGTTATAGCTTGTTTCTGTAGAAGTAGCAGAGAACGCCACTAAGTATTGCTTTTTAAAATGCAAGGATGGATTTCTTCTTAATCTAAGAACGCGGTTTTGGAATGCAGATAAATTGAAAAAATATGATTCGTGCCCTAGTGTATAAATATTTTCACTCTTAAGTTGTTTAAACATCGCAAGTTGAGCATTAATAAATAAGAATGTAAAGACTGCAATAATCGCTGTAGAAAGAGACACAGCAAAGAAAATAACAGTAATAAATCCTTGTGCAGCGTGGAATAATTCAGGCGCAAAAACGGAAATAAACACCGCAATGAAAGAAGCCGCAAACACCGCAAGAGTGATTGATAAGGCAATATAGTAACGTAGTAATGGGTTACCTTTCATTTATTTCTTCTTTCCTTTCTCTTCGATCATTTGATCGAGTAATTCTCTTTTAAGTCTTTCTCTATCTTCTTCAGATAGCTCTTCTAATCCTTCAATCTTTTTAGAGTTATCTGTATTAGAAACTCTAGTTTCACTACTTCCCTCTCCATCAGTATCCTTCAAAGCTCGGAAGATATCAATTCCAGAAACAACAATTAAGTAGGCGGCTGGAATTAATAATAAGATGATTAATCCCCAAGCAGAGGAGACAAATTTGAAGATTTGTCCTAAGAATTGTGAACTAACTTTTACAGTTCCTAAGTAATTCTTTTCGGTAACGAATTGATACTGCCCCATTAAGGAATGGGTTCCACCATGATTGATACCTGCGGTAACAAATGTATATCTTCCGTTGCCATATGCGATAGTTTTATCGACATGTAATTCCATAATTCTATGGGTCATGACGTAACCAGTTGTAATCATTTGACCAGTTTTATAGCAATCATTAACAAATTCGAATGTGCTCCAGTCAATACCCATGTTGACGTTTTTGAAAGTAATATCCACCCCATGGTCTTTATTAGTGTCGTTAATATCCATAGTAATGATGAATTTTACTTCATCATCTTGGATAATTGTCGCATTTGGAACTGCTTTTAATTCAGAGACAATAGCCTCCATATCCTCTTTATAAGTGATAAGAGCGTCATCTTTGTTATATTTTGGCTCCATGGAATTAGTCAAAACGACAAAGCTTCCAATTCCAAACTTAAGTTTTTCGCCATAATGTTCTTTCGCATGGATCATTGAATCAATGGTTCCAGCAGCGATAACACCGAATATGACGAGGAATATACCTAGGAGAACCCATTCAATAATTTTTCTTGCCTTGCTTTTAGGTCTTTTGATTCTTTTACCGTTATTAGATGGTTCTTCTATAGAAGAAGATTCAACATTAACATCTTTAATATCTTCTTCCATAACTATTTGTCCTCATCATCGGCCTTATAGATGTATTCTTTATGTCCATCGACTTCGATTACTTCAGCATCTCCTTGGACATAATAAACAATTTCACCTTCAGATTCATCTGAAAGAGTCTCGTTTTCTTCAGGAACGTCAGTCACTTCTTGATATACTTCTTCGTTTTCCACGCTTGGAATGACTTCATTAGATGCATTATCTAACTCATCATCATAATTTGAGGAATAGTACACCATTTCTTTATGTCCATTGACTTCTCTAATTTCTGCATCATCAGAAACAAAGTAGACGACTTCGTTATCTGCAAATGCACTTTCATCGAGGAGTTCTTCAGGATATTCATCATTAACTGGTTCACTAATAGGTATAGATTCACTAACAGGTTCTACAACTATTGGAGCACTTTCTTCACTATCAGAACTATCAGTTGAAATTTCAGTGTAAACTGGTTCTTCAGGTTCGTTTTCTTCTATTAATTCTTCTTCAGCGTTTTCAACGACTGCATCAAAACCATATTCTTCGCTTCTAGAAGGCTCTTCTAGAGGAATTTCTTCGTCTGAGTAGGAATTATCCTCAATGGTTCTTTCTGGCTCAATATCATCGTTAATATCGTAAGGAATCTTATTGGCCTCAGCTTCTTCAATAATCTTTTGACGTTTAAGAGCGATAAGACCTTCTTGATAAGCTTTAATAGCTTCGAGTTCTTTTCTTCTTTGTTCAGCCTCTTCCTTATCACGCTGAGCAATAAGTTTTTCAAGATATTTCTCGTACGCTGCAATTTCTCTTTTCTTACGGTTGATAAGTTGATCAAGTTCTTGAGAATCGAGTTTTTGTTCTCTCTTATAGTCGTATTCTTCTTCGTAATACGCTCTTTCGTATTTATTTGGATGTTCTGGCAAATCAGCCTTAATCTTACTTCTTAAGTAATCGCGATATGTTTGATCAATTCTTACGAATTCGATTGGACCTTTAAGGATATCACCATAGGTGAACATCTCATCATCCATGCTAGTAAGGAATTTAGGTTTATAAACTTTATTCGATACCTTAATACTTTCCATGCGGTCTCTTGTTTGAGCACTTAAAAAGCCAGATAACATTAAGAAATTCATTTTTCTTCTTTCTTCTTCATCGAAAGATTGATAATTTTCATTTAAGTGATAAGACACGCCTAAAGAATCGAATTTTTCAATGAAGAGGAATGTTTCATAGCATTTTCGATATTTTGGATTTTTTCTTAAGATATTGGTTTGGATGATTGGCTTACGAACATCTCGTTCATTTTTCATCATCTTCATAAATGGAGAGGTGTAATAGAATTGGACGTATTCTCTCATTGATTTAATACGTTCGATATATTCTTTAGCCTCAACCGTACTCTTGTCTTTTTCTTCTCTTCTAATTGTCACTTTAGTTTCGATTTCAACTTCTTGACCATCAACGATAGATTTATTCTTGATCATCAAGACATCTTCTTTAGTTAAATTAAGATTACTATGAATAAATTCATAACGTTTCTCAATGAAGAGGACTAATCGACGAACAAAAGTCGCGATAAATCTATTCTCATAAGTATGGAAATCTTGAACATTAGAGTGAGATAAAATCTTTGATGGAATGACATTGCCATTTTCATCAATTTCTTTGACATATTGAGAGTGTGACGCTAAATGTTGGACGGACTTGCCATCAATCTTTTTAGCGAGTTCAATTGGAGTGATACTACTATCAATAGCGGTCACTTCACTTGGGTTATTAATAATATCTCCTAAATCAAATAGGCAATCTTCAATAACGGTAATCCATCTTGGGTCAAATCGAGATGAACCTTTTTTTGACATTCTCAAATAAGAATTCCTTCCATTAAGCAAGGAATCGTAAATCGCTTCAACATTTTTATCTTTGTTGAAGGAATTCATCTTATCGATGTATTTGCGAAAAAGTCTTTTGCCACTTGTTGCCATAAATGATTTCAATAATTAACTATGTTAATTAATCTTTAAGCATTGCTGAGATTTTTGCTTGCGCTAATTTGAATTGGTTCTTGCCGTAAAGCTTGTCTAAGAATGCTTGTAATTCTTTTAATTCATCTTTTAAGAAAGCGATATTTAAGGATTCGAATTTCTTTAAGATTTTGTTTGTGAAAATAAAGTCAAATGCTTCAGTTTCGCTTCCACCACAACCAACGTAAACTGGAACGAATGTTTCAAGTTGTTTCAAAATACGGTTACCAAAGGCGAGTTT
>DFJP01000051.1 GCA_002373085.1 Caryophanales bacterium UBA3668 | reverse complement strand
CCATTAAACCTCTATAGAGGAATAGTTGTTGGTAGTTTTGCTGCTGTGGAATTAGGCACAATTCTTGCCTTTAATTTCCTTGGTGGGGAAATGAATATATTAAATATCGATTTTACTCGTTTAACTGGTGAGAACTGGGTTGCAATTATTGTCATAGTTGCTGTATTAGGATTCTTAGCAGTCACAATAAACAACATTCATATGAGCATGCAAAAGATTAGAAAGAAGGAAAAAGATAATGAAAATTAATCCAGAAGTATTATCTGCTTTAAAAGAAAATAGGCCAGTAGTGGCTTTGGAAAGCACAATTATTTCGCATGGTATGCCTTATCCTAAAAATGTGGAAACTGCTTTAAAGGTTGAAGAAACTATTAGAAGCCATGGAGCAGTACCTGCTACTATCGGAATTATTGATGGAGAACCAATTGTAGGTATGACTCCAGAAGAAATTGAAGAGTTTGGAAAAAGAAAAGGAGTCTTAAAAGTTTCTAGAAGAGACCTACCTGTTGTCTATGCTAAAAAGTTATGGGGTGCTACAACAGTAGCAACCACGATGATTATCGCTGCTCAAGCTGGTATTGAAGTATTTGTTACTGGTGGCATTGGTGGAGTGCATAGAGGAGCAACAGAAACTATGGATATCTCTGCTGACTTACAAGAACTTGCTAAGACTAACGTTACAGTTGTTTGTGCTGGCGCTAAAGCAATTTTAGATCTTCCACTTACATTAGAATATTTAGAAACTATGGGTGTTCCTGTGTTAGGTTATAAAACTGAAGAGCTTCCTGCTTTCTATAATTCTCATTCAGGATTAAAAGTTGATTATAAAGTTGAAGATGCTTTTGAAATGGCCAAAATCATTAAAGCTAAACGCGAAAATGGTTTAATAGGTGGAATTTTATTAACCAATCCAATTCCAGAGCAATATGAAATGCCTAAAGAAGTCATTGATAAAGCAATTGATACAGCGTTAAAAGAAATGGATAAGCAAGGTATCAAAGGAAAAGAATGCACTCCATTCTTGCTTAAAACTATCACTGACTTAACAGGTGGTGACTCTTTAGAGAGCAACATTAAATTAGTTTTAAATAACGCTGCCGTTGGTAGTGAAGTAGCAAAGGAATATTGCAAGATTAAATAGTTTATGAAAACTGGGCACGCTTTAGCTATTACTTTAAAAGACATGATGGCGCATCAACCACTTGAAACCATCTCTGTTTTAGAATTATCCAAAAAGTGCGGCATCAGTAGAAAAACATTTTATTATCATTATCACGATACATACGACTTACTTACTCAAGTATTTTTAGAAGAAAAGATTCCTGGCGTGAATAACGCAACAACCTTCCAAGAACTTATTGTGTTTGTTTTTGAATATTACAAAGACAACCAAGCCTTTGTTGATGCAACACTACAAAGCGCTGGTAGTGATTTATTTTCAGAGTTCGTTTATAACATATTCTACACAACAGCCTTAAAGTTCATTAAAAAGATTGATGAGGAGAATATTCTTCACCCAAATACTAAGAAATCGATCGCTCGATTCTATGCCTATGGGTATGGGAATTCCACTGTCTATTATTTAACTAACTATAAGAACAAAACTCTTATCGGTTTAATGAATTCATTTAACTTCATTGATAAGGAAAATTTTAAGAAAAATGTGCAAAAAGCCATTAATTTGGAGAAAAAGCAATGAAAAACTTTAATTTTGTATCTCCTACTAAAATCTACTTTGGACCAGGCAAAGAAAACGATGTTGGTGCTATTTTAAAAGAGTTTGGCGCTAGCAAAGTTTTAATAGTTATTGGTAAAAATTCTGTTATTAAAAGTGGCTTATTAGAAAGAGTGGTTGTTTCTTTAAGCAAGGCTGTTATTCCTTTTGAATTACTTAGAGGAGTAAGAGCAAATCCAACCTTTGATTTAGTTGAGGAAGGATTAAAGATGGTAAGAGAAAATAAGATTGATTTTATTCTTGCAATTGGTGGTGGAAGTGTTATTGACACTGCAAAATGTATCGCCGTGAATTACTATCATAATGGTGGGGTTAAAGAAATTAATCTTCATCAGGCCGAGCCAACTAAAGCTATGCCGATTGGTGTTATATTAACAATCTCTGCAGCAGGCAGTGAACTTTCGAATTCTTGTGTTATTCAAGATGACGAAACCGGCACAAAGGTTGGATTTAATAGTGATCTTATCCGTCCAGTGTTTGCTATTGAAGATCCAGAACTTACAATTTCTGTTTCAAAAGAACAAACTGCTTATGGGGTTGTCGATATCATGATGCATTCTTTAGAAAGATATTTCTGTGAAAGTGAAGAATATGAACTCGCAGATGAATTTGCTTTAGGGCTTATTAAGAATGTCGCTGATGTTGGACTTCTTTGTTATAACAATCCAACAAATTATGATTATCGTGCACGCTTAATGCTTGCGAGCAGCTTCTCTCATAATGGAATTACTGGTATTGGAAAACCATTTATGATGGCGGTACATCAATTAGAACATCCAGTAAGTGGAATGTTTCCTCATATTGCTCATGGATGTGGATTAGCGGTCCTTTTCCCTGCATGGGCGACATATTATTTGCCATATGAGTGCGAAAAACTTGCTAAATTAGGAAGAAGAGTGTTCAATTTAAATATTGAAAACACTCTTGAATGCGCTCAAGAAACAATTAATCAATTCAAATCGTATTTCAATAAATTAGGTATGCCTTCCTCATTACATGAATTAGGCATAAAAGAAAGCGATATTGAAGAATTAACAAACAAAGTAACTAGAAAGGGAACAAGAATTATTCCTCATCCAAAGAAAAATATGGATGAAGAAGTGGTAAGAGCAATCTATAAATCTTGTTATTAATATATGAAAAAAGAAAACATCATTGGAATTGTCATCTATTTATTGGTCTTTGCAGTAGCAATAGTCTATGGTTTTACTGTTTTACAAACCCACTTTTCCCATTCTTCAATCCAATCAGTAGGATTATACGCAGTATATATTATTGTTTCTGTCTTTGGTGGAGTCTTTGTTACTGGTGTTCTTCAAGAATTTGGACATTTCTTAGGCGCAAAGACTGGTGGATATGATATTACCTTCTGGTCATTATTCTATTTAACTTTCTATATTGAAAATGGAAAAAGAAGATTTGGTTTCAAAACATTTAACGGATTAACTGGTGAAACCAGAATTGTTCCTAATTATGATAAAAAAGCTAAACCAAACCCATATCCATATATTTTCTATGGCACAATCTTTAACGTTGCTTGGGTTGCAGCATGTATATTCTTATTTATTTATTACAACAAGAATGATGGTATTGAATCCGATGTCGCCTATTTCTTCTTAACCATGGGCATTATTGCCTTAATGGCGACCATCTATAACATTCTTCCTATTAAGTCTGATTCTGTTACAGATGGATATCGCTTAAGCCAAATCAAAGGTGATGTTGATTCCTTTAACGAATTATTAGTTGCGGAGAATGGTGGTGCCACTCTTAAAAAGGATGAAAAAGAGGAAGAAATCGCAAAGAAACCCGCTAAATTCATTCCTGAAGCTGCTTTGTTAGATGTTTATGTTGCTTTAGAAAACAAGAATTATGATGAGGCATTTGGACTTATTAATAAAATCCTTGAAGACGAAAAAGAAACATCAAATAGAATTATCTTTGAAGCAAAAGCGCAATATATCTATGCGATGATCTTCTCTAAAGAGAAAGCAGAATATGAAGCGTATTATGATAACGAAGTATCATTTGCGTTTAGAAGAGACCTATCAAACGATTATAGTTTATCTATCATGCGCGTATATTTACTTACTGCAGGATTATTAGATGGTTCGCAAAGTGAAGTTCTCTTAACCCTTAAAAGAGTCCTAAAAGCGTATAAGGCTCTTCCTACAAATAGAAGACACACTGAACTAGTGTTATTTAATGAAGCTCTTGATAAAGTAATTGAAGCCCATCCTAAATGGGAAGAACTTCCGAATTACAAATTATATGAATAAGAAAAACGACCAGCTGGTCGTTTTCTTTTTCTAATAAATTAGAAACCAATTGCAGGTCCAATGATTTGAGTCCAAAGGACGAAATAGGTAATAAGTGAGATGATATCTACCATTGTGGTGGTAATTGGACCACACATAACAGCAGGATCTAACTTAACTAGTTTAGCTAAGAATGGAAGTGAGCAGCCCACTAATCTAGAGACAATCATTGTCACAAATAATGTAGATGCAACTAAGGCTGCGACAAGCACCATGTATACTGTGTAATTGCCTCCAGCGATAGCGACTTGTTCTCTAATTGAATCGGTGTTAACAATTCCAACACCCATCTCGAATAGTAACCATCCAAACGAGAAGATAGAGACAATTGCACCAATAACTGCTGCGACTCTTAATTCTTTAAGAATTACTTTACCATAATCTTTTCCAGTAAATTCATCAAGAGACAAGGAACGAACAATCATTGTAGTGGTTTGTCCACCAGAATTTATACCCGCATCCATGATAAGTGGAGTGAAGACTGCAAGAATTGCAAACTTTGTAATTTCGTTTTCAAATCCTGAAAGAATCATTGTGGAGAAGACTTGAAGCACCATTAAGGCTAAAATCCAAGGCACACATTTAATGACTAACTTGAAGATTGGAGTCTTAAGATATGGATCTTCCATGTCGGTAATGGCCGCCATGTGAGCGATATCTTCAGTGGCTTCTTGTTCCATAATATCGACGATATCGTCAATAGTAATAATACCGACAATTTTATTTTCACTATTAACAACTGCCATAGCAGTTAAGTCATAACGTTTGAACTTTTTAGCGACTTCTTCTTGGTCATCGTTAACATTACAGCAGACAAAGTCTTTGTCCATAATGTCAGAGAGAACATCGGTTTCATTTGCAAAGATTAAGTCTGATAATTCCACTGTACCAACGAGGGTTCTACTTTTATCTCTAACAAAGATAGTGTAGATGGTTTCCGCATCTCTACCATTTTTTCTAATCGAATCGATAGCTTGCTTGACGGTTACTGAGTCTTTCATTTCGATATACTCAGTGGTCATGATGCTACCGGCGGTATTTTCTTTATAGTTTAATAAGCGATTAACATCGCCTCTTAAGTCTTTTGGACAAGCTTTAAGAACACGGCTAACAATGTTAGCAGGCATTTCTTCAATGGTATCAACGATATCGTCAGCGTA